>JAFAEZ010000172.1 GCA_023423775.1 Pseudomonadota bacterium
CTGCTCCGGGGCACGGCGACGGGCTGCCGGACGGCGATGCCGCCGCCGGGCGTGCGGCCATAGTCGAACGGCCCGATCGTGACGCATTGCGAGAGGAGCTCGAGCTGCCGCACGCCGACCAGAAGCACCATGTCCCAGCTGCGGTCCCGCGCAACCGGCTTCGGCGCTTCAATCCCCTCGACCAGCCACGCGCCGAACAGATCGGGCGAGCGCTGCTCCTCCGGCAAGTCCTGGCGCGGCTCGGCGACTGGCGTGACGGGCGCCGCGGCCGGTGGTGCCGGCTCCGGCTCCGGCGGCGTGCATCCAGCCGCGAGCAGGCTCGCGCCGATCAGCAGGACGCGGGGCAAGGATTGGGCCATCATCGCACCTCCTCTGCCAGTACCGCCGTTCTCAACGCGCCGGCGACGGTTTGGGACCGCCGGAGCCGCGGATGCCCGAACCGCGTTGGGGGGGCATGCGGCCGATGTTGCTCTCTTTTCTGCTCCTCGCCTCCTGCGGAGCCGCGCAGGAGAAGTGGGCTTCGGCGACGATCGACGGCGCGCCGCGGCCCGATTTCACGCTGGTGACGCGCGGCGGCGAAATCGTCGGCGGCCACGACGGCTGCAACGGCTGGGGCCGCTCCGACCAGCCCGGCCTGATCACGATCGACCTCCAGGAATGCCCGCCCGATCCCGTCCGGGACGCCTATTGGAAGCTGGCTACCGGCGAGGGCGCAACATTCTCCCGGGACGGCAGCCGCCTCGTCGCACGCAATGCCGGCCATGTGGGTGTTTTTGACAAGGCTAATTAGCGTCCGTTATTTCGTTTCGGAGGCGGCCCTTTTGCTCAGCCTCCGTTCAGGCTGGCAGGTTTAGGCTCGCGCCAAAGAGCCTGTCTGGAGATGTCGCCATGAAGATCCTGTCCCCGCTCCTGCTCACCGCCTTGCTCGCCGCCTCGGCCCAGCCCGCTCTGGCGCGTCCCAAGGATCCGGAGGCCCGGCTCGCCGAGGCGTTGGAGGGCCGCGTCGCCGGCGAACCGGTCGACTGCATCCAGCTGCGCAACATCCGCTCGAGCCGCATCATCGATGGCACCGCGATCGTCTACCAGGTCGGCAGCACGCTCTACGTGAACCGGCCCGAAGGCGGCGGGCAGTCGCTCGACCGCGACGACATCATGGTCACCGACACCCATTCGTCGCAGCTCTGCAGCATCGACATCGTCCGCCTCTACGACCCCACGGCGCGGATGGAGACCGGCTTCGTCGCTTTGGGGCCGTTCGTGCCCTATCGCCGCGTGGCCGACGCGCGCTGACCGCTTCGCAGGGGCTCGCCCGCGCAGCCCCGCTTTGCTAGGCACGCCCTCGCTTGTTTGCGGGGGGAGTGAGATGTTTCAGGTTTTCGATCCGCGCCAGCTCGGCCACAGCCCGGCGCTCGAGCTTCACAATGGCGGCTGGGCCGATCATGCCGAAAAGGTCTCCCGCGCCGAGATCATCGCCGCGAAGCTCGGGCCGCTGGAGCCGGCGCGCGATTTCGGCATGGCGCCGCTGGAGCGCGTCCACAGCGCCGAATATCTCGATTTTCTCGCCAGCGCGCACGAACGCTGGCGCGCCGCCGGCCGCAGCGGCGACGCCGTCGGCTATACCTGGCCCGTCGTCGGCCGCCGCTCGATGCGGCTGGAGCGGATCGACGCCCTGCTCGGCCGTTTCAGCTACGATGCCGGGACGCCGATCACCGCCGGCACCTGGGACGCGGCTTATTGGAGCGCGCAGACGGCGCTGACCGCGCTCGATCCGATCCTCGACGGCACCGCGCGCACCGCCTTCGCGCTCTGCCGACCGCCCGGCCACCATGCCGGCGCCGATTATCTCGGCGGCTACTGCTATCTGAACAATGCCGCCATCGCCGCCCGCGCCGCCACCGCCGCCGGGCATCAGCGGGTCGCGGTGCTCGACATCGATTACCATCACGGCAACGGCACCCAGGACATCTTCCTCGAAGATGGGGACGTCTTCTTCGCCTCGGTCCACGCCGATCCCGCGACCGATTATCCCTTCTTCTGGGGCCATGCGGACGAGACCGGGCAGGGCGCCGGCGCGGGCGCGACGCTGAACCTGCCGCTGCCGCGCGGCACGATGCTGCCCGCCTATCTCGACGCGCTCGCTCGCGCGCTGGACGCGATCGCCGCCTTCGATCCGGGCCTGCTGATCCTGTCGTTCGGCGCCGACACGTTCGAGGGCGATCCGATCTCCCATTTCGCGATCCGCGAGAGCGACTATCCGGTCGTCGCGGAGCGCATCGCCGCGCTCGGCCTGCCGACCCTGGTGGTGATGGAGGGCGGCTATGCGGTGGACGCGCTCGGCAACAATGTCGCCGCCTTCCTCGGCGGTTTCGGCGGCGCCCCGGTCGCCGCCTGAGCGACCCGTGCCGGGTACGGGCGAACGTGTGGGGACTACTGGCCTTCGGCGCGGCGCGGCCATAAGGATCCTTAAACGGGTCCGCATTAGGGGACGACCGGAGGGACCATGAAGCCAGCGAGCGATCAGGAGGAGGAACGGCGGCGCATCTATGATGCGATCGGCACCTTCTTGTTCGATCATCGGCTCGAACCCACGCCGGCCAATTACATGCTGGTCCACACCCTCGTCACCGGCAGCAACGCCTCTGCCATCGCCGCGATCGAGGATGCGACCAGCGACGGGCTGCGCCTCACCCAGATGGAGGCCAACCGCATTCTCGGCAGCGCGGGCATCGAGATCGGCGCGCCCTCGATCGGCCCCGAGACGATCGATCATGCCCGCCGCCAGGTCGATGATTTCACCGACATCGTCGAGGCGACCCAAGCCGAGGTCCGCACTTATTCGGGCGATCTCGAGACCGGCGCCGCCCAGCTCGAGGCGCTCGACGGTCCCGATTCGCTCGGCGACCTGGTCCGCATCACCGGCGCGATGATCGAGCGTACGCGCGAGGCCGAGAAAAGGCTCGAGAACGCGACCATCGAGGCCCGTGCGCTGCGCGAGCGGCTCGCCAGCGCGGAGGAGGAGGCGCGCCGCGACGCGCTCACCGCGCTCCCCAACCGGCGCGCGTTCGAGGATCGCTACGCCGCTCTGGTCGATGCCGGCGTCCCGGTCAGCGTCGCGCTCTGCGACGTCGATCATTTCAAGCTCATCAACGACAGCCACGGTCACGGCGTCGGCGATCGCGTGCTGAAGATGGTCGCCTCGGTGCTCGATGCCAATTGCCCCGGCCACATGGTCGCGCGCTACGGCGGCGAGGAATTCGCGGTAGTGTTCGCGGCGGTCGGCGCCGCCGCCGCCTCGCGCATCATCGGCGAGGCGCGCGAGGCCGTCGCCAACCGCTATTTCAAGGTCCGCGAGACCGACGCGCCTCTGGGCGCGATCACCTTCTCGGCCGGCGTCGTCGCGGCGGGCAAGGACGAGGATGTCGAATCGGTGATGAAGCGTGCCGACGCCTTGCTCTACAAGGCCAAGGATCGCGGCCGAAACCGCGTCGAGGTCGATACGGCGCGCGGTCCGCGCCCGTCTGCCTCGCCCAAGGGAGAAGCCGTCAGTGCCTGAAGCCTATATCGTCGCCGCCGTCCGCACCGCCGGGGGTCGCCGCGGGGGCGCGCTCCAGGACTGGCACCCGGCCGACATGGCCGCCGAAGTGCTGAATGCGCTCGTCGACCGTACCGGCCTTGATCCGGCCGCGGTCGAGGACGTGATCATGGGCTGCGTCGGGCAGGCCGGCGAGCAGGCCTTCCATATCGGTCGCAACGCCGTGCTCGCCTCGAAGCTGCCGACATCGGTCCCGGCGGTCTCGATCGACCGCCAATGCGGGTCGTCGCAACAGTCGATCCAGTTCGCCGCCCAGGCGGTGATGAGCGGCACTCAGGACGTGGTGATCGCGGCCGGCGTCGAATCGATGACGCGCGTGCCGATGGGCCTGCCTTTCACTTTGCCGCTCCAGCACGGCATCGGCACCGGCCCCTTCTCGAAGCGTATCCAGGACCGGTTCGGCGTCGGCATGTTCAGCCAGTTTGTCGGCGCCCAGATGATGGCCGACAAATACGCCCTTTCGCGCGAGGCGATGGATGCCTTCGCGCTCGACAGCCACCGCAAGGCCGCGCGCGCGACCGAAGCCGGAGCCTTCGATGCTGAGATCGTGCCGTTGGGCGAGCACCGCAGCGACGAAGGCATTCGCCACGACGCGACGCTGGAGGGCATCGCCGCGGTGAAACCGCTCCAGGAGGGTGGATCGATCACCGCCGCCAACGCCTCGCAAATGTGCGACGGCGCCGCCGGCGTGCTGGTCGTGTCCGAGGCCGCGCTCAAGGCCCACGGGCTGACCCCGCTGGCGCGCATCCACAATCTCACCGTCACCGCCGGCGATCCGGTGATCATGCTCGAAGAGCCGATCCCGGCGACCAGGCGCGCCCTGGAGCGCGCTGGCTTGGCCCTCGGCGACATCGACCTGTTCGAGGTCAACGAGGCCTTCGCCTCGGTCCCGCTCGCCTGGCTGCAGCAGACCGGCGCCGATCCCGAGCGGCTCAACGTCCATGGCGGGGCGATCGCGCTCGGCCATCCGCTCGGCGCGAGCGGCGCGAAATTGATGGCGACCCTGGTTCATGCGATGAAGGCGCGCGGCGGCCGCTACGGCCTCCAGACGATGTGCGAGGGCGGCGGCATCGCCAACGTCACCATCGTCGAAAACCTCGCCTGATCTTCGCCGCGCGCGCGGTCCCACCGACAAAACGAGTCCCGAATGCCATCCGAAAATCGCCGCTGGTCCGCCGAGGCCATCCGCAGGATCGAAGCCGACGTTACCCGCTCCGCCGACACCCATCTCATCCGCCTCGATCTGCCGGGGTCGGCCGGCTGCACGCTCTACCTGAAGGATGAATCGGTCCATCCGACCGGCAGCCTCAAGCACCGCCTGGCGCGCTCGCTGTTCCTCTATGCGCTGTGCAACAACTGGCTGCACGAGGGCCGGCCGGTGATCGAGGCGTCGTCGGGCTCGACCGCCGTGTCGGAGGCCTATTTCGCGCGGCTGATCGGCGTGCCCTTCGTCGCGGTGATGCCGACCGGCACCTCGCCCGAGAAGCTGCGCCAGATCGAATTTTACGGCGGCGAATGCCGGCTGGTCGACGATCCCTGCGGGGTCATCGCCGAATGCCACCGGCTCGCGACCGAGCTCGGCGGCCATTTCATGGACCAGTTCACTTATGCCGAGCGCGCCACCGACTGGCGCGGCAACAACAATATCGCCCAGTCGATCTTCGAGCAGATGGCGCGCGAGGAGCATCCTGTCCCGGCCTGGGTGGTGTGCGGCGCCGGCACCGGCGGCACCTCGGCGACGATCGGCCGCTTCATCCGCTATTGCCAGCACGGCACCCAGCTCTGCGTCGTCGATCCGGAGAATTCGGTCTTCGCCGACTATTACGAGAGCCGCGATCCCGCGCTGGCGACCGCGCAGGGCTCCCGCATCGAGGGCATCGGCCGGCCGCGTCCGGAGGAATCGTTCATGCCCGACATCGTCGACCGCATGATCCGCGTGCCCGACGCCGCCAGCATCGCCGCGATGCATTTCGTCTCCGGCCTCGTCGGCCGGCGCTGCGGCGGCTCGACCGGCACCAATTTCTGGGGCTGTCTGCAACTCATGCAGGAGATGCGCGCCCGCGGCGAGCGCGGCTCGATCGTCACCCTGTTGTGCGATTCCGGCGAACGCTACCAGGACACCTATTACAACCCGGCCTGGGTCGCCGCCCAGGGCCTCGACGTTGGCCGCTACACCGCCGAGATCGAAGCTTTGCTCGCGGCTTAGGCGAGCTCCTTGAGCGGCGTCGCTGCATCCGCCAGCCGCTTGGGCGAGATCTGCGCGCCGTCCAGCACCAGCTTGCGGCCCTGGACGTAATCCTTGACCATGTTGACGCAGTCGAGCGCGATCACCCGGCCCGCGCGCAGATAGACGACTGAGAAGCTGCGGCTGGCCGGGTCGCCGCGCGTCACCGCTTCGTCGTGGCCGAGCGACAGGCCGACCGTCTGCAGCTTCAGATCATATTGGTTGGACCAGAACCACGGCACCGCATGATAGGGCTCGGCCGTCCCGCTGATGACGCCGGCGACGACATTGGCCTGGTCGTTGGCATTCTGCACCGATTCCAGCCGCAGCCGCGCGCCGTCCGCAAAGGCGTTGGCATGCTCGGCGCAGTCGCCGATCGCGAAGATGTCGGGCAGGCTGGTGCGGCAATAGGCGTCGACCGCGACGCCGTTGCCGCCGTCCGCGCCCGCCGCCAGCAAAGGCTCGACCGCCGGGACGATGCCGATGCCGACGATGACGAGATCGGCCGGGACCAGGCCGCCATCGGCGAGACGCACGCCTGCCTCCTCGACGCATTCGACTGCCACGCCGGTGCGGATGTCCACCCCGAAGGCGCGGTGCTCGGCCTCGTAGAAATGCGAGATCGCCGCGCCCGCGACTCGCGCCAGCACCCGGTCGAGCGCTTCCAGCAGCACGACCTTGCGGCCGAGCTTGGTCAGCACCGCCGCCGCCTCGAGCCCGATATAGCCGCCGCCGATCACCGCTACCCGCTCGACCCGGTCGAGCCGCGCCAGCATCCGGTCGATGTCGGCCTTGGCGCGCACCGAATGGACCAATGCGCCGTCGGCGCCGGGGCAGGCGAGGGCGCGCGGCCGCCCCCCGGTCGCCCAGATCAGGCTGCCATAGTCGATGCTCTCGCCGTCGCTCAGCGTCACCCTGTGCGCCGCCGCATCGACCGCCGTCACCGCGCGCCCGAGCAGCATCGTCACGGCGCGCTCGTCCCAGAAGGCCGCCGGCCGGATCAGCATCCGCTCGAACGGCTTCTCGCCGGCCAGATATTCCTTGGAGAGCGGCGGCCTTTCATAGGGCAGTTCGGGTTCGTCGCCGACGATGGCGATCGAGCCTTCGAACTTCCTCTGCCGGAGCGCGATCGCGGCCTGTGCGCCGCCATGGCCGGCGCCGACGATCAGGACGTCGAAGCGGGTCACAGCGAGACGGGCGGGCCCACCGGCTCCTCGCCGGGCAGTTTGTCCAGCCCGAGGCTGCGCAGCGCCGGCTTGGAATGGCCGCGCATCAGCATCTCCGCGAGGTCGGCCTGGCCGGCCTCGATTGCATCAACGATCGCATGGTGCTGGTGGTGGCCGGCGACCAGGGTCGGGAAGATTTCGGCGAAGGGCACGCGGTGGAAGGCGAGCCCGCTCGGCGCCACGAACGGCACCGCATAGACGCGGTGGATGAGGTCGGTCAGCAACGGATCCTCCGCGGCCTCGACGATGATGTCGTGGAAGCGCCGGTTCATCCGTGCATAGGTCGCCTCGTCCTCGGGCACGACATGGCCCTTGGCGAAGATGCGGTCGCCCTCGGCGAGGACGGCACGCAGCTCGGCGATGACTTCCGGCTTGGCGCCGCGCGCCGCCACTTCGCGCGCCGCATGGCCCTCGAGCAGGCAGCGCATCTCGGTGGCGCGGAAGCTGTCGGCGACGCTGAACGCCTTCACCGCCCAGCCGCGCCGGCCGGCCGGCTCGAGCAGCCCTTCCATGGCGAGCGCGGGGAGGGCGTTGCGGACCGGGGTGCGCGACACGCCGAGCCGTTCGGCGATCGCCGCCTCGGCCAAGCGGGTGCCGGGAGCGAGGCTGCCGTCGAGGATCAGTTCGCGGATGCGCTGTGCGACAGGATTCTCCATCGGGACCTCAGGCCTCCGCCGCAACGATGTCGAAAGCCAAATCCGTCTCCCTGTGCATGGGATCCCATAAGCCGACAGGGGGCCGCGCGTCCAGCCACCGCCGCACGCCGGCAGGGCTTCCTTCCCCTCCCGCTTTAGCCTAAGGACGGCGCATCCCCGGGGAGCCTGCCTTGGCTGAGAGGGGCGGATGGCGCCGCCCGACCCGCTGAACCTGATCCGGTTGACACCGGCGTAGGGAGGGAAGCGGCCTTCCCGAAGACCGTCTCCCTCCAATGGAGAGGAGATTGACCATGGCCGACGTACCTGCCCGCACCGAACTGAAAGTGACCACCGGCCCGATCCGCGGCAGCCGCAAGATCCATGTCGGATCTTTGCGCGTCGCGATGCGCGAGATCGACCTCGAGCCGAGCTCCGGCGAGCCGCCGCTCCGCGTCTACGACTGCTCCGGTCCTTACACCGACCCCGCCGCCACGATCGACATCATGGCCGGCCTCCCCGAGCTCCGCCGCGACTGGATCCGCGCCCGCGGCGACGTCGAGGAGGTCGCCCAGCGCGAGGTGAAGCCCGAGGATAACGGCCAGCTCGGCCCCGACCGCTCGGGCGGGGTCCAGCCTTTCCCCAACGTCCGCCGCAAGGTTCTGCGCGCCAAGCCCGGCATGAACGTCTCGCAAATGCACTATGCCCGCCGCGGCATCATCACGCCCGAGATGGAATATGTCGCGATCCGCGAGAATCTCGGCCGCGCCCAGCTCGCCGAAGCCGCCGCTCGCGACGGCCAGGATTTCGGCGCCGCCATCCCCGATTACGTCACCCCCGAATTCGTCCGCGACGAGGTCGCCCGCGGCCGCGCCATCATCCCCAACAACATCAACCACCCCGAATCCGAGCCGATGGCGATCGGCCGCAACTTCCTGGTCAAGATCAACGCCAATATCGGCAACAGCGCCGTCGCCTCGGACGTTGCGTCCGAAGTCGACAAGATGGTCTGGGCGATCCGCTGGGGCGCCGACACGGTCATGGACCTCTCGACGGGGCGCAACATCCACGACACGCGCGAATGGATCCTGCGCAACTCGCCCGTCCCGATCGGCACCGTCCCGATCTACCAGGCGCTCGAAAAGGTCGGCGGCATCGCCGAGGACCTGACCTGGGACATTTTCCGCGACACGCTCATCGAGCAGGCCGAGCAGGGGGTGGATTATTTCACCATCCACGCCGGCGTGCGGCTGCCCTACATCCCGATGACCGCCAAGCGCGTCACCGGCATCGTCAGCCGCGGCGGCTCGATCATGGCCAAATGGTGCCTCGCCCACCACAAGGAGAGCTTCCTCTACACCAACTTCGAGGAAATCTGCGAGATCATGAAGGCGTACGACATCGCCTTCAGCCTCGGCGATGGTCTGAGACCAGGCTCGATTGCGGACGCGAACGATGAAGCCCAGTTCGCCGAGCTCGCCACCTTGGGCGAGCTCACCCAGATCGCCTGGAAGCACGACGTCCAGGTCATGATCGAGGGCCCCGGCCACGTGCCGATGCACAAGATCAAGGCCAACATGGACAAGCAATTGGAGGCCTGCGGCGAGGCGCCGTTCTACACGCTTGGGCCGCTGACGACGGACATCGCGCCGGGCTACGACCACATCACCAGCGCGATCGGCGCCGCGATGATCGGCTGGTTCGGCACCGCGATGCTCTGCTACGTCACCCCCAAGGAGCATCTCGGCCTCCCCGACCGCGACGACGTCAAGGTCGGTGTCGTCACCTACAAGCTCGCCGCCCACGCCGCCGACCTCGCCAAGGGCCACCCCGCCGCCAAGATGCGCGACGACGCCTTGTCCCGCGCCCGCTTCGAATTCCGCTGGCGCGACCAGTTCAACCTGAGTTTGGACCCCGACACCGCCGAGCAATATCACGACCAGACCTTGCCGGCCGAAGGCGCCAAGACCGCCCACTTCTGCTCGATGTGCGGCCCGAAATTCTGCAGCATGAAGATCACGCAAGAGGTGCGCGACTTCGCAGCAAAGCAGAATGCGAGCGCCGACACCTTCCTGGCGGCCACTCCCGCCGTTCGCCCTGAGCCCGTCGAAGGGCATTCCTTCTCGCCCGGCATCGAAGGAAAGGAAGGGGCTTCGACGAGCTCAGCCCGAACGGAGATGAGCGACGCCGAAGCCGGCATGGCCGAAATGAGCGAGAAATTCCGCGAGAAAGGCGGCGAAATCTATTTGCCGGCGGCCGAGTAGGAGCCGCTGGCGGAGGCACGGCCGGATCGATCAGGGGTAGCAAAGGTGGTACGGACGGAAGGAACCTCACGGGCCCCCGGGGATACGAAGGCTGCCATGAAAGCGCTCCTGATCATCGACGTCCAGCAGGGGATGTTCTCCGTTCCCGGGATGGAGCCTCATGACGGCGAGGGCGTGGTGGCCCGTCTGGCTGCGCTCCTCGCCCGCGCCCGGACAGACGGGCTCCCCGTCATCTTCGTCCAGCACAATGGGACCGAGCCGGGCCATCCCCTTGCCGAGGACGGACCCGGTTTCCCTTTCCGCCCCGAACTGGCGCCGCTTGTCCACGAAACGGTGATCGTGAAGCGCCAGTGCGGCGCCTTCCACGATACCGACCTAGAGGAGCGGCTTCGGGCGCAGAATATCCGGCATCTGGTCGTCGGCGGCATGATGTCCCAATTCTGTGTCGATACCGCGGTGCGCTCGGCCTTCGAACGCGGCTATGAGGTCACCCTGATCGAGGACGGCCACACCTGCTTCGACACCCCGGACCTCACCGGCGCCCAGATCGTCGCCCACGAAAACCGCACCCTCGCCAACGGCTTCGCAACCCTCGCCCCCGCCGCCCACGCGCTCGATTGAGCGGGCGGCTCAAAGCGCCGACGCCTTCCTCGCAGCCGAAAAATCTTCCCCTGCCTTCGCAGGGGAGGGGGACCACCCGAAGGGTGGTGGAGGGGCCGGCACCGACCCCGCCGCCGCCGAAGCCGGCATGGCAGAAATGTCCGAGAAATTCCGCGAGAAAGGCGGTGAGATCTACCTTCCCGCGGCCGAGTAAGCGCGCGGCTTGAAAATATATCTCTTTTTTGATATATAAGGCCTGTGACGTGGCAGGTCGAGTTCCTGAACGCCGCCGCTCTGGCTGAGGTCGAGGCGCTTGCCGTCGACCTCAGGGCCCGTTTCGAGCGGATCAGTGAACTCATCCGGTCGCACGGGCTGGAGCATGTCGGCGAGCCTTATGTGAAGCATCTCGAAGGCAAGCTTTGGGAGATGCGGATGAAGGGCCGGGACGGGATCGCCCGCTCGCTATACGTCACAGCTACCGGCCGCCGCGTTGTGGTGCTGCGCATCTTCGAAAAGAAGGCGCGGAAGACTCCCCGGCGCGAGATCAAGCTGGCCCTCGAGAGGGCGAAGGAGTTGAAATGAGCCGCGACACCATTCCCGCCCGCGAGGCCTTCGCCAAGTGGCGGCAGGACCCGGCTTATGCGGCCGCCTATGAGGCCCTGGACCAGGAGTTCGCGCTCGCCTCGCAGATCATCGCGGCTCGGGCCCGCGCCGGCCTCAGCCAAGCTGAACTGGCCGAGCGGATGAACACCAGTCAGAGTGCCGTTGCCCGCCTCGAAAGCGGCCGCACTCGCCCCTCCACGCGCACGCTGGAAAAGGTGGCGGCGGCAACGGGAACCAAGCTCCAGATCAGCCTCGTGCCCGGCTGATCGGGCGCGGCTGCTGGGAGTGCCGGCGCCCTCCTCGCCCCACCCGAAAATCCGCTCCGGAATGGGAGGAGGACCGGTCGAAGGCTGGTGGAGGGGCGGCCGCTCCCGCCGTTTGCCCTGATGATGGAGCTCCGCTGTCCCCGGACAGCGGGATGGGGCCCCGGTCATTGTCGAAGGACATTCCTTCTCGACCGCCATCCAAGCAAAGGAGGGGGCCTCGACAGGCTCAGCCCGAACGGATGCTGGAGAAGCCGACGCCGAAGCCGGCATGGCCGAAATGTCCGAGAAATTCACGGAGAAGGGCGGCAATCTACCCGCCGGCGGCGGGGTGAAGAGTCGCGCCCGGTCGCAGGAAATGCTAAGAAGGGGATGCCAGCGTTGCCACCAGGGAGAAACGACATGGCGCCCACGAAATGGATTCTGGCTCTGAGCCTGATCGCCGCCGCGCCACTATCGGCCGCAAGTGAGGGCCGGACGCGGATGACGACAGCCCCGGCCGGAACCGCCGAGACCAAATATTGCATGCGGATCGAAGCGCTGACCGGCACGCTCATCGAGCTGGTCAAATGCTGGACCCGCGAACAATGGGCCGAACAGGGCGTCGACGTCGATCGCGAATGGCCCAAAGAAGGCATCCGAACCATCGGGTGAGCGGGTAAGCGGTTAGAGCGTCCCTGGCGGCCTCCCCCCTGCGCACGAATTCCGCGCACCACCGGTCGCCCGGTCTACTCGAAATTGGAGCGCCGGCGACAACGGCGCCACACTCCTCCTCGTACGGGCGACCGCGGCCAACTGAGGGGGGTGCGTTTGCTGTTCCACAAGCACCCGGTTGACGACGCGCTGCTTCTCGCAGACCTTCGGCGCCTGGAGGAAAAGCCAATGAATGCAGCCGTCTCGCTCCTCGCTCTGCTCGCGCTCGCCGCCGCGCCGGCCGACGCGCTGAAGGAGCTCGATCGCGGCTGCGCGCAGGTGCGCAAGGCCTATCCTGTGCTGATGCTGGCCGCGATGGCGGAGGCGCCGATGAATTGCGGCACCCACACCGGCGACTATGTCGATTGCGACGCGAACGACACGCCCGAGCAAGCGGCCAAGCAGGCCAAGCGGCTCGAAATCCGCCAGCGGCAGGAGGCCGTGTTCGCGCGCGCCGACGAGGCTTGCGACCTCTATTCCGCCAACCGCAAGCTGGAATCGGCGCAAAAGGCCGCGGCCGCCGGCCTGGCGCTGGCGCGCGCAATCGGGACCGATTTGCCCGAGGAACTCGAGGAAACGCCGCCCGCCGCCGCTCCGCGCTGACGCGGCCCGGCAGGGCCAAGAACAAAGGGCTGTCCTACATCGTACCCTTTATGTTCTATTCGCGGGATGGAACAGCGCCCCGAGTCGCCGCGGCCGAGACAAGCTCGGCCAGCCTCATCCAGCCAGCCGCTGCGGGCGTTGCACAGATCGTCTTGGTGTGACCCGAGTGTGACCTTCCGCCCGCCCGCATGTTCAGCCGGCGCGCAGGATCTTCTCCATCGGCCGGCCCTTGGCCAGCTCGTCGATCAGTTTGTCCAGATAGCGGATCTCGCGCATCAGCGGCTCCTCGATCGCCTCAATGCGGACGCCGCAGATCGTGCCGGTGATCGCCTCGCGCGCCGGGTTCAGCGCCGGCGCCCGGGCGAAGAAGCTCTCGAAATCCGTGCCGGCATCCAGCGCCGCCTGCAACGCCTCGGCCGAATAGCCAGTGAGCCATGCGATGATCTGGTCGACCTCCGCCCTGGTTCGCCCCTTCTTCTCGGCCTTCGCCACATAGTGCGGATAGACGCTCGCGAAACTGGTCGTGTAGATGCGGTGCTTGGCCACAATCGGTCCCCCTCGCTGGGCGACCTTTCTACGCGAAATCGGCGCGCGTGCCACGGCTGCGTGCGGGCCGCATGACGGGAGACGAGGATGGAAACCATGCAATTGCACCGCGGCCGGTTGGTCGATCACATCCAGCTCGTGGTGGCGGATCTGCGCGCCAGCCGCCGCTTCTACGAGGCGGTCATGGACGTCCTCGGCATCCCGCTCGGCGGCGGCGCCGAGACCCATTTCTGGTATGACGAACTGTTCGTCTCATCGCCCGACAGCCCGGAGGCGCTGGGCAGGCTCACCGGCCGCCACCATCTCGCCTTCCAGGCCAAAGACCGCGCGATGGTCGACGCCTTTCACGCGGCCGGCCTGGCAGCCGGCGGCACCGACAATGGCGCGCCCGGCGAGCGCCCCTATCATCCCGGTTATTACGCCGCCTTCCTGCTCGATCCCGACGGCAACAATATCGAGGCGGTCTATCATGGGCCGGCGCGGCGCAGCGCTCCGTCCGTCCAGATCGACTTCTGACCGGCCTTGGCGGTGGACGGGCCGGCGAGCGCGATGAGGCGATCCGCTGCCCCGCGCTACGCTTTCCGGCCCGTGGTGCCGGCCGACATCCCGCTGCTGCGCGCCTGGCGGGCGCAGCCGCACTGGGTCGAATGGTGGGGACCGGCCGAAGAGGATGACGGCTTCTTCGAGGAGGCGATGGCGGCGCCCGACACCGCCGCCTGGATCGTCGAACTGGACGGGCGGCCGCTGGCCTACGCCCAGGATTATGATCCGCACGCCGTGGCCGGGCATCATTTCGCGCATCTCCCGGCCGGCGCGCGCGGCATCGACCAGTCGATCGGCGATCCCGCGATGCTCGGCCGGGGCCACGGCTCGGCCTTTGTCCGCCTGCATGTCGAGCGCCTGCGCGCCGCCGGCGTGCCCGCGATCGGCACCGATCCGCACCCCGCCAATGCCCGCGCCATCGCCGCTTATCGCAAGGCCGGCTTCGTCGTCGCCGGCGGCCCCGTCGAGACTCCGTGGGGGCCGTGCCTGCTGATGGAGCACCGCGCCTAGCCGGCGCATCGCGGCCTAGCGCTTGCGCACGAACTCCGCGCGCAGCACCAGGCCCTTGATGCCCTCGTAGCGGCAGTCGATCTCCTGGGGATCGCCGGTGAGGCGGATCGATTTGATCAAGGTGCCGCGCTTCAGCGTCTGGCCGGCGCCCTTGACGACGAGGTCCTTGATCAGGGTGACCTGGTCGCCGTCCTGGAGCAGGTTGCCGACCGCGTCGCGCACTTCGACGCCGGCCTCCGCCGTGCCGGCGCGCGCGGCCGCATCGGCGGCGCTGATCCATTCGCCGCTCGCCTCGTCATAGACATAATCGTCCCCGCCGTCCGTCATTCCCGTCTCGCTCCGTCTGGTGATGGTGCGCGCCCTAGCGGAGTGCGGCGCCCACGGCCAGCGGCGGAGGCCTAACGAACCGTCCGGTCGGCGGCGTCGCCCGCCGCTTCGGCTTCCTTGGGAAAGCCTTTAAGGCCGCCGAAGCGCAGCCGCGGCTCGAAGGAAAGACCAGCGCAGGCCCGCTTCCGCGCCTGGATCTCCTTGGCTTCTTCCTCGGCGGAGGCCTCGGCTAGGTCGGACGTGATCGGCAGCAGCCCGCACGAAGTCTGCACCACGCCGAACAGCGCCTGAAAGGCGGTGGCCGGCACCGCGGCCGGCAGCTTCGTGTCGTGGCGCGCAGCGAGGCTGTCGAGCGGCTGGTTCATGCACAAAGCGGCCTGGTTCACGGTCGCCACCGGGCTGCTGACGGCATCGCCATTGGCGCAGGTGCCGCCGCCATCCTGGACAAGCAGCGCGCGCAGCTCGAGACCGGTGCGATGCACGGCCGCGCCGCGATGAGCGCCGTCGACCGCTGCCGAAGCCAGTCGCAGTGCCTTCCACGCCGCGGACATCAGGTCGCCGCGCTTGGCTGCGTCTAGGAACGAAGCGGCCTGGCGCTGCGGCAGGGCGGCGACGACCAGCCGCATGATGCGGGCCTCAAGCTGGGGCAGGTCGCTCTCGAACAAAGCGGAATGGGCGTCGCAATCGGTGGTCTCGAGGTCGGTGCAAAGCACCTTGCCTTCGATCGGATAGAGATTGCCGGCCAGATAGTTGATCTCGTCGGTCGTTGCCTGGAGGTAATCGATGAAGGCCTCGGCCTCCTTGCCGTCGCGAATATAGGTGGATCCCACCCGCGACGCCATCGACACGATCATCGTCGCCCGCATCAACTGAAGCTGCTTGGAATGGGAGGCGTCGAAGAACCTCGTGTCCATCACATAACCGGGATAGCCGCCGCTGTGACGAAGTTCCTTCACGATCGGCGTACAGCCCGCCACGCACAGTCCGGCGACAATGGTGGCGGTCATCAATATTTGTCGCATGGCCCTATCCCCCCACGGAATTCGTCCTACAGCCGCTCGCTTACATGCGAATCGGCAGTGATCTCTATATCCCTTCAGCTGCTTATCGGAGGCGATCTTGGCGCGAAAGCGCCTTGCGGTCGTGGGCTCGCTTCAGGCGGCCGCTTCCGGCAGCGCCCAGTCGATCGTGCCGCGTCCGTGCTCGGCCAGGAACGCGTTCGCCTTGGAGAAATGGCGGCAGCCGAAGAAGCCGGCATAAGCCGAGAGTGGGGAGGGGTGGGGGGCCTTCAGCACCAGGTGCCGCCCGCCCTTGTCGAGGCTGTCGACGAAGGCCGCTTTCTTCTGGGCATAGGCGCCCCACAGCAGGAACACGACCGGCTCGGCCTGGGCGTTGACGGCGGCAATCACGGCGTCGGTGAAGGCCTCCCAGCCGCGGCCCTGATGCGCGGCGGCGCGGCCCATCTCGACCGTGAGGACGCTGTTGAGCAGCAGCACGCCCTGCCGCGCCCAATGTTCGAGGAAGCCGTGGCGCGCCGGTGCGATGCCGAGGTCGCTCTGCAGCTCCTTGTAGATGTTGGCGAGGCTCGGCGGAATCTTCACGCCCGGCCGGACCGAGAAGCACAGGCCGTGGGCCTGGCCGAGGCCGTGATAGGGGTCCTGCCCCAGGATAACGACGCGCACGTCGTCGGGCGGTGTCAGCTCGAGCGCGCGAAACCATGCCCCGTCATCGGGAAAGACCGCCTTGCCGGCCGCCTTCTCGGCGGCGAGGAAGCGGCCCAGCGCGACCATTTCGGGCCTCGTCAGTTCGCCGCCAAGCCGCTCCTGCCATGCCGGCGGGAGTGAAACCCCGTCCATAGATCCTCCCTGTCCCGCGGCCGCTGTCCGGACGCGCGTGCTTCCTGTCAACCGGCGCTTGCGGTGTCGGCGCTCCGCGCCTTCATTTGCGCCGAATGCGAGCGGTCTTTCCCGCTTTGCCTCCACATCGGCGCCGTCTGCCGCGCTCGCGGCCGGAGGCTGGTGCTAATCTCCGGCTCTCGAGGCCCGCCGCCCGATCCCGGATGCCGCGCCTCCAACCCAGGGAGACTGACATGCTCCAACCGCAACTGAGCGAAAGCGACCGTGCCGAGCTGACCCGCGCCGTCGGGGAGGCGATGATGTCCGACGACAGCGCGGCCGCCCGCGGCGAGATGAGTGCGGCCGCCACCGAGGACGCCCGCAATTTCTTCTGCGAACATTGGGATGAGATCCGCAAGGTGCTGCTCTTCATCGCAGACCAGGTCGGCGGCATCGTCCGCTACGGTATCAAGGGGGTCATCGTCGCCGGCGATTTCCTGCACCGCCGTATCTGCCCCAACGCCTAGGCCGCGCTTGTCCGCGCCCCCCGGGATGAGGCACAGGATCGTGTCTCATTTCCGGGGAGCATGACATGCCGATTCACGGAAGCTGCCATTGCGGCAAGGTCGCCTACACGCTCGACGAGGAGGTGCCGGCGCAGGCGATGGCCTGCAATTGCTCGATCTGCCGGCGCAAGGGCTATGTCCATCATTTCTCGACGCCCGACAAATTCACGCTCCACGGATCGCGCGACGACATCCAGGTCTACACGTTCAACCAGCACGCGATTCGCCACCAGTTCTGCAAGAGCTGCGGCTGCGCGCCGTTCGCCGAGGGCGAGGGACCGGGCGGCCAGCCGATGGTCGAGATCAACCTGCGCTGCGCCGACGATGTCGATCTGGAGGCCCTGACGATCGTCCCGTTCGACGGCGCGAGCCGCTAGCTGTTTCTGGCAAACGAGCCGCTAGGTCCGTTTCCGACACGATCACCCTTTAGAGAGCGCTGATCGCTCCGAAACCGAACCATCGCTCCACCGGAGGCCTGTCCTTTGCCGTAGAAAGAGCCGGCAAACCGACGCGAGGACGGGGCCATGCGGCATGTGGCGAAACTGCTGGTGGGCGCGGGAGTGGCGGCGGCGATAGGACAGGGCGCGCAGGCCCAATCCACCGCTTCCGCCGAATGGATCGCCGCCGAGATCGGGCGGAAAGAGCGCGAGGTGGCCGACCTGCGGCGACTGGCGGAGCTTCGGCAAGAAGAGGCGCGGTTGCGTGCCGCCGTCGCTCTGCCTGCGACGGAACTGCAACCGCCGCAGCTCAAGCCGAGCGACGGCAAGAAATCAGAGCAAATCCTTGCTGGCGGCAACCCCGTCAAGGGAAAGGGCGGCGACCAGTCGCTGGGCGGCATCAAGTTCGGGGCCGGCATCGGCTTCACTTATGATCTCGGAACGCATGACCGGATCAAGGCGGCGACGGTTGCCAACGGCATCGTCCGGGTGACGGAGACGGACAACGTCCGCGCGCGCCTGCTGCTTGAATCGCACTATTTTTTTCTGCCCGAAGCCGTTTTCTTCAGGCTCCAGCCCAACGATTGGGGGATCGGCCCCTTCATTGCCCTGCAGGGCGGGCCCGAGGCGATCGTACAGGGCGTAGGGGGCGGGCTCATGATCGGCCTGAAGCGAGTCCGCACGGACGACAAGAGCCGCGGCGGCGAGCTGGCCGGCCAGAGTGCGGATACCGACGGATCGAGCTTCAACCTGGGCTTGGGCGTCTTCTACGATCTCGGAGTCCAAACGCTCGGCGACGGCGTCGTCGCCAATCAACCGCTGCCGCCCGGCGAGACCGAGATACGCTTCGCCAAGCGCTCCCAGGCGGGTTTCAT
Organism: Pseudomonadota bacterium; assembly: GCA_023423775.1. Classification (GTDB taxonomy): domain Bacteria; phylum Pseudomonadota; class Alphaproteobacteria; order Sphingomonadales; family Sphingomonadaceae; genus Allosphingosinicella. The sequence goes on from JAFAEZ010000172.1 coordinate 18,340, forward strand.
CATCCTGTCGTCGTTCGCCTTCTAGCGCCGCTTCGGTTTTGGGCGCAGGCGGCAGATCGCGTCGGCGACTGTAGCGCCGGTCGTGTCCGGCGTGGCGGGGGCCAAGCGGGCTAAAGCGGCGCTCTCGGGCTCACGCACGTCGTTCAACACCCCGCCGTCGGCGTCGAGCGTGACCAGCGCCAGCGACGTCGACAGCCTTTCGCCGCAGTCGACCGCTTCGAGTTGTTTTTCCCTTACCGCGCCGTCGGCCCGCGGCTCGGCCAGGGTGACGCGCCACCAGCCACGCGTGATGCCGCCGGCGGTTCGGATCGACGCTCTGTCGACTTCGACCGCTTGCCCTTGATGGCTGCCGACCCGCACCCATTGCGGCTTCGGCACCGCGGCGCCGGCGCCGGCGGCGGTGGCCGCGGCCAGGATCGTCCCGGCCAGAATGACGATTCTCACTCATCCCTCCCCTTTTGGAAGGGCCCTGGCTGCCGCGCCGGCCAGCACGAGGTCGATCCTCACGCGACGAGGACCGCACATCCTGCGGCCAAGCTGCAACGCGAAACGCCCCGGCTCGAGCCGGGGCGTTCCTGGTGTCCGTCAGTCCTCGGCTTAGCGTCCGCCGCGGCCATCCCGGTGGTCGCGATGGTCGCGACGGTCGTGGCGCCCGTTGCGCTCGGCATATTGGATCTGCTGGCGCAAGGCCTGGATGCGGCGCTGCAGGTCCTGCTGCTCGCTGCGGCTGAAGCCGCCGCGGCTATACTGGCGCTCGAGCCGCTCGAGCTGGCGGAGGCGTTCGCGCAGCGGCTGGGCCTCGTTGCGGGTGATCGTCCCGCGCTGTACGCCGTGCTGCAGCTGCGACTGCAGGTTGTCGATGCGGTTGTCGAGGTTGCTGCCGCGATTCTGGGCCATGCCGGGCGCGGCGCTGGCCAGCGCGGACAAAGCGGCGATCGTCATCAGGGTCTTTTTCATCTCTGGTCTCCTCAAGCGGGGTTCGCTTGAGACGCAGATAGCGCTTCGCCGCGTGTGGCGTTGCTGAACCGGTTCGACAGCCTTTGTTCACCCGCCGAAACGAGCCTGCTCGGCCAGTGCGAAATCGGCGCGCACCCGTACTTCGCTGGTGGTGAGGCCCGCCCGCACCGGCGGAGGCGGCGGCGCCGCCGTCTGGGCCACCGCGTCCACGGCCATGCCGCCGCCATAGGGGATCGGTCCGCCGGCCTCGCCCGTGTCGCGGATCGCCAGCACGCGCGCGACGCGCAGCCCGGCCGCCTTGGCATAGGTCTCGGCCCGCGCCCGCGCCGCCTTGTAGGCGACGGCATAAGCGGAGCGGCTCGCCGCCTCGGGATCGGACACGGTCAGGTTCGGCCCTGACACGATGTTGGCGCCGGCCTGGGTGGCGGCGGCGATCGCCGCGCCGGCGCGGCTGAGGTCGCGGACGCGCACCTCGATCATGTTGTCGGCGCGGAAGCTGCCGCGCTCCGGGCCGTAGTCAATGCGCTGCAGGCTGATCTGGCGCGTCTGGATATCGTCGGCTTTGACGCCGAGCCGCTCGAGCGCCGCGGTCACCTTGTTCATTCCCGCGTTGTTGCCGGCGCTGGCAGCGGCCGCGGTGGGCGCGTTGGTCTGGACGCCGGCGGTGAAGCGCGCCTCGTCGGGGCGCATGTCGGTCCGTCCGGTGGCCACGACCTGGAGCAGGACCTCGTCGCGCTCCACGCCTCGCGGATCAGGGGCGGCCGAGCAGCCCGCAAGGGCGACCCCCAAGGCGAAAGCAGCGGCGGTTCTGCGCATCCTCGTCTCCCTGGCTTCGGGTGTAATGCGCTGCTTCCGTTGCTGACAAGGGCGCGGCACGCACTAGCGGCAGCCCATGCTCACGCCGGTCTGCGACGCCTTGACGATGCGGACTTGGTCCGGGTTCACGCCGGGGCCGAGTTCGGCATGGATGTCCTCAAGGTCGGGCTTGTCGTCGGCGTGGAAGGCCAGACGGAAGCGGCGCTGGCCGAGCAGCAGACTCTCGTCGAGCGGCTTGCAGCCGGTCGAGCGGGTCATCCGCACGCCCGCCAGCATGCCCTTGGGATCGTATAATTCCTCATAGCCGAATTCGGCCTCGATGCTCTCCGTCGCCCACAGAGCGGGGCATTCCTTCTCGATCGCGGCGCAGACCTCCTCGGTCTCGGGCGGCTCGCTCCAGCGCGGCACCGGCGAGAATAGAAAATCGGGGGCGGCGGCGGCGGCCGATCCCGCCATCGCCAACATGGCGCACAGGCCTAGCCTGTTCATACGCGCTCTCCTCGTCTTAGTGGGAACGCACAGGGGCCGCGGCCCGCTAACTGCATACCCCAATTCGGGGCCGGCACGAAAAAGGGCGCTCCGGATGACCGGAACGCCCTCCTGATCGGCCGTCGCTGACCGTCAGTCGATGTCGTAGATGCGCGTCACCGTCCGGGTGCGAGCGTCGATCTGATAGACGCGATCCCCGTCGGAACGGTAATAATAGCCGCTGCCGTCGCGGAACTGGTTGCGATAGGCATATGGCACCGCGCTCAAGTTGCTCGGCGCGCGCGCGCCGACGCGCAGGCATTCGCGGCCGAGCACCGTGTCGATCACGCCGCCGACGCCGCTGCGGGGCTGGCAGGCTTCGTCGACATCCTCATAAGGGCCGCCCTGGCCATAATAGCCCTGGTCGTCGTCCCAGCGCCCATCGCGGTCGCGATCGCGGTCGTCATAACCGTCGCGGTCGCGGTCGATCCAGTCGGCGCTGCCATATTGGCTGCCGCCGCGGACATCGTCGTCCCAGCGCCCGTCGCGATCGCGATCGCGGTCGTCATAGCCGTCGCGGTCGCGGTCCATCCAGTCGGACTGGCCGTAACGCTGGCCATAGCCCTCGTCGTCGATGCGCCCGTTGCGATTGGTGTCGCGGTCGTCATAGCCGTCGCGATTGCGGTCCATCCATTCCGACTGGCCGTATCGCTGGCCGTTGTTGCTGGCTTCGGCGGTGCGCAGATCGCGGCGCAGCGCCTGGACGCGGCCCTGCAGGTCCTGTCGCTCGCTGCGGGTCAGTCCGTTCGCGCTATATTGGATCTCGAGCGCGCGCAGCTGGCGGATCTGCTCGCGCAGGCCGCGGGCTTCGGCGCGGGTGATCGTTCCCGCTTGGACGCCGGCCTGAAGCTGGCCCTGCAGCTGGTCGACGCGCGCCCGCATATTGGCATTGGCACTCTCATATTGCGCTGCCGCGGGCGTCGCGAATGCGATCGCCGAGACCGTGGCAAGCGCGAAGAAGGTCTTTGTCATGGTCCTCACTCCTCACGCCCCAGCGCCATGCGTCAAAGCGCGTGGAGACCCGCGCGGGTTTGGTGCTTCGCGCCGAACCGTGCCAAGGTTGCGACCAGCTCAGGTCGACGCCCCCGGCCGGACCCATAGAACCGTTTGGGGGTTGAGGCCGGAGCGGAAAGGGAGGCTGATGCTCGAACATGTGCCCTCATGGTTGGGCCGCGCGCTGCACGGGCTGCGCGCCGGTGCCGACAAGCTGGTCATCGCCTCGGCCGAACTCGGCGACGCTTATGGAACGCTCGATCTTTCGAGTCCGGCTTTCGGCCATGGCGGCCGGCTGCCGCCGCGCTTCACCGCGGACGGGGAGGGCGTATCCCCGCCTTTGGTATGGAGCGCCGTGCCCGAAGGAACGGAGAGCCTCGCCCTGATCGTCGAGGATCCGGACGCGCCGACGCCCCAGCCGCTAGTCCATGCCATCGTCTGGGACATCCCGCCCGACGAGCATCGGCTGGCGGAGGGCGCGATCGCCGCCGATGGTGAGGGCGCCGCCGACGGCCGCGACGTCGGCCGCAACTCCTATTTCCGCGAGGGCTGGCTGCCGCCCGATCCGCCGACCGGCCATGGCGAGCATCGCTACGCCTTCCAATTGTTCGCGCTCGCCGCCGGGCCCGACGCCGGCGACACGCCGAGCCGGTCCGCTTTGGTGCGGGCGATGTCCGGACGGGTGCTGGCGGCGGGTCTGCTGATCGGCACCTATTCGCGCGGCGACCCCGCGATGGTCGGCCCGGCCGGCGCGGTAGTGGCGCGGCCGCGCTGACCGGGTGATTGCCAGCAGGTGCAGCGCGGCTTATCCTCCTGGCAGCAAAGGACGGATCATGAGCTCGGCCACCGGTAGGGACTATTTCGGCTCGTTCCTCAACGCCGCCCAGGGTGATGCGGCCCCGACCCGCGGCGCTCCCCAGATGGGATTGCCGGCTGATGTCGAGAAGAAAATCCTGAGCTTCCTCGCGTCGCACGACACGCCGAGCTCGGTGCGCGAGCTGATCGTCGCGCTCGCGCTTCCGCCCAGTCTTGCGGTCACCGCGCTGCAGCAGCTCGCCAAGGCCGATCTGGTCACGCTCAGCACCGCCGAGGGCGACGAATGTGTGCGTCTCACCGACCTGGGGAGGCGCGTAGCGGCATAGGCCGCGGGGCCGGGCGCGGCCGGAGGGGGCAGGCTATGGGTTCGATCGCATTCGATTATTTTGCGGTGGCGGCGCTGGGGGCGCTGATTGGGCTCTGCGAACTCCTCGCCCGTTACCGCGACGAACCGCGGCGCGCGATCGTCAATGTTTCGGCGATCATCTACATTCTCATCAACACTGCCGCCGCCTTGCTGGCGCTGCTTCTGCTCAACGTGTTCAAGGTCGATTTCGGGCTCGATCCGACGCGCGATGCGGTGAAGCTGCGGGCGATGCTGGTGCTGACCGGCGGTCTCGGCGCGATGGCCTTCTTCCGCAGCTCCTTCTTCACCTTCAAGATCGGCGACAAGGACGTGCCGCTGGGTCCCGGGCTCGTGCTCCAGGTGCTGCTCGACGTCACCGACCGCGCCGTCGACCGCGGCCGCGCGGCGCCGCGGGCCGTCGCCGTCACGCGCATCATGGCCGGCATCGATTTCGACAAGGCCCACCTGGCGCTGCCGTCTTACTGCTTCGCACTCATGCAGAACGTGTCGCAGGAAGAGCAGTCGGCGATCGGCCAGCAGGTGACCGCGCTCGCCACCTCGTCGATCGCCGGGCCCGTGCGGTCCTACCTGCTGGGCCTCGTCCTGCTCAACGTGGTCGGCGAGACGGTGCTGCGCGCTGCGATCGACTCGCTTGGCGCCGACATCCGCGAAGACGCCTAGACGGGGACGTCGCTGCGTCCCTCGATCTGGAGGGCGTCGCTCTCAGTTTCGGTAAAGTCGCCGCCCTTGCCGGCGAAGGCGGCCTTGAGCCGGCGCATGTCGAGCGCGCCTTCCCAGCGGGCGACGACGATGGTCGCGACCGCATTGCCGGTGAAGTTGGTCAGCGCGCGGCATTCGCTCATGAAGCGGTCGACGCCCAGGATCAGCGCCATGCCCGCGACCGGCACGGCCGGCACCACCGACAGGGTCGCGGCGAGGACGATGAAGCCGGATCCGGTCACGCCGGCGGCGCCCTTGGACGAGAGGATCGCCACGGCCATCAGCAGCGCCTGGTCGGCGAAGGTCAGCGGCGTGTTGGTCGCCTGGGCGATGAACAGGGCGGCCAACGACATGTAGATGTTGGTGCCGTCGAGGTTGAACGAATAGCCGGTCGGCACGACCAGCCCGACGATGGGCTTCGGGCAGCCCGCGCGCTCGAGCTTTTCCATCAAAAGCGGCATCGCGCTTTCCGACGAGGAGGTGCCGAGCACGAGCAGAAGCTCGTCCTTGATGTAGCGGACGAGGCCGAGCAGCGAGAAGCCCGCCGCGCGAGCGACCAGCCCGAGCACGACCACGACGAACAGCAGGGACGTGAGGTAGAAGGTCGCGATCAGCCCGGCCAGATTGGCGAGCGTGCCGATGCCATATTCGCCGATCGTGAAGGCCATCGCGCCGAACGCGCCGATCGGCGCGGCGTACATCAGGATATGGACCATGCGGAACACAATCGCGGTCAAGGTCCGCAGGCTGCCGAGGAATTTCTCGCCCCGCTCGCCGATCAGCGCCAGCGCGATCCCGAACAGGATAGCGACGAACAGGACCTGCAATATCTCGCCCGAGGTGAAGGCGCTGATCGCGGTGTCGGGAATGATGTGGAGCACGAAGTCGGTGACGGTGCGCTCCTTGGCGGCGCTGACGTAATTCGAGACCGCGCCCTGATCGAGCGTCGAGGGATCGATGTTGAGCCCCGTGCCGGGGCTGATGACGTTGCCGACGACAAGGCCGACGATCAACGCCAGCGTCGAGAAGGTCAGGAAATAGGCCATCGCCTTGGCGCCGACGCGGCCGAACGCCTTCAGATCCGCCATGCCTGCGATACCGGTGACGACGGTCAGGAAGATGACCGGCGTGATGATCATCTTGACCAGCTTGATGAAGCCGTCGCCGAGCGGCTTCAGCGCCGATCCGAAGGCGGGGAACAGCCAGCCGGTGAGGACGCCAAGCGTGATGCCGATGAGCACCTGGAAATAGAGCGTCTTCCAGAAGGGCTTCCCCGCACTCGCCATAATCGTCCTCTCGTTCGTTTCGGACGCGGCTTTAACAGCAAAGCGGGCGCTGTCAGCAGGAAGTTGCCGGGGGAGCTGGCGTTGCGGGGCGTCTATTTCCGGCGCGAGGCCTTCCACTTCTGGACTGCGGCGAGCGTGTTCTTGACGTGGTCCTTGTAGCTCAGATCGCTGTGCGCGTAGATCACGGTGCCGTCGGGCGCGATCACATAGGAAGTGCGGTTGGTGAGCGTCGGCTTCTGCGGAAGCACGACGTCATAGGCCTTGATCACCTCCGGCGAGGCGGTCGCCACCGGGAACTTGTTGCGGCACGCCTCGACCGAGAATTTGGCGAGCTTGTCATAGGGATCGGCGGACAGGCCGACGACGCGCGCCCCGGCGGCGGCGAAATCGTCATAGGCCTCGGAGAATTCATGCGCTTCCAGCGTGCAGCCCTGGGTGAAGGCGGCGGGGAAGAAATAAAGGACGAGCGGCCCCTTCTTGAGCTGGTCCTTGAGGCGCAGGTTGAATGGCTTGCCGGCAAGCGCACCCTTGGTGGCGAAATCGGGCGCCTTGGCACCGACGGGGAGCGCGGCTTGCGCGGGCAAAGCGGCGAGCAATGCCGCGGCGCAGGCGAGAGCAGTGAAACGCATGGCATCCTCCTTGTTTGGACGTGACGATAAAGCGGCCCGCCGCCGACCGCCATCCCATTGTTTCTCTGTCCGCAGCGGTTTCACGCCGCGGCCCGGATCGCTATATGCGCGGCAGCGGCGCCCGGGCCGCGAGACGGAGTGAATGCATTGAACCTCGAGACCACGATCCTTCCCGAAGCGCAGACCGACAGCTGGACCGTCGCCGGCCGCACCTTCCGGTCGCGCCTGATCGTCGGCACCGGCAAATATAAGAGTTTCGAGCAGAACGCCGCCGCGGTCGAAGCATCGGGCGCGGAGATCGTCACTGTCGCGGTGCGCCGGGTCAATGTTTCCGACCCGAAGGCACCGATGCTGACCGACTTCATCGACCCGAAGAAGACCGTCTACCTGCCCAACACCGCCGGCTGCTTTACCGCCGAGGATGCGATCCGCACTTTGCGGCTGGCGCGCGAGGCGGGCGGCTGGACGCTGGTTAAGCTCGAAGTGCTGGGCGAGGCCAAGACGCTGTACCCGGACATGATTGAGACCCTGCGCGCGACCGAGATTCTCGCCAAGGAAGGCTTCGAGCCGATGGTCTATTGCGCGGACGATCCTATCGCCGCGAAGAAACTGGAAGATGCCGGCGCGGTCGCGATCATGCCGCTCGGTGCGCCGATCGGCTCCGGCCTCGGCCTTCAGAACCAGGTGATGATCCGCCTAATCGTCGAGAATGCCAGCGTCCCGGTGCTGGTCGATGCCGGCGTCGGCACCGCGTCGGACGCCGCCGTGGCGATGGAGCTGGGTTGCGACGGCGTGCTGATGAACACCGCGATCGCCGAAGCGAAGGACCCGATCCTGATGGCGCGGGCGATGAAGGCCGCGGTCGAGGCCGGGCGCCTCGCCTACCGCGCCGGCCGCATGGGCAAGCGCCGCTACGCCGACCCGTCGAGCCCACTCGCAGGACTCATCTAAGCGACCGCACGACCGTTCGCCCTGAGCCTGTCGAAGGTCTCTCCTTCGTCCTTCGTCGCCGAAGGGAAAGGATGCTTCGACAGGCTCAGCGCGAACGGATTGCGCGTTACTTCTTCCCCCAGCCGGTCCAGCCGGGGCCGCGGACGACGCGGCCGGGCTTGGCGCCGGTATGGGCGCCGTCCTTCAGCACCTGGGTGCCGTTGACCAGCACGTGGCGGACGCCGACGCTGTACTGGTGCGGCTTATCGAACGTCGCCTTGTCGGCGATGGTCGCCGGATCGAACACCACGACATCGGCGAAATAGCCCGGTGCCAGCCGCCCGCGCCCGCGCAGCTTCAACTGAGCCGCGGGCAGGGAGGTGAGGCGGCGTATGCCTTCCTCCATTGGGATGACTTTCTCGTCGCGGACATATTTGCCAAGGAAGCGCGCGAAGGCGCCGTAGGCGCGCGGGTGCGGGTTGCTTTTCAGGAAATTGCCCTCGGCCGCGACGCTGCCCGAATCCGATCCGACCATCGTCCACGGCCAGACGATGTTCCGCCGGATATTGGCCTCGTCCATCAGGAAGTAGGCAGCGCCGACGCGGCTGTCGTCTTCGATGACGAGGTCGATGATCGTGTCCTCCGGGCTGGTGCCGCGCATCTTAGCGACCTCGGCCAGGGTCTTGCCGGTGAGCGGCTTCAGCTTGTCGTTCTTGAACGCGATCAGCAGCACATTCTCCGGCCCGCCGGAATCGTGCATCAGATTCTCCCAGTCGACCGCGGGCGCGCGCATTTCCTTGATGACGCGGGCGCGGATCGCGGGGTCCTTCAGGCGCTTCACCCAGGCGTCGTGGCCACCTTCCTGCACCCAGAGTGGCATGGTCGCGTAAAGACCGGTCGAGCCCGCGACATAGGGATAGATGTTGGCGGTGACGTCGACGCCTTCGGCGCGCGCCGCCCAGAGCTTGCGCAGCACGGGCTCCGACTTCGCCCAATTCTCGCGGCCGCCGGGCTTCATATGGTAGATCTGGACCGGCGCGCCGGTGCGCTTGCCGATTGCGAGGATCTCGTCGACCGCCTGCTCGTAGCGCGCCGCCTCGCTGCGCAGGTGCGAGATGTAACCGCCGCCATATTCGTGTGCGGCTGCCGTCAGTGCGACCAGTTCGTCGGTGTCGGCGAAATTGCCCGGCGCGTAGATCAGAGAAGAGCCGACTCCCATCGCCCCTTCGCGCATCGCCTGTCGGACCAGATCCTGCATGCGCTTCAGCTGCTCCGGCGTGGCCTTCTTGTTGTCCCTGCCGACCTCGTGGATGCGGACGGTCGTCGCACCGACGAACGAGGCGATGTTGGTCGAAATGCCCTTCTTCTCGGCATGGTCCATATATTCGCCGAGCGTGGTCCACGGGATGTCGAACTTGTAGTCGCCCTGCTGCTTGAGCTGGTCCGCGCGCATGGCCGCGGTCAGCGGCCCCATCGACCAGCCTTCGCCGAACACTTCGAGAGTCACGCCCTGGGTGATGTCGCTCATCGAGCGGCCGTCCTCGAGCAGCGACTCGTTGGCCCAGCTCAGCATGTTGATGAAGCCGGGCGCGACGGCGAGCCCGCCCGCTTTCACCTCGTGGTCGGAGCTGGCCCCGGAAAGGTCGCCGAGCGCTGCGATGCGGTCGCCCCTGATGCCGACGTCGCCCGCATAAGGGGCGCCGCCCTGGCCGTCGTAGATCAGGCCGCCGCGAATGATCGTGTCATAATCGGCCGCCGCCGCCGCGACCGGCGCGAACGCCACCGATGCGCCGACCAGCGCGCCCAGGAACTTGCGCAGCATCCTCATTCCCCCCCGTCCTTTGTCTGGGAGAGCTTAGCGCCGTCCGCGCGGGGCGCAATCAGTCGCGATAGTCGATCCGGACCTTGGCGGCCGCAGCCTCGGCCAACTGGCGCGCTTCGTCGCTCGTCGCGCCCGAGGCGAGCGCGACGCCCATGCGCCGATTGGGCCGCGTGACCGGCTTGGCGAAGATGCGCAGATCGACCTCCTGGCCGTTCCCGCCCAAGGCGAGCGCGTCGGCGAGGCCGGAATAGCGGAAGTTTTCGGCGTCGCGGTCGGCGAGGATCACGGCCGACGCCCCGGCCGGGTGGCGCAGACGGATTTCCGGAATCGGCAGGCCGAGGATGGCGCGGGCATGGAGATCGAACTCGGTCAGGTTCTGGGAGACCAATGTCACCATGCCGGTGTCGTGCGGACGCGGCGAGAGCTCGGAGAAGATCACCTCCTCGCCGGCGACGAAGAATTCGACGCCGAAAATGCCGTAGCCGCCGAGATCGTCGACCACCTTGCGCGCCATATCCTGCGCATCGGCCAAAGCCTTCGCCGACATCGCGGCGGGCTGCCAACTCTCCATATAATCGCCGCGCTCCTGGCGGTGGCCGATCGGCGGGCAGAAGAGCACGCCCTCGCGCGTCCGCACCGTCAGCAGGGTGATCTCATAATCGAAGCGTACGAATTCCTCGACGATCACGCGCGCCCGGTCGCCGCGCATGTTGGCGACCGCATAATTCCAGGCCTCCTCGAGGCCGGCTTCGTCGGCGACCGTCTTCTGGCCCTTGCCGGATGAGGACATGACCGGCTTGATCACGCAGGGAAAGCCGGTGTGTTCGGCGCCGGCGCGGACCTCGTCGAGGCTCTCGGCGAAGCGGAAGCGCGAAGTGCGCAGGCCCAGCGGACCCGCGGCCAGCTCGCGGATCGCGTCGCGGTTCATGGTCATTTGGGTCGCGCGCGCCGAAGGAACGACCGTCGTCCCTTCGGCCTCCATCTCGGCCAGCACCTCGGTGCGGATTGCCTCGACCTCGGGCACGACGAAGTCGGGCTTGTGCCTGGTGATCGCCGCGCGCAGCCGCTCGCCGTCGAGCATCGAGAAGATTTCGGCCTCGTCCGCCATCTGCATCGCCGGCGCCCCCGCATAGCTGTCGCAGGCGATCACGTAGCAGCCCAGCCTCTTGGCCGAGATCGTAAATTCGCGGCCGAGTTCGCCCGAGCCGAGGAGCAGGATTTTGGCGATGTGGTTCATGCGGATTCCCTGTCTGCCGAGCAGGGCGGCGTATCGCGGGCGCGGCCTGTCCTCAAGCCGTTACGGCGCGATGTGCGGCAATCGCGGCCTTCCGTCGAACGCTGGCGAGTCTCGTGCGTTTGCTCGCAAAGCCCCCACAAGGAGATTGTCCCATGGCGCGCAAGCTGAAGCCGCTTTCCGAGCAGACCATCGTCATCACCGGCGCGTCGAGCGGCATCGGTCTCGCCACCGCCAGGATGGCGGCCGAGCAGGGCGCCAATGTGGTGCTGAGCGCGCGCAGCCGCGACGCGCTTGCCCAGGCCGTCGACACGATCAATCAGGCCGGGCGCGGCAAGGCCAGCTTCGTCACCGCCGATGTGGGCAGCCGCGACGAACTGGAAGCCCTCGCGGCGCATGCGCTCGACCGGTTCGGCGGCTTCGATACCTGGATCAACAATGCCGGCGTCGGGATCTGGGGCACGATCGAGCAGGTCAGCGACGCCGACATGCGGAGGCTGTTCGACACCAATTTCTGGGGCGTGGTCTACGGCTCCGAAGTGGCGCTCCAGCATCTCAAGGTGCATGGCGGCGCGCTGATCAATATCGGCAGCGTCACCTCCGATCGCGCCTTCCCGGTGCAGGGCATCTATTCGGCCAGCAAGCATGCGGTGAAAGGCTTTACCGACGCGCTTCGCATGGAGCTCGAGGCGGAGAATGCCCCGGTGTCAGTGACGCTGATCAAGCCCGCCTCGATCGGCACCCCGATGCCGCAGCATGTGAAGAATTATTCGGACCAGGAGGCCAAGTTCCCGCCGCCCATCTATGCGCCTGAGGAGGTCGCGGCGACCATCCTGCGGGCCGCCGAGCGGCCGATGCGCGACGCCTTCATCGGCAGCGCGGCGAGCACGCTCAGCCATATGTCGCACCGCGCGCCTCGGGTGATGGACTGGATCAGCGAAAAATTCCTGATCAACAGCCAGTTCGGGCCGGAACGGGCGACGCCGACCGACAACCTCCACCACGGCCAGTCGGAAGCGCAGGTGCGCGGCGACCATCAGGGCAGCATGATCCGGCCCAGCGCCTACAGCAAGGCGGCCCGCCATCCGCTGGCGACGCTGGCGCTGGCCGGGCTCGCCGCGGCCGGGATCGGCGCCTTGCTCTCCACCCGCTGGCAGGCCGAGGAGGCGTGACGCGCATCAGGCGTCGATGAGCGGGTAGATCTCGCGAAGCTCTGCCAGCGTCTCGGGGACGCTGCGATGGTGGACGAAGATGCCGCCGGCCTCTTCCCAGAGGTGGCGATGCTTCAGCGTATCGTCGACCAGCACGTCGCCCTCATGGCAGTGGTTGCGCTTGTCGACCGCCATGCAGGTGATGATGCGCGTGCCGGGGAAATGCTCGGCCGCCCAGCGCACCTTCTGGTCGGCCGCCCAATTGCCGCGCGGCAGGCCGGTGAGGATGATCGGATCGAGATGCTTGACCGCTTCGAACAGCTCGATCGCGCCTGGCATCAGCGGCAACGTGCCGTAGAAATCGGGCGCGCTCGCCAGCTTTCCCCACATCTTGCCGATATTGTAGCGCTGCTGGAACGCCTTGGGCTTGAGGCCCAGGATCGCCTCCGCGCCCTTGTCGAAATCGGCGAGCACGCCGTCGCAGTCGAGATAGAGCTGGCGCCTCACGGCCACCGCCTCGGTTCGAGCAGCACCGGGACGGGCAGGTCGATCGACGTCCAGCCGAGCTTCGCGATCACGTCGTTGCTCTCCTTCGCCCTGCGCCCCTGCGCTTTATCGAGCGACCAGGTGATGTGGTAAGTGCTGCCGTCGGGCCTGTCGGTAGTGCCGTCGATCGTGACGACCAAAGCCTCGACGCCCCGGCCGTCGTCGATCCGGCCGACGATCTCGCCGGTGACCGCGCCCGGCAGCTGCGCGTCGTGCCGCACCTTCGCGGCCAGAGTGACATGATCGGCGATGACGTCCGGGAATTTCGGCGGGAACTGGAGCAGCAGCTCCTTGCGCTGCTCGCGGTCCACTGCCCAGCCGATGACGCTGTCGCCGGTCCCGGCCTTGGCGGCGGCCTGTTCGGGTGTGAGGGTCATGGCCCCTTCAACCGCCGTGGCGCGGGAAAGATGCGCCCGCCTTTGCGTTGACCCGCCGAGGAGCAGCAGCATGGATCGTGACAAGGCAAGGGACGAGGATCTTCCCCACGAAGATCCGGAGACGAAGCAGAAGGGGGAGGACGCCGCCAGGCATCTGGACGAGATTCCGCCGCCCGGCACCGATCCGCTGCACGAAGGACCCTAGGCGAGAAAAGCGGCGAGCGCCGCGGCCTCGTCGTCGCTCGCGGCGAGGCCGATCTTGGTGCGGCGCCACAAAATGTCGTCCGCCGTGCGCGCGAACTCGCGATCGACGAGGTAGCGCACTTCGCGTTCGTAGAGCCCGCGCGCGAAGCGGCGGCCCAGATCCTCGAGGCTGGTCGCGTCGCCGAGCACGTCCTTCAGCCGAGTGCCATAGGCGCGGGCAAGCCGCGTCACCATCGGCGCCGGCATCCATTGCCGGAGCGCGTCCAGATAGTCGTTGAACGCGGGATAGATATCGCCGCCCGGAAGCGCGGTATGTGTCGTCCACTTGCGGCCCTCGATCCCAAGCCGGTCTAGCGCTTCAGCCGCCAGCGCCCGCGCGGTCGTGATCTTGCCGCCGAACACCGACAGCAGTTTCGCGCCGGGATCGTCGTCGAGCTCAAGCCGGTAGTCGCGCGTCACCGCCTTCGCCTCGGCGGCGCCGTCGTCGTAGAGCGAGCGCACGCCCGAATAGGTCCAGCGGACATCGGCCGGGGCGATCTGCGTCTCGAAGTAAAGATTCGCCGCCGCGCACAGATAGTCGATCTCGGCCACGTCGATCACCGCATCCTCGGGGCTGCCGACTGGTACGTCGGTGGTTCCGATCAGCGTGCAACCGTCGAACGGCAACGCGAAGACCACGCGCCCGTCCGGCTGCTGCAAGATGTAGGCGTGGTCGCCTTCGTAAAGCCGCGGCACGGCGATATGGCTGCCCTTGATGAGCCGCACCCGGCTCTCGCTGCTCTCGCACAGCCGCTTGTTGAGCACTTCCGCCACCCACGGGCCGGCCGCATTGACGATGGCGTTCGCCGCCACCTGCCGCCCGTCGGAAAGCTCCGCCTTCCAGATCTCGCCTTCGCGCCGCGCCGACAGCAACTCGGTGCGGGTGGCTATCTCGGCGCCGCGCTCGGCGGCGTCGACCGCGTTCAGGACCACCAGCCGGCTGTCGTCGACCCACGCGTCCCAATAGATCGCCATCCGCCGCGCCGCCGCCGGCTTCAAGGGCGCGATCAGCGCCTCGCTGCCGCGCGGCTTCACCTTGTGCGATCCGGGCAGGCTACCGCCCCACGCGAGCAGATCGTAGAGCTTGAGGCCGGCGCGGACCATCCACCACGGCCGCATGCCCTCGCTATGGGGCAGCACGAAACGCAGCGGTCGGACGATATGCGGCGCGGTGCGCAGCATGATCTCGCGCTCCTGCAGCGCCTCGCGCACCAGCCGGAATTCGTAATATTCCAGATAGCGCAGGCCGCCGTGGATGAGCTTGGACGAGGCCGAGGAGGTGTGCTGGCCAAGGTCGTCTTTCTCGACGAGCAGCACTCTTTGCCCGCGGCCGGCGGCGTCGCGCGCGATCGCCGTGCCGTTGATGCCGCCGCCGACGACGAGGAGGTCGAAGCTTTCCATTGCCGCTTCGTCTGTTAGCGTGGCGGCCGCAGAGAGCAAAGGGAGGGGATATGGCGGACCGGCTGCTGGTCATCGACGCAGGCACGACCAGCACGCGGGCGATGCTGTTCGCGCGCGACGGCGCCTGCCTCGGCTGCGAGCATAGCGACCTCGACCAGCATTATCCGCAGCCCGGCTGGGTCGAGCACGACGCCGAGCAGATCTGGAGCGCGAGCCTCGCCTGCGCCCGCAAGGTCGTCGAGCAGGCCGGCGGCGCCAACGCCATCGCCGCGCTCGGCATCACCAACCAGCGCGAGACGATCGTCTTCTGGAGCCGGCGGACGGGGAGGGCGCTCGCCCCCGCGATCGTCTGGCAGGACCGGCGCACCGCCGATCTGTGCGAACGGCTGCGCGAGGCCGGTCACGAGGCGATCGTCCAGGCGCGAACGGGCCTGCTGCTCGATCCCTATTTCAGCGCTTCGAAGATCGCCTGGGCGCTCGACCACTGGCCGCAATTGCGCGCGGCCGGCGCCGACCTGATGGTCGGCACGGTCGAAAGCTGGCTGGTCTATCGCCTCACCGGCGGGCTCCACATCAGCGATGCGACGAACGCGTCGCGCACCGCCCTGCTCGACATCGGCGCCGGCCGCTGGGACGATGACCTGCTGGCGCTGTTCGGGGTGTCGCGCGCGGCGCTGCCGGAGGTGGTCGATTGCGCCGGCGATTTTGCACAGACCATGCCCGATCTGTTCGGCGCGCCGATCCCGATCGCCGGCATGGCCGGCGACCAGCAGTCGGCGGCGATCGGCCAGGCCTGCCTGGCTCCGGGCGACACCAAGGCGACCTACGGGACCGGCGCATTCGTGCTAAGCCATGCCGGCGCGACGCAGCCGGACTCGCGCCACCGCCTGCTCGGTACGATCGCCTGGCAATTGGGCGGGGTGCGTGCCTACGCGCTCGAAGGCTCGGTGTTCGTCGCCGGCAGCCTGATCAAATGGCTGCGCGACGAACTCGGTCTGCTCGCCGCTTCGTCCGAGAGCGAGGCGCTGGCGCGGTCGGTGGCGGACAATGGGGGTGTCTATCTGGTGCCCGCGCTTTCCGGTCTGGGCGCCCCGCACTGGCGCCCGGACGCGCGCGCCGCCATTTCCGGCCTCAGCTTCGCCTCGGGCCGCGCCCATATCGTCCGCGCCGCGCTCGAGGCACAATCGTACCAGACCCACGATCTGATGACCGCCTTCGCCGCCGATGGCGTGGAGTGGCAGTGCCTGAAGGTCGATGGCGGCATGGTCGCCAATGATTGGCTCGCCCAGGATCTCGCCAACATGCTCGACCTCCAGGTCGAACGGCCCGCCTTCATTGAAACCACGGCGCTCGGCGCGGCGATGCTTGCCGGCGTCGGCTGCGGAATGTTCGGCTCGCTCGAGGAAGCGGCGGCGATGCGCGGGGCGGTGACGCGCTTCGAGCCGCACATGAATCAGGAGGAGCGCGCCCGCCCCCCCCGCGGGGGGCGGAAGGCGGGG
>JAFAEZ010000175.1 GCA_023423775.1 Pseudomonadota bacterium
GCCGCGGCGAGCGCCTCGCGATCCGGCAGCTCGTAGCGGCGCGCGGTGCGGCGCGGCTCGCTCTCCGGCTTGAACGCCTCCCAGATCACCGCCGCCTTCGGGTCGGTCGACGGCCATTCGCCGAACACCTTGCGGCCCGAGCGGCGGTCGATCCGCACCATGCGGATGCCTTCGGGCGCGCGGAACGGCACCACCGGCATGTCCTTGAAGGCGGTCAGCGCGAACTGCTTGAAGATCGGCGCGGCGAGAGTGCCGCCCTGGGCCCAGCCGCCCATCGGCCGCGGCTGATCGAAGCCCATGTAGATTCCGGCGACGATGTCGGCCGATCCGCCGACGAACCAGACGTCGGTCGGGCCGGAGGTCGTCCCGGTCTTGCCGAACAGCGGCCGGCCGAGATCGCGCAGGCGCTGCGCGGTGCCGCGCTGAACCACGCCCTCGAGGATGTGGACCATCTGATAGGCCGTCATCGGGTCCATCACCTGCTTGGTGCGCAGCGGCGGACGCGGCATCGGCTTGCCGTCCCAGTCGGGCGCGTCGCAGCCTTCGCAGGGCCGCTTGTCGTTCCGGTAAATGACCTTGCCGTTGCGGTCCTGGATATAGTCGATCAGGGTCGGGGTCAGCGCGCGGCCGTTATTGGCGAGGATCGCGAAGGCGTTGGTCATCTTCATGACCGTGGTGTCGCCGGCGCCGAGCGCGATCGACAGATAATTGGGATAGTCGCCGACGCCCAGAGTCTTGGCGAGCTTGGTGACCTTTTCCATGCCGGTCTGGTTGGCGGCGCGGACGGTCATCAGGTTGCGCGACTGCTCGAGGCCCCAGCGCATGGTTTGCGGGCCGGCATTGCTGCCCGAGAAATTGCGGAAGCATTTCTGGCCCAGCCCGGCGCCCTGCCAGACGCAGAACGGACCATCGACGATGATCGAGGCCGGGGTCATGCCCGCGTCGAGCGCTGCCGAATAGACGATCGGCTTGAAGGTCGAGCCCGGCTGGCGCTGGGCCTGGGTGGCGCGGTTGAACGAGGAGCCGCGCACGTCCCAGCCGCCCTGCATCGCGAGGATGCGGCCGGTGGCGACTTCCTCGACGACCATGCCGCCGCCGATCTCCGGTACCGAGCGGAGCGCCCAGCTTCCGCCTTCCTGCTTGACGGCGATGACCATGCCAGGACGCAGGTTGCTGAAGGCCGAGCCGCCGCCGCCGCGCTTCTCCATCTGTGCCGCGGAGCTCGGCAGCGTGCCGGTCGTGCCGTCGCTGAAGCCGATCGTGGCGCTACCGCCATTCTTGTCGATCACGACTGCCGGGCGCCAATCCTCGTAGCCGACGCCGTAATCGGCGGCGGCGAGCTGGCTGCGCCAGTCCTTGGACATATCGATGCTCAGGCCCGGATCGCGCCAACCCTTGCCGCGGTCGAAGCGCATCATCCCGTCGCGCAGCGCGGTTTCGGCCGCCTGCTGTTTGACGTGATCGTAGGAGGTGCGGACCCAAAGACCGCCCTGGTAGACGCCGTTGGGGCTGTCCTCGGCGTCCTCGCCATATTCCTCGACGAGCTGGCGGCGGACCTCCTCCATGAAATAGCCGCCGACATTGCGCACGCTGTTGCGCGCGCCGCGCACGGTGCCGAGCGGCTGCGCCTGGGCCTCGGCACGCTGGGCGGGGGTGATGAAGCCGTTGCGCTCCATTTCGGAGAGCACCCAGTTGCGGCGGGCGAGCGCGCGCTCGGTGTGGCGCTCGGGGCTGTAGTTGCTGGGCGCCTTGGGCAGGATCGCCAGATAGGCCATTTCGTGCAAAGCGAGGTCGTGCACGTCCTTGTCGAAATAGGCACGCGCCGCCGATTGGACGCCGTAGGCGTTCCGGCCGAGGAAGATCTGGTTGAGATAGAGTTCGAGGATCTGCTGCTTGGTCAGCACGCTCTCGATGCGCTTCGCAAGGAACGCTTCCTTGATCTTGCGGGTGTAGCTCAGCTCGTTGGTGAGCAGCAGGTTCTTGGCGACCTGCTGCGTGATCGTCGAGGCGCCGACCGGGCGGCCGCTGTTGCGCAGGTTGGAGATCACCGCGCCGACGATGCCGGGATAGTCGATGCCGCCATGGCTGAAGAAAGTGCGGTCCTCGGCAGCGAGATAGGCTTGGATCAGCTGGCGCGGAAACTCGTCGTAGGAGAGCTGGACGCGGCGTTCGCGGGCGAAAGTCTGGACCGGCTCGCCGTCGATTCCGCGGACGTTGGTCGGCAGCGGCGGCTGGTAGGTCAGCAGGGTCTCGGCCGAGGGCAGCCCGCGCGCGAACAGGAACCACAGGAGCACGAATCCGACGATCGGCACGGCCGTGGCCGCGGTCAGCCAGCGAAACCAGCGCTTCGACCAGAGTCGGCGCAGCGCGTCGCCGAAACGACCGGCATTTTCGCGATACAGGGTGAAGCGCGTCGAGCTTGTTTCTGCAGTCATTAGCGCCCGTCTCTAGACCAAGTGCAGCCGAGGGTGAAGCGCAGTCCGTCTCATTGCGCCGCGGTGCGCACGTTATGCTTGGCGAAATAGGTTTCGATCGCGCTGCGCATCCCGGTCGCGATCTGTTGCCGACCTTCGGCCGAGTGGATGTAGGCGACGTCTTCGCCATTGGTGAGATAGCCGGCCTCGAACAGGATCGAGGGGATGTCCGGCGCCTTCAGCACGATCAGCGACGCGAAGCGGTGATATTGGTCGCGGAACGGAAAGAAGGGGCTCGCTTCGCGGTGGAGCAGGCGGGCGAAGTCGGCGGAGCGGTCCATGCTCTCGCGCAGCGCGAGGTCGATCAGGATCATGTTCACGCCCGGATCGGGGCTGAGCTCGGCGCCGCCGATCAGGCCGGCCTGGTTCTCGCGGGCGGCGAGCAATGCGGCTTCGCGGTCCGACGCGACCTCGGACAAGGTGTAGATGGTGGCGCCGCGCGCGCCGTCGTTGTTGGGCGCGGCGTCGGCATGGACCGACACGAACAGCGAGGCGCCGATACGGCGCGCAATCTCATAGCGGTCGCGCAGATCGATATAGCGGTCATCGTCGCGGGTCAGCGCGACGCGGACGCGGCCGGACCGGACCAGTTCGTCGCGGATGGCGCGGGCCAGGGCCAGGGTCACGTCCTTCTCGCGACGGCCGCCGAACGGCGAGGTCGCCCCGGGATCGCGACCGCCATGGCCGGCGTCGATGACGACGATCGGCCGGTTGGGGGTGCGCGCCTCCGACACGACCGGCAGGACCAGCGGTCTCGGATCCTCGGCTTCGTCGAGCGCGACCGTGACGCTGCCTGGCTCGTCCTTCGCTTCGGGCGCGACGCCGAACAGCCCGAGCAGCGCCGCCAGAAGCATTGAAAGCCATTCCATCGGCCCTATGTGCCGTGGCGGCTGCCCAGCGGTCCAGAGAAAATGCAGTAGGAACCGCAGCGTTACCGGTTGCTGCTTTTCGCGGGCGATGCTAGCAGTTCGAAATCGGTTCGAAAGAAAACGGAAATTCCTTCCAGATCCTCGAGCCGAGCGAGTTATGCCGGCCCTTCAGCCGGCCACCTAGGTTGACGCTGCATGAGGCATTTTTCCCCGCAAATCGAACGCCCCCTTTCGGGTTCTGGCGTGGCGGGGATGTTTCGGCCGGCATTAGCGACCGGCCTGCTCCAGGCAGCAGACACACTTTTCTGTACAACCCGGACACCGACGCGCGCCCTTCCGGCGGCGCCTAAGTCCCTATTCGAACGCGTGAGCCGCTTGCTCGCAAGCGAGCCGGCACGCGCGTGGAGTGATTTCAATGACAATGCGCATGTTGATCGACGCGCGCCACCAGGAAGAAACCCGGGTGGCGGTCGTCAAGGGAAACCGGATCGAGGAATTTGATTTCGAATCGGCCGAGCACAAGCAGCTCAAGGGGAATATCTATCTCGCCAAGGTAACCAGGGTCGAACCGTCGCTGCAGGCGGCGTTCGTCGATTATGGCGGTAACCGCCACGGCTTCCTGGCCTTCTCGGAAATCCATCCCGATTATTATCAGATCCCCAAGGAGGATCGCGAGGCCCTGCTCCGCGAGGAAGCGGAGCACGCCGCCGAGGAAGAGCGCCTGCGCGCCGCCGAGGACGCCCATTATGACGATCACGATGACGATGTGATCGAGGGCGAGGTCGTCGAGGCCGATTCCGACGAGGAGAGCGACGAAGGCGAGGAGGGCGAAGAGTCCGAAGGCGCGCCGCGCGCCAAGCCGGAACAGGCCAGCGGCTCGGAAGAGAATGCCGCCGACGAACTGCGCCGCAAGCGCCAGAATCTGCGCCGCCGCTACAAGATCCAGGACGTCATCCGGCGCCGACAGGTGCTGCTCGTCCAGGTCGTCAAGGAAGAGCGCGGCAACAAGGGCGCGGCGCTTACCACCTATCTGAGCCTTGCCGGCCGCTATTGCGTCCTGATGCCGAACACCTCGCATGGCGGCGGCATCAGCCGGAAGATCTCCAACGGCGCCGATCGCAAGCGCCTCAAGGCGATCATGGCCGATCTGAACCTGCCCAAGACGATGGGCTGCATCGTTCGCACGGCCGGCCTTTCGCGCACCAAGACCGAGATCAAGCGCGACTTCGACTATCTCGCCCGCCTGTGGGACGAGATTCGCGAGAACACGCTGAAGTCGGCCGCTCCGGCTTTGATCTACGGCGACAGCGATCTCATCAAGCGCGCCATCCGCGACATCTACAATCGCGAGATCGACGAGGTGATCGTCGAGGGCGAGGAGGGCTATCGCGCCGCCCGCTCGTTCATGAAGCTGCTGATGCCGAGCCATGTCCGGCGCGTGCAGAATTATGCCGATCCGGTGCCCCTGTTCCAGCGCTACGGCGTCGAGGACCAGCTCTCGGGCATGTATCACCCGCTCGTCCAGCTGAAGTCCGGCGGCTATCTGGTGATCAACCCGACCGAGGCCCTGGTCTCGATCGACATCAACTCGGGCCGTTCGACGCGCGAGCACAATATCGAGCAGACCGCCTACGCGACCAATATCGAGGCGGCGCACGAGATCGCGCGCCAACTCCGGCTGCGCGACATGGCCGGGCTGGTCGTCATCGACTTCATCGACATGGAATCGAACGGCCACATCCGTAAGGTCGAGAAGGCCATGAAGGAGGCGCTGAAGAACGATCGCGCCCGCATTCAGGTCGGCCGTATCTCGTCGTTCGGCCTGATGGAGATGAGCCGCCAGCGCCTGCGCACCGGCGTGCTCGAAGCGTCGACCAAGCCGTGCCCGCACTGCGAGGGCACCGGCCTGATGCGCACCGCCGCTTCGGCCGGTTTGTCGGCGCTGCGCATGCTCGAGGAAGAGGCTGCACGGGGACGCGGCAGCCGCATCATCCTGCGCGCCGGCCGCGAGGCTGCAATCTATGTCCTCAATAAGAAGCGCCACGAGATCGCCGAGGTCGAGGCCCGCTACGGCGTGATCGTCGAGGTCCATATCGACGAGAGCCTCGAAGGCGCGAAGATGAGCGTCGAATCGGTCGGGCCGCGCCCGGTCGAGCGGCCGCGTTTCGAGCCGAAGCCGATCATCGAAGAGGATTTCGACGACGAGATCGTCGAAGAGGAAGACGAGGAAGAGCCGGAGGCCGAGGAAGTGCGCGAGGAGCGCCGTCCCCGCGACGGCCAGCGCTCGGAGGATGGTGAGGGCGAGCGTGGTCGCAAGCGCCGCCGCCGGCGCGGCCGCCGTGGCGGGCGCCGCCGGGAGGGCGAGCCGCACGAGGGCGAGGGCTCCGAGCAGGTCGTCGGCGAGGAAGGTGCAGCCGAGGCCGAAGGCCAGGTAGCGCCCGTCGAAGCCGAAGCCGAAACGCCGGTCATCGCCGCGGAGCAGGACGAGGAGAAGCCGCGCCGCGGCCGCCGTCGTCCCCGCGCCCGCAAGCAGGGCGACGAGGGCGCCGAGGCCCAGGAGACGGCCGTCGAGGCGGCTCCGGTCATGGCCGAGGCTGCCGCTGAGGTCGCAGTCGAGGAGCCGGCTCCCGAAGCGCCCGCCAAGCCCAAGCGCAGCCGCCGCAAGAAGGCCGAGCCCGAGGCAGTCGAAGCGCCGGTCGAGCCGGCCGAGGCCGCGCCCGCGCCGGCCGCAGCCAATGACGCAGCCGAAGCGCCGGCGGAAAAGCCCAAGCGTCGCAGCCGCGCCAAGAAGGTCGTCGCCGAGGCTCCGGCCGAGGTCGCTCCCGAAGCTCCGGCCGCAACATCGGTGCCCGCCACCGCTCCGGAAGCGCCGGTGCTCGAGCGCCGCGTCGCTGCCGAAGGCAATGGCGCCGAAGATGCGTCGGCCGAAGATGGCGGCCCGCCCCGGCGCGGCTGGTGGCAGCGCACATTCGGCGGCTGATAGCCGCTTCAGTCAAAGGGTGCCGGAGGGCCGACAAGGTTCCTCCGGCACCCGCACTTTCATCTAGGGTTCAGGCGCCGAACCGGATATGCCTCGGCCATGGCTGAGGCTTCTCCGATGCGCCGCCGTCCGGGCCATTTCCTGGCCCGGCTGATCCTGTTCCTGACGCTGAGCTTCGCGCTCACGGCCCAGCCGGCCGCCGCCCAATCGGTGTTGCGCGACGCCGAGACCGAAGCCTTCTTCCGCGACATGTCGCGGCCGATCATCGAGGCCGCCGGACTACGGCCTGAAAACGTCCAGGTCGTTCTGCTCAACAGCCCGGAGATCAACGCCTTCGTCGCCGGCGGACAGGTCGTCTATTTCTATTCCGGCACACTGACCGCTGCCGAGAGCGCCAACGAGATCCAGGGCGTCTTCGCGCACGAGCTCGGCCATATCACCGGCGGCCATATCATCGGCATCACGC
>JAFAEZ010000038.1 GCA_023423775.1 Pseudomonadota bacterium
TCGACCTTGCGCCGCTGTCCGCCGCCCCGTCGACCACGCCGACCGACATTCCGCCCGGGCCGGAGCAGGTGATGTCCGAGGCGCGCCCCGAGGCGAAGCCGGAGGTCGCACAGCCCGACGATGCGCCCGAGCTTCCGCAGGCCGCCAATCCGGAGGCCGTCGTCGATGCGCGAACCAGGGCGCTGCCGGATGCCGCGCCGGAGCAACAGGCCGCTGCGGCGACGTCGGCGCCGCCGGCGGTGTCGGAGCGCATCGCGCCGGTGGCCGCGGCACCGATCCAGGGTCAGCCGAGCCAGAAGGATTCGCAGGCGGTCGCGACCTGGCGTTCGCAGATCCAGGCGCTGGTCGAACGCAACAAGCGCTATCCCGAAGCCGCTCGCTCGCGCCGCGATCAGGGCATCGCGCAAGTCCGTTTCACACTGGACCGCAACGGGATCGTAGGTGAGGCGCGCGTGATCCAGAGCTCGGGCTCGGACGCGCTGGATGGCGAAGCCGTTGCCTTGCTCAAACGCGCGCAACCGTTTCCCGCTCCGCCCGACACCGTTGTCGGCGACGTCGTGGTGGTCAAGCTGCCGATCCGGTTCACCGTCAAGTAAGGGCGGCGCTCCGTTACGCGCATCGCCTGGCCCGGGATGAATTGTCGCCTTGGAGGAAATCTAGTCCCCGGCGATCGTCGCGCCGAACTTGTAGTTCACGCCGACGCGGACGGTGTCGGTCCTGACCTGCGCATCGGAATCGAACGAGGTCGCCATGCCGCCGGCCATGTTCGGCGTGGCTCGGAATGAGCCGAGATCGGCGTGAAGATATTCGATCCGTCCGGTCCAGTTGCCGAACAGCCGGCTTTCCAGTCCGGCGCCGACCGCCCAGCCGAAGCGGAACGTGTCGACATTGAAGGGCGTGGTCGTCGCCGCACCGGTCGTGGTGAAGCCCGACACCGATCCCGATGAGGTCACGGTCCCGAACGGAACACCGGCCGTGAGATAGGCGAGGGTTGCCGGCGTCACCGCGACGCCGATGCGGCCGCGCAGCGAGGCCATCCAGTCGAGCCGGTAGGTCATGGCGGCCGTCATCGGGGCATCGAGCGGGAGCAGGGCTGCGTTGCAGGCGGCTGTCGGGCACGTGGTCGAGGACTGGCCGTGCTGGCCGGCATACGCGAAATCGCCTTCGATGCCCGCCACCATCCGCCCCATCGTCCAGTTGTAACCGGCCTGGACGCCGAGCCCTGCATGATCGAGCCGCGCGCTCGGGCGCTCGCCATAGAGCGGGTTCAGGCTCGCATTGTCGATGAAGCCGGCATAGGTCTTCGCGGCGCCCCATGAATATCCGGCATTGCCGCCGGCATAGAAGCCGCTCCAGTCCCACGATGGGGCGAACCGCGCCTGACGGAAGATCGACGGCGTATCCTGCTCGCGCGCGATGCCGATCCTGGTGGTCGCGGGCGCATCGGCACCGTATTTGACGTTGAGGAACAGCTTGACGGTCCGGCCCGGCAGCAGGATCTCGTCCTTGTGGAACTGCACGGAGTTGCGGATGTCGGCGTTGAGGAGATTGTCGCCGGTCAGGCCGGTCGCCAATTCCACCGCGCCCCAGGGCGAATCCTTCCAGCGCTGCCGGTGCTCGATTTGGAGCTTGAGCAGATTATAGCCGTCGGTCGGCGTGTCGAATTGCGCAAAGTCGTTCTGCCGGAAGGCGTGCAGCAGGTTCAGCCGCGCGTACCAGGCGTCGCTGCGCCAGTACACGCCGCCGCCGAGCCGCATCGGCGGGATGCGCGGCACGTTGGTGCCGTCGGTGAAGGTGGCGCGCACCATGTCGAACTGGCCTTCCAGTCCGAAGATGCCGCCGGAGAGCGGCGACACGTCCCATTGCCACGACAGTTCGCCGCCGCGGAAGATCGCGTCGCGCTGGGAGTAGGCGACCTGGATGTAGTCGCCGGTGCCGCCGGCCAAACAGGTCGCGAACGTCGCCCCGCAGAAATTGCCGGTTGACTGGCCAAAGATGAACTTGTCGTAGCGGGTGTAGTAGAGGCTGGCATCGAACCTGACATCGCCGAGGATTCGCTTCAGGCCGATCTCCGCGGTGTTGGCGGTCTCGAGTGTCAGGTCGGAATTGCCGATCTTGAAGGTCTTCTCCGAATCATCGGGCCCGCTGGCGAACAGTTCGAGCGCGCGCGGCGCGCGCTGGATCCGCTGCAGCGTCAGGCTGGCCTGAAGATACGACGGCAGATCCTTGATCACGCCGAGGCTGAGGCTCGTCGGCAGGAAGCTCGACCGGGATGGCGAGCTCACCGGTTCGTTCGGCGGTGGCAGGTAGGTCGATGGAAATTCGAACGAGGTGCCGGCGACATCGACGGATTCGACGCGGGCGGCGAACTGGGTTCGCAGCGTATCGGTGTGCTGCAATTCCTCGAACAAGTACCC
Source organism: Pseudomonadota bacterium (assembly GCA_023423775.1). Lineage (GTDB taxonomy): Bacteria > Pseudomonadota > Alphaproteobacteria > Sphingomonadales > Sphingomonadaceae > Allosphingosinicella. Next base: position 2,418 of record JAFAEZ010000038.1, read on the forward strand.
GGCGGCGGTCTTGGTCTGCGCCGGAAGCAGGATGGCCTGGCCGATCGTGTCGAGGCGTTGGTATGCGGCCTGCACGCCGACGATGCTGGTCAGCGCGCCGAGCGGCGTCGCCACCGGCCGGCTTTCCACTTCGACCTTGCCCTCGGTCTGGCGGTTCTTGAAGGTCGCGCCGATGGTCTGGAAGTTTCCGAAAGCGGTCTGGTTGAGATTGATCTCGTCGTGCCGGTAGTCCGAATAGCCGAGCCAGTAGCGGACGGCAGCGATCGCCATCGCGTCCGGACGATACTCGCCCTTGCTCATGATCTTGGTCTGCTCGAGATCGTTGTGCTGCTGGCTTTCGGCCGCCGCGATGCCGGGGACATGGTAGTCGCTGGTGAAACGGGAGATCGACAGGCCGGCATAGCCGCCGTCGAACAGATAGGAGCCGCCGATCGCCGCGCCCGCGCTCTGCATCGCCGAGTTCGGCTGTCGGCCGTTGAAGGCCGGTGCCGGGCTGGGCGGCGCGAGATAGGGGTAGCTCGGGATGCGATAGTCCTGGGCGCCGCGGCCGTAGACGTCGGCATGCACGGCCGCGTTGCCGGCACCGGCGTCGAGCAGCAGGCCGCTTTCCCAGCCATTGTCGACCGAGGTGACGGCCGACCGCAGCTCGGCGGCCATTCCGCCGACCGGCGCGGCAATCGGAATCCGGTTGTTGGTGACGTCGACGATGCCGCCGACGGCCTGCGAGCCGAAGCGCAGGGCGCCCGGCCCGCGAAAGATCTCGGTCTTCTGCAGCGCCAGCGGATCGAGCGGAACGCCGTGATCCTGCGCGATGTCGGAGACGTCGACACTGCCGATGCCGTTCTCCTGGATCCTGACCTTGGCGTCGGACAGGCCGCGCAGCACGGGACGCGACGACTGGGTCGACAGGCCGGCCGAGGGCGCGCCGGGTGCGGTGAAGAACAGATTTCCGAAACTCGTGCTTGTGCTCGCCTGGATCTGGGCGCCGGTCAGCGCCGATGGCGCGAAGGGCGGGAC
>JAFAEZ010000164.1 GCA_023423775.1 Pseudomonadota bacterium
TGCGGCCCGCGCGAGCCTGCGGCCCGCGCGCCCTCACCCTCCCGCAGCTGCGACGCGGGCCCCTCCCGCTCCCCCGAGGGGGAGAGGGGTTTGAGGTCAAGGCTGGACATTGTCTGCCGCCTTGCCGGCCCCCGCCACCTGTGCCGGGAGCGCTTCGCCGCCGCCGAGCGAGTGGACGTAGGCGGCGAGCATCTTCACCGTCACCGGGTCGAGCCGGTTGCCCCAGCTCGGCATGACGCCGTAGCGGGCATTGGTCACCGTCTGCGTCAGCGTCTGCCGATCGCCGCCATAGAGCCAGATCGCGTCGACCAGGTCGGGCGCGCCCAGCGTGCGATTGCCCTCGCCGCCGGGGCCGTGGCAGGCGGCGCAATTCTGGGCGAACAATGCGCTGCCGCGGCGCGAGGATGGGCTCGCTTTCTCGGCGCCGGAGATGACGCGGACGTGCGAGACCAGGTCGCCGATCTGGGCCGCGTCGAGCATGCCGTCGCGTCCGAAGGCGGGCATTTGCGACATGCGGGTCTGGTCATGGCCGGGCTGGCGGATGCCGTGCTCGATCGAGAAGTGGATCGCGGCGATGTCGCCGCCCCACAGCCAATTGTCGTCGTTGAGATTGGGGTAGCCCGGCGATCCGGCCGCGCCCGAACCGTGGCACTGGACGCAGTTCACGCGGAATGCGGCGCGGCCGCCCTCGACCGCCGCCTGCATCAGGCGGGCGTCGTTGGGAAGCTGCTCGATCGGCGTGCGGGCGATCGCGCTGCGGATCGGCGCCTTGCGCGCCTCTTCGGCGGAAAGCTCCTGCTCCAGAACGCCGCGGCTCGACCAGCCGAGGACACCCGCGGTCGCGCGGTCGATCATCGGCCAGGCCGGGTAGAGGATGGAATAGATGATGCCCCAGACGATGGTCGCATAGAGCGCCCACAGCCACCAGCGCGGCATCGGCGTGTCGAGTTCCTCGATGCCGTCCCACTCATGGCCGACCGTCTCGGTGCCGGTGGCGGCGTCGATCCGCTTCTTGTCAGCCATTGTCCTTGTCCTCGTCCAGGATGGAAGTCGCCGCCTGGCGGTGGTGAGCCCGCGCGCTTGGGCGCAGCGCCCAGCCGACGCAGCTCAGGAAAAGCACGCCGAGAAAGACCAGCCCCCAGGAATCGGCCAGGTGCCGGAGCGCATCGTAATTCACTTGCGCTCCTCCATCGGCGCGGCCGCCTCGAAATCGACGAGCGTGCCGAGCATCTGCAGATAGGCGATGAGCGCATCCATCTCGGTGATGCGCGTCGGATCGCCGTCGAAGTCGCGCGCCTGCGCCTTGGGGTAGCGGGCGAGAAGGCCGCTGCTGTCCGCATCGGGATCGGCCTGCGCCTTCAGGTCCGCGTTGGCGGCCTCGATCGCTTCCTTCGAATAAGGCACGCCGACCCGCGCGAGCGCCTTGAGATCGGCGGAGACGTCGCCGGCGGCGAGGTCCTTCTTGGCGAGGAAAGCGTAGCGCGGCATCACCGATTCCGGCACCACGGCGCGCGGGTCCTTCATATGCTGGACGTGCCATTCGTCCGAATAACGGCCGCCGACACGGGCGAGATCGGGTCCGGTTCGCTTCGATCCCCATTGAAAGGGGTGGTCGTAGATGCTCTCGGCGGCGAGGCTGTAATGGCCGTAGCGCTCCACCTCGTCGCGGAACGGCCGCACCATCTGGCTGTGGCAGGCGTAGCAGCCTTCGCGGATGTAGATGTTCCGGCCGGCCAGCTCGAGCGGGGTGTAGGGGCGCACCCCCTCCACCTTCTCGACGGTCGAGTCGATCCAGAACAAGGGCGCGATCTCGACGATGCCGCCGATCGCGACGGCGACGGTGGAGAGGATGGCGAGCAGCGTTACGCTGCGCTCCACCTTCTTGTGGTCCAGGACCTTGGTAGCCATCGTAATTTCCTATTCGGCCGGGACGAGCGGCGCTTCGGGGATGCGGGCGGGCGCCGGTCCGGCGGAGCCCGTCTTGGCGGGCAGCGGGCGATCGGCGGCCGGATCGTAGGGAGCATCGCGCATCGGCGCTTCGTCGCGCTGCTTGCCGGCGATCGTCATCCAGACGTTCCAGACCATGACCAGGGCGCCGGCGAGGTAGAGCAGGCCGCCGGTGGCGCGGATCAGGTAGTAAGGAAGCATTTCCCCGACGACCTCGGCGAACGAATAGACGAGGTAGCCGTCGTCCCCATATTCGCGCCACATCAGCCCCTGCATGATGCCGGCGACCCACATCGAGGCGGCGTAGAGGACGATCCCCAGCGTCGCGAGCCAGAAGTGCCAGTTGATCATGCGCAGCGAGTAGAGCCGCTCGCGCGCCCACAGCCGTGGCACGAGATAATAGATGGCGGCGAAGGTGATCAGGCCGTTCCAGCCGAGCGCGCCGGCATGGACGTGGCCGACCGTCCAGTCGGTATAATGCGACAGCGAGTTGACCGTCTTGATCGACATCATCGGGCCTTCGAAGGTCGCCATGCCGTAGAAGGCGAGGGCGACCACCATCATGCGGATGATCGGATCGGTGCGGATCTTGTCCCACGCGCCGTTGAGCGTCATCAGGCCGTTGATCATGCCGCCCCAGCTCGGCATCCACAGCACCACCGAGAACACCATGCCCAGCGTCTGCGCCCAATCGGGCAGCGCCGTGTAATGGAGGTGGTGCGGGCCCGCCCAGATGTAGAGGAAGATCAGCGACCAGAAGTGGATGATCGAAAGCCGGTAGGAATAGACCGGCCGCTCGGCCTGCTTGGGCACGAAATAATACATCATGGGGAGCAAGGGTACGGTCCGCAAGAAGGCGACCGCATTGTGCCCATACCACCATTGGGTCAGCGCATCCTGGACGCCGGCGAAGGCGGAATAGGATTTGGATCCGAACAGGCTGACCGGCATCGACAGGTTGTTGACGATGTGCAGCATCGCGATCGCCAGGATGAAGGCGAGGTAGAACCAGTTCGCGACATAGATGTGCGGCTCGCTGCGCCGCGCGAGCGTGCCGACGAAGACGATGAAATAGGCGATCCAGACGATGGTCAGCCAGAGGTCGGCATACCATTCGGGCTCGGCATATTCGCGCGCCGCGGTGATCCCGAGCACGTAGCCGCTCGCCGCCAGCACGATGAAGAGCTGGTAGCCCCAGAAGACGAAGCGGGCGAGGCCGGGAAAGGCGAGCCGCGCGCGGCAGGTGCGCTGGACGACATAGAAGCTGGTCGCGATCAGCGCGTTGCCGCAGAAGGCGAAGATAACCGCCGACGTGTGCAGCGGCCGCAGCCGCCCGAACGTCGTATATTCGGAATTGAAGTTGAGCGCGGGGAAGGCGAGCTGGAGGGCGATGTAGAGCCCGGCGAGCAGGCCGATGATCGCCCAGAAGACGGTGGCGATCACGCCCCACCGGATCGGATCGTCGTCATAGCGGTCGCTCGGCGGCGGCGCGCGCAGCATGCCGCGCGCGATCGCGCCATAATCGGCGCCGCTCAGGGTCACGGCCAGCATTACCAGCGCGGCGATGCCGATGATCGCCATATGGACCGCGAAGCCCGAATCGACCGCGGCGGCGAAGCCGCCCAACGCAATGAGGGCGGCCAGCAGCCACCCCCCGCTCTTGAAAACCAATGTATCCAATGTTCTTCCCCGCGGGGCACCGCGCCCGCTCCCGGCCCCGTCCTGCTGCGCTGCGGCACAGCACTCATTGATCCAGGTCAAAAAGTCCGCGGCGGCACACGGCCGGGCGAGTCACGCCTCGGCAGGCGTCACTTGCGAAGCGTCGCCCAACGGCAATCGAGGTCCTTGGTGAGGACGATCGACTCCGCATTGTGGCCGAGCGCGATCCAGCCGCGTGTCTTGGCCGAACTGGAATCGATGTGGCCGCGCCCGCTCACGATCATCCGCACCGCGGCGCAGTCCTGGGCGCGCGCGAGCGACTCGACCGCCTCGCACAAAGCCTTGCGGCCGGGCGAGGCGCGACTGAGCTCGAACGTCACGAAGTTCTCGACCAGCATGATCATGCCGTAGCGCAGGCAATCCTCGCGCCGGTAGGTGAGCAGGCCGAACAGCGTGTCGCCGCCGCCGAACAGGCCGAGGATGCCGCCTTTCGTCTGCATGCCGCGGGCATAGGTCAGCCAGCGCTCGAGCGACACATCGGGTGCCAGCGTGCGGATCAGCGCATAGGCCGATTCGATCTGACCGTCGGACAGGTCCGACACCGAAAAATGCGTCATGGTGGCAACCGCTTCAAATGTGATAGTCGGCCAGGATGCAGCATTTGAGGCAGTCGCTCGTTGATCTGCCTCATAAGCGAGAATGTGAGGAGTTCCCGATGTCGCGATCGTCAGCCCAGCCGCATGGCGCGCCTGAGCTTGAAGAAGCGCATCCTTGCCTTGACTGCGCGGTGCGCTTGCAGTCGGTCTGCGGCGTGCTTGAAAGCGACGAGTTGAGGGCGTTCCGCCAGAGTGGCGCGACCACCATCATGGAGCCGGGCAAAACCCTGTTCTACGAAGGCGACGAGGCGACCAGCGTCTATAATCTCACCCACGGTACCTTGCGGTTGTCGAAGCTGCTCCCCGACGGACGCCGCCAGATCGCCGGCTTCGTCTTTCCCGGCGACTTTCTCGGCATCACGATGGAGGAGGAGCATGCCTTCACCGCCGAAGCGGTCACTGCGGCCGAATTGTGTCGCTTCCCGCGCGCCCGCTTCGACGATTTCGTCGAAGCGCACCCGCATATCGAGCGCCGCCTCTATGCCCTGGCTGCACACGAACTCGCTGCCGCGCGCCAGCAAGTGGTCCTTCTCGGCCGGAAGACCGCGACCGAGCGCGTCGCTTCGTTCCTGCTGATGCTTGCCGGGCGGCTCGACGTCGAGGGAGGGCTGACCGACGACGGCGCGGTCCTGCTGCCGATGTCGCGCAACGACATGGCGGACTATCTCGGGCTCCGCATCGAGACGGTGAGCCGGGAACTGGGCGCGCTCAAGGCCGCCCGGCTCATCCAGCTTGCCGGCACGCACAAGGTCCGGCTGATCGACCGGAGCGGACTGGAGCAGGTCGCCGAGGGCTGACGCGACCCGGCTCGGCGCAATGCCGTGGCTTCGATTCACATTCCCCGTCAGACCGCGCGCGAATGGCGCGCCGTGCCTTGCCCGAGATATTGGTCGAACGCGGCGGCGAGCACGCGCACCAGCGGCCGCGCTTCCTCGCGCATCGCGATGACGTGGCCGTCGCGGCGGGCAAGCCCGTCCGCGACCAGGGCGTCGACGCCGTGCGCGCTGCCGATCAGATGCTCGGGATCGGCTCCGAAGCTGGCGCAGACAGCACCGAGATCGACGCGATAGTCGCACATCAGTCGCTCGATTACGGTCGCGCGTAGGCGGTCCTCGGCGGCAAAGGCGCAGCCCTTGCTGACCGCGAGCTGGCCCGCGGCAATGCGGCGCTGATAATCGCTGATCAGCACCGTATTCTGGACATAGCCTTGCGGCAGCCGCCCGATCGAGGAGGCGCCGAAGCCGATCAGAGTCTCGCAAGCGTCGGTGGTGTAGCCCTGGAAATTGCGGTGGAGGCTGCCTTGGGCGAGGGCCAGCGCGAGCGGGTCGTCGGGCCGGGCGAAATGGTCGAGGCCGATGCGAACATAGCCGGCGCCGACCAAAGCCCCGGCGATCGCCTCCGCCTGGGCGTGGCGCGCCGCGCCGTCGGGCAGCGCCGCTTCCTCGATTTTGCGTTGGTGGAGCTTGAAGCTCGGCACATGGGCGTAGCCGAACACCGCCAAGCGGTTCGGCGCGAGCGCGACCGCCTGCTCCACGGTGTCGACGCAGGATTGGATGCTCTGGTGCGGCAAACCGTAGATCAGGTCGAAATTGATCCCGGCGACGCCGGCGGCGCGCAGCCCGGCGACCGCCGCCTCGGTCTGCTCATAGCTCTGGACGCGGTTGATCGCCTGCTGGACGATTGGATCGAAGCTCTGGACGCCGAGGCTAGCGCGGGTCACCCCGCCCGCGGCCAGCGCTGCGATCATTTCGGGCGAGAGCGTGCGCGGATCGATCTCGATCGCCACCTCGGCATCGGCGGCAAGGTCGAAGCGGCTGCGCAGATGGTCCATCAGGGCCACGAACTGTGCGGGCTGCATCAGCGTCGGCGTGCCGCCCCCGAAATGGACGTGGCGGGCGACGATCCGGGCGGGCAGCGTCTCGGCGACCAGCGCGATCTCCGCCCACAAGGCCGCGAGATAGCGCTCGATCGGCGCGTCGCGCGCAGTGATCGTGGTGTGACAGCCGCAATACCAGCACATCGACCGGCAAAAGGGGACGTGCAGATAGAGCGACGCCGCCGTATCGGCGGGGACCTCGCTGAGCCATTGCCGGTAGAGGTCGCTCTCCGCCGGCTTGAAGTGCGGCGCGGTCGGATAGCTGGTGTAGCGCGGTAGCGGCAGGTCCGCATAACGCGCTAGGATCTGGTTGTTCACCTCGGAGTCTCCGCTCATGTCGCCGGACCCGTAGCCGCGCCGGCTCTGCGACACTTTGACCTGGATCATGCGGCGAGGGCAGGGGGCGACGGTCCCCGCCGGAACTCCGTTCAGCGAATGGCTTCGCGCTTGACCGAGCGCTGCCTGCTCTCGTACGGCCTTGTTGTTGCTTCGGATTTGCGGAGGAGAGCAGTGCGGCGTCCTGCCGCGAGGAGCAACAGGATCGTGGCCGCTCCCACCCGCCATGCGAAAGGCCCGTGTTGAACGCTCACGCCGCTTCGGCCAAATTCCCGGTGGCCGTGAGGGGCGGCGAGATGGCCGAGCGCATCCGCGCCCTCGATTGGGCCGCGACCTCGTTCGGCGACCCGGCCGGCTGGCCGGCGGCACTTCGCATCGCGCTGAGCTTCTGCCTCAACACCGACATGCCGACCGCCATTTACTGGGGTCCGGACCTGCGCCTGCTCTACAATGACGCATGGGCGCCGATTGCGGGCGAGAAACATCCCTGGGCGCTGGGCCGCCCGGCACGCGAGGTGTGGGCCGATATCTGGCACGTGATCGAGCCTCAGCTCCGGGCTGTGATGGAAAGCGGCGAGGGCTTCTCCGTCACCGACCAATTGCTGCCGATGAAGCGCGGCGGGCGCATCCAGCAGACCCATTGGGACTACAGCTTCGCCCCCATCGTCGACGAGCAGAGCGGCACGGTACTGGGCGTCTTCAATCAGGGCAACGAGACGACTGCCAAGCTCAACGCGGAGCGTGCCTTGCGAGCGAGCGAGGAGCGTCTCGAATATGCCCTCGGCGCCTCGGACAGCATCGGCACCTGGGACTGGGACGTTCCCAACGACCGGGTGCGGGCCGATGCGCGCTTCGCCCGCCTCTACGGCGTCGATGCCGCGCGCGCGGCCGAAGGCGCTCCGGTGGGAGAGTTCTTCAACGGCATTCATCCCGACGACCGTCCCGAGACGGAGGCTGCGATCGCCCACGCGCTGCGCACCGGCGATCCGCTCTCGACCGAATATCGCCTCGTCCAGTCGGATGGATCGGATCGCTGGGTGGCTGCGCAGGGTCGATGCACGCTCGCGCCGGACGGGACGCCATTGCGCTTTCCGGGCGTGTCCTTCGACATCACCGAACGCAAGCGCGTCGAGGCCGCCCTGCGCGAGAGCGAGGAGCGCTTCCGCGCCATCACCGACTCGGTCGACCAGATGATCTGGTCCACCCGGCCGGACGGCTATCACGATTATTACAATCAGCGCTGGTACGATTTTACCGGAGTACCGGCCGGCACCACGGACGGGGAGGAGTGGAACGGGATGTTCCACCCCGACGACCGCGACCGCGCCTGGGCCCTCTGGAAGCGCTGCCTGGAGACGGGCGAGCCCTACCATATCGAATATCGGCTGCGGCACCGGTCGGGCCAGTATCGCTGGGTGCTCGGCCGCGCGCAGCCCGTCCATGACGCGGACGGGCGCATCACGCGCTGGTTCGGCACCTGCACCGACATTCAGGACATCGTCGATGCACGCGAGGTTCTCGCGCGCTCGCGCGAGGAACTGGAGCTCGAAGTCCGCGAGCGCACGGCCGATCTGATGCGGACCGAGGAGCAGTTGCGCCAGTCGCAGAAGATGGAGGCCGTGGGTCAGCTCACCGGCGGCATCGCCCACGATTTCAACAATATGCTGGCTGTGATCCTGGGCGGTCTCAATCTGCTCGAGCGGCGGCTCGCCAAGGGCGAGACCGAGGTCGGCCGCTATATCGAGGCGGCGCGCGACGGGGCGGAGC
>JAFAEZ010000171.1 GCA_023423775.1 Pseudomonadota bacterium
CTCGAACAGAGACCGGTCGATGCGGGCGAGGCCAAGCAAAGCGTAGCCGCCATCCTCGGCTGGATGGAGGACGGCGTCGTATTGGGCTAGCGCATCGGTAGCCGCGCGCAACCGCGCTCGGTCCAGCGCGGGGCAATCGGTGCCGATGAAGATAAGCGGCGCTCCAACCCGTAGCGCCGCGCGCCAGAGGCGGTCGCCGAGATCGTCGCCGGTCTGGTCGGTCACTTCCACGCCGGCGGGAATTGCGCCGCTCCAGCCGGGATCGCGGTCGAGGCACAATTCAATAGGCCCGATGCCGGCGGCGAGCGCCTCGCGGCAGGTGGCGTCGAGCATCGCGGCGGCGAGGTCGGCCGCGCCTTCCGCGCCAAGCGCCGGGATGAGCCGCGTCTTCACCCGACCCGGCACCGGCGCCTTGGCGAAGATGACGATCCGCGTCACCCGCGCCGCCAGCGGTGGTAAAGCTCGGCCCAGCGCAGCAGCCGCTCGGGCTTGTGCGCCTTCTTCCACTCGCCGGCGGCATATTTCGCCGATTCCGCCATGGTCGGGTAGGCGTGGATGGTGCCGAGGATCTTGTTGAGCCCGATCCCGTGCTTCATCGCCAGCACATATTCGGCGAGCAGTTCGCCGGCATTGGCTGCGACGATCGTGGCGCCGAGGATGCGGTCCTTGCCCGGCGCGACCAGCAACTTCACGAAACCGCGATTGGCGCCTTCGGTTAAAGCGCGGTCGAGATGGCCGAGGTCGTAGCGGACGACTTCATAGGCCAGGCCCGCCTCCCTGGCCGAGATCTCGTTGTGCCCGACATGGGCGACTTCGGGATCACTATAGGTGACCCAGGGCAGGACCGAATAATCGGTGCGGAACTTGCGGACGCCGCCGAACAGGGCGTTGACCGCGGCATACCAGGCCTGGTGGGCGGCGAAGTGGGTGAACTGGTACGGGCCGGCCACGTCGCCTGCGGCGAAGATGTTCGGATAGAGCGTCTCGAGATAATCGTTGGTGGCGATATTGCGGCCGGTCTCGATGCCGAGCTCTTCGAGCCCGTAGCCGGTGAGCCGGGCCTTGCGGCCGACGGCGACGATTAGTGCGTCGAACGGGATCGAGCTATCCTCCGGAGATCCGACGAGTCTCCCGTCGCGAACTTCCGACACATCGAATCCGGTTCGGATGTCGACACCCTCTTCCGCCAGCGTCTCGGCGACGAAGGCGGCGACCTCCTCGTCCTCCTTCGGGAGGATGCGCGCGCCCTTCTGGACCAGGGTCACTCGAGCCCCGAGCCGCGCCAGCGCCTGGCCGAGCTCGACGCCGATCGGCCCGCCGCCCAGGATCGCGACGCGTCCGGGCATCGTCTCGCGGTGGGCGAATTCCTCCCACATCGTGTCGCTGGTGAGGTAGCCGCTCGCGGCGAGTCCCGGAATGTCGGGAACGGCCGGTTCGCTGCCGGTGGCGATGACGATCGCGCGCGCGGTCAGCCGTTCGGCGCCGTCGATCTCGACCGTCCAGGGATCGACGAGGCGGGCATGGCCCATGCGCACGTCGACGCCGAGGGCGGTGTAGCGCTCGACGCTGTCCGCCGGAGCGATGGCGGCGATGATCGTCCGGATCCGCCGCATCACGGCGGGAAAGTCGATGGCCGGCTCGCGCGCTTCCAGGCCGTAAAAGTCGGCATTGCGGATTTCGTGGGCGAGGCGGGCGCTCCGGATCAGCGCCTTGGAGGGTACGCAGCCGGTGTTGAGGCAGTCGCCGCCCATGCGGGTGGCCTCGATCAGCGTGACCTTCGCGCGCACCGTGGCGGCGATGTAGCTGGTCACCAGGCCGCCGGCGCCGGCGCCGATCACGATCAGATTGCGGTCGAAGCGCTTGGGGCGGCGCCAGCCCTTGTAGATGCGCCGCCGCCGCAGCCGATCGACGACGAACTTGGCCAGCAGCGGGAACAGGCCGAGCAAGATGAACGAGCCGATCAGGGCGGGCGAGAGGATGTCGCCGGTCGTCTCGATCCGCGCGAGCTGGGTGCCGGCGTTCACATAGACCAAAGTCCCGGGCAGCATGCCGATCCAGCTTGCCAAAGCGTAGGGGGCGAGCCGCATCGCCGTCAGCCCCATCGCCAAATTGACCAGGAAGAAGGGGAAGGCCGGGATGAGGCGCAGGGTCAGCAGATAGAAGATCCCGTCGCGGCGGATACCGCGGTCGATCGCCGCGATCTGCCTCCCGAACCGCGCCGCCACCCAGTCGCGCAGCACATAGCGCGAGGACAGGAAGGCAAGGCAGGCGCCGAGCGTCGAGGCGACCGAGACGATCGCCGTTCCGAGCCACAGGCCGAAGATCGCTCCGGCGGCGAGCGTCAGGATCGCGGCGCCGGGCAGCGACAAAGCGGTCGTGGCGACATAGACCAGGAAGAAGGCGCCGATGGTGAGCCATGGCCTCTCGCGCAGCAAAATGGCCAGGTCCGCCTGCCGCGCCTTCAGCATGTCGAGGGTCAAATAGCGGTCGAGGTCGAGCAGGAAGAAAGCGGCGATCGCCGCGGCGACCGCCAGCAGCAGGAGAATCTTGCCGGAGCTGCCTTTCATGGTCCGCCTTTCCCGTCCTGACTAACCGAGCCGGAGGCGGCGGGGAAGCTGCTGGCGGGGCCGTCCACCATGGCCTATGATGCGCGGCGAGGGAGAGACGCCATCGCCACCGCCTTGTTCCCCGCGCATTCGCCCTTCGCCGATCCGGCGGCGCAGCCGCTCGATCCGGCCAAGTTCCGCGATCCCGCGGTGACGGCCAAGGGCGAGCGGCGGGCGTCGGTCGCGCTGGAGCGGCTCGACACGCTCTGGATCAACACCGGCACGCTCTGCAATCTCGCCTGCCAGACCTGCTATATCGAAAGCTCGCCGACTAACGACGCGCTCGTCTATCTGAGCCTCGCCGAAGCCGAGGCCTATTTCGAGGAAGCGGCGGCGATCGGCGTGCGCGAGATCGGCTTCACCGGCGGCGAGCCCTTCATGAACCGCGACATGGTGGCGATGCTGCGGGCGGCGCTCGGGCGCGGCTTCGAGGTTCTGGTGCTGACCAACGCGATGCGGCCGATGCGCCGCTTCGAGGACGCGCTGAAGGCGATCGTGCTGGAGCATGGCGACCGGCTGACGATGCGGGTCAGCCTCGACCATCACAGCCGCGCCGTCCACGAGGCGGAGCGCGGGGCTGGGACTTGGGACAAGGCGGTCGACGGCCTGAAATGGCTGTCGGACCACGGTTTCCGGCTGGCGGTCGCCGGGCGGCGGCTGGGCGGCGAGAGCGAAGCCAAGGCGCGCGCCGGCTATACTCGTCTGTTCGCCGAGCTCGGCGTCCGCATCGATGCCGGGCACGTCCTCTTCCCCGAGATGGACGCGACCGCCGACGTGCCCGAGATCAGTGAGGGCTGCTGGGACATCCTCCATGTCGCGCCCTCGACCATGATGTGCGCCTCCAGCCGGATGGTGGTGAAGGCCAGGGGCGCGGCGCGGCCGCACGTCGTCCCCTGCACCCTGCTCCCTTACGACCCCGGCTTCGCGCTCGGCGAGACTTTGGCCGAGGCGGGGGGCCGGGTGATGCTCAACCACCCGCATTGCGCGCGCTTCTGCGTGCTCGGCGGAGCCAGTTGCTCGGGCTGATGCTGTCGGTCGTGATCCCGACTTTGAACGCGGCCGCCATCCTGCCGGCCTGCATCGGGCGGCTCGCGGGCGCCGACGAAATCCTGGTCGTCGACGGCGGATCGCGCGACGCGACCGTCGAAGTGGCGCGCGCGGCGGGGGCCCGGGTGATCGTGGCGCCGCGCGGGCGCGGGACGCAGCTCAAGGCCGGAGGCGAAGCGGCGCGGGGCGACTGGCTGCTCTTCCTCCACGCCGACACCCTGCTGGGCGCCGGATGGCGCGCGGCGGTGGAGGCGCATCAGGCAAAGCGGCCGCGCAGCGCCGCCTGCTTCCGGTTCAGGCTCGACGACGACGCCTGGCAAGCGCGGCTGATCGAGCGCGGCGTGGCGGCGCGGGTGCGGCTGCTCGGGCTCCCTTATGGCGACCAGGGGCTACTCGTCCCGCGCCTGCTCTACGAAAAGGTAGGGGGCTTCCGGCCGCTGCCGCTGATGGAGGATGTCGATCTCGTGCGCCGGCTCGGGCGCGTGCGGCAGCTTCCCGTGCCCGCCGTCACCAGCGCCGCGCGCTGGCGGCGCGACGGCTGGCTGCGGCGGTCGGCGAGGAACCTGCTCTGCCTGTTGCTCTACGGGCTTGGGCTTCCGCCCGAACGCGTCGCCTTGCTCTACCGCTGAGCGGCGAACACCCGGCCGCAGATGGCGTCGAGCTTCGCCGCCATCGCCGGATCGCGCGCGGAGGGTGCGGTGATGAGCGCGGTGTCGAGATGCGCGTCGATCGGCGACGGCGTCCGCTCGGCCGGGAGGTGCGCGGCGAACTCGGTGACGAGGCGCTTGGCGATGCCGGCATTGGCGCCCAGCTGCGCGACGATCGCCGAGACCTCCACCGCATCCTCGCCTGCGCGCCAGCAATCATAATCGGTGACCATGCCGACGAGGGCGTAGGGCAGCTCCGCCTCACGGGCGAGCTTGGCCTCGGGCATGGCGGTCATGCCGATCATGTCGCAGCCCCACAGGCGGTACATCTCGCTTTCGGCGCGGGTCGAGAATTGCGGGCCTTCCATGGCGAGATAGGTGCCGCCCTTCGCCACGTCCGCGCCTGCCGCCTCGGCCGCTGCCGCGGCAAAGCCCGACAGGCGCGGACAGACCGGCTCCGCCATCGAAACATGGGCGACCATGCCCGGCCCGAAGAAGCTCTTGTCGCGCGCGAAGGTCCGGTCGACGAACTGGTCGACGATCACGAACCGGCCGGGCGCCAACTCCTCGCGCAGCGATCCGATCGCCGAAATGGCAAGGACATCGGTGCAGCCCGCCCGCTTCAGCGCGTCGATATTGGCGCGCGCGTTGACGTTGGTCGGCGCCAGCCGGTGGCCGCGGCCGTGGCGGGGCAGGAATACGAACTTCACGCCCTGGATGCGGCCCACCAACAGGGCATCCGAGGGCGCGCCCCAGGGCGTATCGACCTCGATCCACTGCGCATTTTCCAGCGCATCGATGTCGTAGAGGCCGGAGCCGCCGATGATGCCGATCGTCCATTCGCTCATTCCCGTTCCTTAGCAGCGGCGGCGGGTTTGGAAATGGGGACGCCTCACGGGTCGACCAGGATGATGCGGATGTCGTTGACGTTGGTGCCGGTCGGGCCGGTCACGAGCGCGTCGCCAAGCGCGGCGAAGAAGGGCGCTGAGTCATTGGCTTCGAGCGCCGCGATCGGATCCAGCCGGGCCGCGCGGGCGCGGCGCAGCGTGCCTGGATCGACGAAGGACCCGGCGGCGTCGGCGCTGCCGTCAATGCCGTCGCTGTCGGCGGCGAGCGCAGCGATTCCCTGGGCGCCGTCTAGTGCGATGGCCAAAGCGAGCGCATATTCGTGGTGGGGGCCGCCGCGGCCGGAGCCGCGGACGGTCACGGTCAGCTCGCCTCCGGAGATCAGGGCGGTCCGGCCGCCGTCGCGGTGGGCGGCCAACGCGTGTGCGGCGTGGGCCTGGGCGACGGCGCGTGCCTCGCCCGTCATTTCCGAAAGAATCGGCGCATAGCCCCGATCCACGGCCAGGGCCGCTGCGGCTTCGATCGCATCGCGGCCCCGCGCCACGATGCGATAGTCGGCGCGCCAGCGCTCCGCCTCGGCGGGCTTGACGCTTTCCGACCAGTGCGCGGCGTGGAGGCCGTGCGCGGCCAGGACCGCTTGCGCCTCGACCACCGTGCTGGTGTCGGCGACGGTGGGACCGGAGCCGATATCCTCGGGGCGGTCGCCGACCACGTCCGAGATCGCCAGCGTGACGAGCCGCGCCGGCTGGGCCGCGGCGCCGAGACGGCCGCCCTTGATTGCCGACAGGTGGCGGCGGACGCAGTTGATGTCGGCGATCGGCGCGCCAGAGCGGAGCAAGGCCGACGTCAGCGCTCTCTTCGCCTCGAGATCCAGGCCCTCGGCGGGGAGGCAGGCGAGGGCGGACGCGCCGCCGCTCAGCAGAACGAGGACAAGATCGTCCGGGCCCGCCTCTGCCGCCAGAGCGAGCAGCCGTTCGGCCGCGGCGACGCTGGCCTCGTCGGGCACGGGATGGGCGGCGGTCAGCAAGGCGATGCGCTGTAACGGTTCGTCCATGCCGTGGGGCGCGACCGCAACTCCGCTGAGGGGCCCTGCCCAGGCCCGTTCCACCACCTTCGCCATGGTCCCGGCGCCCTTGCCGACTGCGAGCAGGATGGTGCGGCCGGGCGGCGGATCGGGCAGATGCTGCGGCACGACGCGGGCGGGATGGCAGGCGGCGACGCCGGCGCGGAACATCGCCTCGAGAAGATCGCGCCGATCCATCTTTGGACTGTGGCAGGTTGCGCCTGCCCTTCACAAGCCGGCTTCTCCGGCCCAGGCTGAACGGATGAAGCCACGCCGCATCGCGAGAATTGCCGCATTCGTCCTCGCCGCCCTGTTCGCGCCGGTCCTGCTCTATCTCGCCGCGGCCCTGATCGGCGGACTGATCCCGGTCAATCGCGACTGGAAAGTGCCCGAAGCCGGCATCCCGATCTTCGTCGAAACCAACGGCGTCCACACCTGGGTGGTGGTCCCGACAGTCTCGGCCGACATGGACTGGCGGCCGCTCGCACCGGCCGAGCATTTGAAGGACCCGCGCCATGCCGGCAATTATCTCGCGATCGGCTTCGGCAATCGCGACTTCTATTTGAACACGCCGACCTGGGGCGATCTCTCGCCGCGCACGGCCGTGGCTGCCTTGGTCGGTGGCGGGCCGAGCCTGATGCACGTCTATCACAGCCGCGATCCGCAGCCGGGGCCCTATGTGCAGCGAATTGTACTCACCCCCGATCAATATCGCCGGCTGGCCGCGTTCCTCGCGGGCAGCTTCCAGCTCCGCGACGGCCGGACCTTGCCTCTGCTCGGTCGCGGCTACGGCGCGTCGGACGTCTTCTACGAATCGCGGGTGCCGTACAATTTCCGCCGGACCTGCAACGAATGGACGGGGGAGGCGCTGCGCGCCGCCGGGGTCCGCATGGGCGCCTGGACCCCGCTCGCGCAGAGCATCACATGGCGGCTGGATTAGCCTCTTCGGCCGCCGGTGCCTGGACCGGGAAGATGTTCGGATTGAGCTGGAGCGCCTGGCGCCGCTGGGCCTCCGCCGCGGCGGCGTTGCCCAGCGCGGCATAGATGTCCGCCGCGACGGCGTGCAGCTCGGACGTCCGCCACGGCGAGGCGAGCACCTGCTCGATCAGGGTGCGGGCTTCCGGCGCGCGGTTGTTGGCGAGCAAAGCCTTGGCGAGCCGGACCTTGGTCTCGCCGAACGGCCGGTTGGCGTGGTCGCGCTCGGCCAGAGTCAGCGCGCAGCTCCAATTCTCGACCGCGAAGCAATGGCTCAGCGCGTCGCTGTAGCTGGCCTCGGGGAAGCGGCTCAGCCTTTTCTCCCACGCTTCGGACGCCTTGGCCGTCCAATCGAGCATGGCGGCAGGATCGCCGCGACGGCGGGCCAGTTCGGACAAGGCGTCGAACGCGGCGGGATCGCCGGTGCGGCTGGCGATGCGGGCGTAGAGGCGCTCGGCGCTGCCGAGATCGCCGTTCAGCGCGTTGACCTCGGCGATGCGCCGCTCCGTCCGCCAGTCGCCGGGGAAGACCGCATTGGCGCGCTGGAAGCGGGCGAGCGCTTCGTCCCGCCGCCCGGCCTGGAGCGCGGCGAGGCCCCGCTGCACTTCCAGCTCGGCCACTTCCTGCGGCGTGCGGCGGCTGGGGCCGGCGGCGGCCTGGTCGAACGCGCGGGCGGCGAGGTCCGGCCGGCCGACGCGGCTATTGAAAATGGCCCGGCGCAGGTTGGCTGTGCCGGCAACGTGGCGCTCGGCTTCGTCATAGGCTTGGGCGGCGGCGCCATATTGGCCGCGCGCGAAGGCGATGTCGCCGCGCATCGCGGCGATGTCGGCCTGCTCGGCGGCGGTCGGGGCGACCGCATAATGGCGGACCGAATTCAGCGCTTTCTCGGCCTCGCCGATCCGGTTGAGGGCGAGGTCGAGCTCGGCCTTGGCGAGGTGCGGGCCGTCGTTGCGCGGGGCGAATTTGAAAGCCCGCGCCAGCGCGGCGTCGGCCGCCGCAAAATCGTCATAGGAGCCGGTGAGGCGCGCCCGCAGCATGTAGCGCCGGGCGAGCGTCTCCTGCGTCAGCCAGTCGCGCGGCCGGTCGCGGCTGGTCGCCTCGGCGTCGGCGATGCGGCGGTCGAGCTGGGCGAGGGCGTCTTCGTAAGTCTGGGCGACGCCGCTGGTCGTGCCGGCGAAGGGAAGCATCGGCGCTGGCCGACTGAGGATACTGAAGGAGCGCTCCAAGGCGACCAGTCCGAGGACCGCCAGCGCAAGGATGATGAGCCAGCGCCACCCGAACCCGTTCCGTGCCGTCTCGTCCGCCGCCATCATATTCTCCGAAGTCACGCCTTTCTGCAGATTATCGCAGATTCGGCGGGGGCGCTACCGCGGCGGGCTTTCGGGCAAAGGATAGGCGGTGGTCGCCTTGACCCGCTCCATCGCGAAGCGCGACGTGACGTTCTTCAGCGGCACCTTTTCGATCAGCTTGCGATAGAAGGCGTCATAGGCGGTCATGCTGCCGACCGACACGCGCAGCAGATAATCGATGTCGCCGGCCATGCGGTAGACGTCCATCACTTCCGGCATTTCCGAAATTGCCTCGGCGAAGCGCCCGAGCCATTCGGCCGAATGGTCGTTGGTCTGGATGTCGACGAACACGGTGATGTCGAGGCCGATCGCGACCGGATCGAGCAAGGCGACGCGCCGCTGGATCACGCCTTGCTCCTCGAGCCGCTGGATGCGGCGCCAGGTCGGCGTCTGCGAGAGGTTCACCCGGCTGCCGATTTCGGTCACCGGGACCGACGCGTCTTCCTGCAGAATGGCCAGGATCTTGAGGTCGGTATGATCCACGCAGATGCTCCGAAATTGGAAGAAAAGTGTCGTCGGCGGGCGAGCTGAACCGGACGGGTGCCGCCCGCGCCGCCTTATAGGGCGGAATCCGCTCACCGGCAGAAAAATCTTCCAAGGCGCTGCGTCATCGGGTCTGGACAGGGACCCGTCTTCGCGGGACAGAATGGCCCCGTGACCCGTTCCCTCACCCATATCGAGCAGCTCGAGGCCGAGAGCATCCACATCCTGCGCGAGGTGGTGGCCGAGGCCGAGCGGCCGGTGATGCTCTATTCGGTCGGCAAGGACAGCGCGGTGATGCTCCATCTCGCGCGCAAGGCCTTCTATCCCGCGCCGCCGCCTTTCCCTTTGCTCCATGTCGACACGACCTGGAAGTTCAAGGACATGTACGCGCTGCGCGACCGCGTCGCCGCCGAGAGCGGGATGGAGCTGATCGTCCACCGCAACCCAGAGGCCGAGGCGCGCGGCATCAATCCGTTCGACCATGGCAGCCTCCACACCGACCTGTGGAAGACCGAGGGGCTGAAGCAGGCGCTCGACCTCTACGGCTTCGACGCCGCGTTCGGCGGTGCCCGCCGCGACGAGGAGAAGAGCCGCGCCAAGGAGCGCGTGTTCAGCTTCCGCTCGGCCAGCCACCGCTGGGACCCGAAGAACCAGCGGCCCGAGCTCTGGAACCTCTACAACGCCCGCAAGGCCAAGGGCGAAAGCATCCGCGTATTCCCGCACACCAACTGGACCGAGCTCGACATCTGGCATTACATCCACGCCGAGGCGATCCCGATCGTGCCGCTCTACCTCGCCGCGCCGCGGCCTCTGGGGTGCGGTGGACGATCAGCTCCATCCCGCTCTCGGCGGCGACGCGGTCGCGCAGCGCGTACATGTCCTTGAACTTCCA
>JAFAEZ010000019.1 GCA_023423775.1 Pseudomonadota bacterium
CCGCCGCGCGTGTGAAGCCGGTCGTCGTGGTGAAGTCCGGCCGCATGGCGCAGGGCGCCAAGGCCGCGGCCACGCATACCGGCGCGCTCGCCGGCGCCGACGCGGTCTATGACGCCGCGTTCCGCCGCGCGGGTGTCCTGCGGGTCTCCGACTTGCGCGAGCTGTTCGATTGCGCCGAAACGCTCGGCCGCGTCGAATCGCCGACGGGAAAGCGCCTCGCCATCCTGACCAATGGCGGCGGCATCGGCGTGCTCGCCATCGATCGGTTGGTCGAGCTCGGGGGCATTCCGGCTTCGATCTCGGCGGACGCCCGCAAGAAGCTCGATGCCGCGCTGCCGCCGACCTGGTCCGGTGCAAATCCCGTCGACATCGTGGGCGATGCCGATGCCTCGCGCTACGCCGCTGCGCTGGAGGTGCTGCTCGCAGATCCCGACAACGACGCGGTCCTCGTCCTCAATGTGCAAACGGCGATCGCCTCGGCTGCCGAGATCGCGGCGACCGTGACGGAGCTCGTTGGAAAACACCGCGAGAAGCACCGCCGATGGGCGAAGCCTGTGCTGGCCGCCTGGGTCGGGGCCGATCAGAACATCATTCAGGCGCTCTCCGGCGCCGGCATGCCGAACTACCCGACCGAGGATGACGCCGTGCGCGGCTTCATGCATCTGGTCCGTCACCGCGAAGTGGTGGAGGAGCTGAGCCAGGTTCCCCCTGCGATGCCCGACACATTCGTGCCCGATGCGCCGGCTGCCCGCCAGATCGTCACCGCCGCAATCGCGGACGGCCGCCAATGGCTCGAGCCAGTCGAGATCAAGCATCTGCTCGAAGCCTACGACATCGCGATGGTACCGACCTATGCCGCAGCCGACGTCCAGCAGGCAGTGGCCTGTGCGAACGAGATATTTGCGCAAGGCGGGACCGTCGTGCTGAAGATCATGTCGCGCGACATCGTCCACAAATCCGATGTCGGCGGCGTCGTCCTCAATCTGACTACGCCGGATGCGGTGCGCGCGGCCGCCACCGACATTCTCGATCGGGCGAGGAGGCTGCGGCCCGAAGCCCGCATCGGCGGCGTCATCGTGCAGGCGATGGTGGTCAAGGCTAAGGCGCGGGAGCTGATCCTCGGCCTTGCCGACGATCCGACCTTCGGAACCGTCGTGGTCTTCGGCCGAGGCGGGACGGCCGTGGAGATCATCAACGACAAGGCGCTTGCGCTGCCGCCGCTCGACCTGCAGCTCGCCCGCGACCTGATCGACCGCACGCGTGTGTCACGGCTGCTGCGTGCCTACCGGGACGTGCCGGCGGTGAAGCCCGATGCCGTCGCCCTGGTGCTGGTCAAGCTGGCGCAGATGGCCGCTGACATTCCCGAGATCCGAGAATTCGACATCAACCCGCTGCTCGCCGATGAAACCGGGGTGACGGCGGTCGATGCTCGCGTCGCCGTCGGGCCGCCGCAGCGGAAATTCGCCGGCTCCGGCCCGGCCAACTTCGCCGTTCGGGCCTATCCCTCGCAGTGGGAGCGCCACCTCAAGCTCAAGGATGACTGGCGCATCTTCGTGCGTCCCTTGCGCCCCGAGGACGAGCCGACCATCCATGAATTCCTGCGTCACGTGACCGCGCACGATCTCCGCCTGCGATTCTTCGCACCGATGAAGGAGTTCACCCACGAATTCATCGCGCGCCTGACCCAGCTCGATTATGCCCGCGCGATGGCCTTCATTGCCTTCGACGAGGAGACCGGCGAGATGGTCGGCGTCGTCCGGCTGCATTCGGACTCGATCTACGAAAGCGGCGAATACGCCATCCTGCTGCGATCGGATCTCAAGGGCAGGGGCCTTGGATGGGCCTTGATGCAGCTGATCATCGACTACGCGAAGTCGGAAGGGCTGAAGACCATATCGGGCGACGTGCTCCAGGAGAACATCGTCATGCTCGACATGTGCCGGCAGCTCGGCTTCGAGGTGAAGCCGGACCCCACCGAGCCTGACATCTGCGACGTCAGGCTCAAACTTTGAACGGGATCAGGATCCCGCCTCAGCCGGCGAGGAGGCGGACTCCCTGGCTGTCTTCCGCAGATTCTTGACGATGATCGCGATCAGCGGCACCAGCACCGGCACGATCGTGCTGAGCGGATGATGCACAGCGCCCGACACCTGCGCCTGGAGCGCGCGCGCCTCGATCTGGAGCGCCTCGATGGAGGCGTCATGGATTTCATTGGCGAGCTCGATGTCACGCCCTGACGGAGCGCGGCCGGCGATCAAGAACAGCGCCGCGGCGATCGCGAAGTTGATGCCGCCGAGGATCGCGGCTGCAGCGATCGCGTGCCAGATCTGCACCAGCGCGAAGTAGGCCGACAGCTCCAGCATCAGGAGTCCAAACGCGGCGATCAACGCCGCGAAAGCGCGAAGGCCAAGCCCCATCAGCAGATGGCGCAGCCTGATGTCCGCAATGATCCTGTCGGTCCGCCACAGCACACGCAGATGTTTGACGACGTTCTCGGTATTCACCTAATGCCTCCTCAGCATGAAGCCGACCACCACGCCGAGCGCGAAGGCCGAGGCGAGCGACGTGATCGGCCGATCCGCGACGAGACCCTGAAGTTGCTCCTGCTCTTCCTCGACGGTCTCGCCGAGCTCGGCGAGGGCGGCCCTGATCTGGTCGGCAAGTGCTTCGGCGCGATCTTTCGCGCCGCCGTAGATTTCCTCGCCGGCGGTGTTCAAAAAGCGCGTGACGTCAACCTTCAGCGCCCGCAGCTCGTCGCTCATCCTGTCGCTGTCGAACATGGATTTGATGCCCTCGTTGAATGCCGGCGAACCTAGGACCCGCGGCAGCAGCCATGCTTGATTTGCGTCAAGGGAGTGCGGTGCAGCGGTGGTCTTGAGACAGGTCAATCCGGCCGCCACATGCTGGCCTAGAACTCGCGGCTGAATGGGGACGAATTGCCCCGATGAGGTGGAAGCGTGAACTCCGAACCGCTGTTGCTGGCGACGCCCTCCGGCGATGTGCTGAAA
>JAFAEZ010000131.1 GCA_023423775.1 Pseudomonadota bacterium
CTATTTCCTGCAGCAGCAGGACATGAGCCGCCTCGATGCGGTCACCTACATCTCCCACGGCGTCGGCAAGGGCGAAGGCATCGCCTCGCAGCCCGCGGAAGTGAAGGGCGCGGAGGAGCCCAAGCAGGAGGAGACCAAGAAGAAGAGCGAATCGGCGCTCAAGCAGTTCACGGTCAATCTCAACGAGAAAGCCGAGAGCGGGCGCGTCGATCCGCTGATCGGCCGCGGGCCCGAGGTGGACCGCACCGTGCAGATCCTCTGCCGCCGGTCCAAGAACAACCCGCTCTATGTCGGTGATCCCGGCGTCGGCAAGACCGCCATCGCCGAAGGCCTGGCGCGCAAGATCGTCGAGGGCGACGTTCCGGACGTGCTGAAGCCCGCCGTCATCTACTCGCTCGACATGGGCGCGCTGCTCGCCGGCACCCGCTATCGCGGCGATTTCGAGGAGCGGCTGAAGGCGGTCGTGAACGAGCTGGAGAAGCTCCCCGACGCCATCCTCTTCATCGACGAGATTCACACGGTGATCGGCGCCGGCGCAACCTCCGGCGGCGCGATGGACGCGTCCAACCTTCTGAAGCCGGCTTTGTCGGGCGGGACGATCCGTTGCATCGGCTCCACCACCTACAAGGAGTTCCGCAACCATTTCGAGAAGGACCGGGCTTTGCTCCGGCGCTTCCAGAAAATTGACGTCAACGAGCCGACCATCGAGGACACGATCAAGATCCTCGCCGGCCTGCGCTCGGCGTTCGAGGAGCATCACAGCGTCAAGTACACGACCGACGCGATCAAGTCGGCGGTCGAGCTCTCGGCGCGCTACATCAACGACCGCAAGCTGCCGGACAAGGCGATCGACGTGATCGACGAGGTCGGCGCGATGCAGATGCTGGTGCCGCCCAACAAGCGCAAGAAGACGATCACGACCAAGGAGATCGAGGCCGTCATCTCGACCATCGCCCGGATCCCGCCGAAGAGCGTGAGCACCGACGACAAGAAGGCGCTCGAGCATCTCGACCGCGACCTGAAGCGCGTCGTCTTCGGCCAGGACAAGGCGATCGAAGTGCTTGCCTCGGCCATCAAGCTGAGCCGGGCCGGCCTGCGCGACCCCGACAAGCCGATCGGCAACTACCTCTTCTCCGGCCCCACGGGCGTCGGCAAGACCGAAGTTGCGCGCCAATTGGCCTCGATCATGGGCATCCCGCTTCAGCGTTTCGACATGTCGGAATATATGGAGCGGCATTCGGTCAGCCGCCTGATCGGCGCGCCTCCGGGCTATGTCGGCTACGATCAGGGCGGCCTGCTGACCGATGCCGTCGACCAGCATCCGCCCCGCGTGCTGCTGCTCGACGAGATCGAGAAGGCGCATCCCGATTTGTTCAACATCCTGCTGCAGGTGATGGATAACGGGAAGCTCACCGACCACCATGGCAAGACGGTCGATTTCCGCAACGTCATCCTGATCATGACGACCAATGCGGGCGCCAGCGACATGGCGCGCGAAGGCGTCGGCTTCGGCAACATCACCCGCGAGGGCGAGGACGAGGAAGCGATCAAGCGGATGTTCACGCCGGAATTCCGCAACCGCCTCGATGCGATCGTTCCGTTCGGCTATCTGCCGCCGGAAGTCGTGGCGCGGGTGGTGGACAAGTTCATCCTCCAGCTCGAGCTGCAGCTGGCGGACCGCAGCGTCCACATCAGCCTCGACGACGAGTCCAAGAAGTGGCTCACCGATCGCGGTTACGACCGGCTGTACGGCGCGCGCCCGATGGGCCGTCTCGTCCAGGAGAAGATCAAGCAGCCGCTGGCCGAGGAATTGCTGTTCGGCAAGCTCACCAACGGCGGCGAGGTCAAGGTCCGCATCAAGGACAATGCCCCCGCCTTCGAGATCATCTCCGCACCGCCCAAAGCGCGGCGCAAGGGCAAGAAGCAGCCCGAAGAACAGGCCTGAGCCTAGCTCGGACCAAGACAGGCCCTCTCCGGCAACGGAGGGGGCCTTTTTCTTAGCCCGAAAGGCAGACTCCCACTCGCTCTAAAGCAAGGATAGGATGCCTCCCGATCAGGGAGAGCAATGATGTCCGAGCTCATCTTCTATACCAACCCGATGTCGCGCGGCCGGATCGTGCGTTGGATGCTCGAGGAACTGGGCGAGCCCTATGAAACCGTCCTGCTCGATTACGGAACGACGATGAAGGCGCCCGATTATCTAGCGGTCAACCCGATGGGCAAGGTGCCGGCGATCCGCCACAACGGCACAATCGTGACCGAAGCGGGCGCGATCTGCGCCTATCTCGCGGACATGTTCCCCGACCGAGGCCTGGCGCCGCCGTCCGGCAATCCGGCCCGCGGTCCTTATTATCGCTGGATGTTCTTCGCGGCCGGGCCGGTCGAGGCGGTCGTGACCGGCAAGGCGCTGGGCCTGCTGGCGCCGGCCGACAAGAAGATGATGGCCGGCTACGGATCGTTCGACGAGACGATCGACGCGCTCGAGCGCGGCATCGCCGAGCATCCCTATATCTGCGGCGACCAGTTCAGCGCCGCCGACGTCTATGTCGGCTCCCAGATCGGCTGGGGGATGATGTTCGGGACGATCGACAAACGGCCGGCCTTTGCCGACTATGTCGGGCGGCTCCAGGCCCGCCCCGCGGCGCAGCGGGCGCGGGAAATAGACGACGCTTTGATGCCGAAGAAAGAGGAGGAGCCGGCATGAGCGAGGACGTCCGCGCCGCCGCGATCGCGCTATACGACCGCTTCACCCACGAGGGGCTGGACCGCCGCGCCTTCATGGCCGAGCTGACGCGGATCGCCGGGAGCGCCGCCGCCGCGAATGCCCTGCTGCTCGGCATCGCCGCCAGCCCGGCCGCGGCGGCGATCACCGAGGCGGACGACCCGCGCCTGCTGATCACCCGCGGCTCGCTCGGGCTCGAGGGACATGCGCTCGACGGCTATATGGCGGCGCCCAAGGGCAAGAAGCGCCTCGCCTCGGTCATCGTCATTCACGAAAATCGCGGCCTCAACCGCCATATCGAGGATGTCGCGCGGCGGCTCGCGCTGGCCGGCTACTTCACCGTGGCGCCCGATTTCCTGACCCCGGCCGGAGGCACGCCGGCGGACGAGGACAAAGCCCGCGAGATGATCGGCAAGCTCGATCTAGGCGCGAGCATGGCGTCAGCGGTCGCGCTGGCGCGGAAGCTCCAGCACATGAAGACCAGCAACGGCAAGGTCGGCGCGGTCGGCTTCTGCTGGGGCGGCGCCTTCGTCAACCGCTTCGCGGTCGCCGGGGGCGACGCGCTGCACGCCGCGGTCTCCTATTACGGACCAGCGCCGGACGTGGCTGAGGCGGCAAAGGTGAAAACGCCTCTGATGCTGCACCTCGCCGGGCTGGACGAGCGCGTCAACGCGACCGCCCTGCCCTGGGCGGAGGCGCTGAAGAAGGCCGGCAAGAGCGTCGAGGCGCACATCTATCCGGGCGTCAACCACGCCTTCAACAACGACACGTCGGCGGAGCGGTACAACAAGGCCGCAGCCGACCTGGCGTGGCAGCGGACGCTCGCCTTCTTCGGGCGGCATCTCAAGGGATAGGACGGACACCAGGGGGGAACGGGATGTCTCGCAACGCGCAGTTCGGCCTCAGCCTGGTGCTGACCGGCTTCATCCTCGGAAGGGCCTTGTACGCGGGCAATTCCGGGCTCTACATCCTGGCGGCGCTGGCGGCGGGCAGCGTCATCGCTTTGTGGCAGCGCAGAGCCAGCACCTAACGAAAAAGGCCCGGCGTCGCCGCCGGGCCTTTCCGTTTTCATGCCTTCTCCGGGAAGCGCTTAGTCGCGCTGGCCCATGAACTGGAGGAGGAAGGTGAACATGTTGACGAAGTCGAGATAGAGCGACAGCGCGCCCATGATCACCGTCTTGCCCATCATGTCGGTGCCCGCCACCTGGAAGTAGAGGCTCTTGATGCGCTGCGTGTCGTAAGCCGTGAGGCCCGCGAACAGCAGCACGCCGATGAAGCTGATCACCAGCTGCATCGTGCCCGACTGCAGGAAGATGTTGATGATCGAGGCGACCAGCAGGCCGACCACGCCCATGATCAGGAACGTGCCGAAGGCCGACAGGTCCCGCTTGGTCGTGTAGCCGTAGAGGCTGAGGCCGAGGAAGGCCGCGGCCGTGGCGAAGAAGGTCTGCGCGATCGAGGCGCCGGTGAATACCAGGAAGATCGACGACATCGACAGGCCCATCACCACAGCGAACGCCCAGAAGAGCATCTGCGCGGTGCCGGTCGAGAGGCGGGTGATGCCGAAGCTCAGCACCATTACGAACGCCAGCGGCGAGAACATGATCAGATATTTGAGCAGGCCGGGTCCGGTGAGGACCGCCGCCGCATAGCCGCTGTTCGCGAACAGCAGGGCGACGATGCCGGTGAGCAGCACGCCCGACGCCATATAATTGTAGACGGACAACATGTAGGAGCGAAGGCCGGCGTCAAAGGCGACGCTTTCCCGGCCGACCCCAGCCGTTCCCGGCTGCGGCCTTGCGGTCGCTCGAGGGTCAAATCCGTTAGCCATTTCCAAACGTCTCCTTGATCGGCAATTGCCCCTGCCGTTGCGACCAATATCGTGTGATATGGGGGCGCTTTCAAGCAAAACCGGACGTTGCACCCGCGAACCTTTCCCGATGGTTGAGCCGCCATGCATCGGTTGTTCGTCGCGATCCGACCGCCGCGCGCCATACGCGAGCGCCTGCTCGGCGTGATGGGAGGAGTCCGCAACGCCCGCTGGCAAAGCGACGACCAACTCCATCTGACGCTCCGCTTCATCGGGGAGGTCGACCGCCACCAGGCGGAGGATGTTCATGCCGCGCTGGCCGCCGTGCATCATCCGCGCTTCGAGATTGCGCTCTCCGGGATCGGCCGCTTCGGCCGGCCGGGGCAGCCCGGAAGCCTTTGGGCCGGGGTCGCACCGCAGGAGCCGCTCAAGGCGCTCCGCCAGAAGGTCGGCCAGGCGGTGAGCCGCGCCGGCCTCCCGCCCGAACGGCGCGCCTTCGCCCCGCATATCACCTTGGCCCGCCTGAAGCGCGATGCGGGCCCGATCGACGGCTTGCTAGCGCAATGGGGCGGGCTTTCGAGTGCGCCTTTCGCAATCGATGCTTTCGCGCTTTACGAGAGCGAGCTCACGCCCGACGGTGCGGTCTACTCGATCGTGGAGCGCTTCCCGCTCGCCTGATCAGGCGCCGAGCCGCCCGAGCAGGCGGTCGACCATGGCCGCATAAGAGGGGCCGAACAGGCGCAGGTGCACGAGGGCGGGGAATAATTGATAGACATCGCGGCGCTCCTCCCATCCCGGCTCCAACGGCCCGTAGGCGTCCCAGAACTCCGCGGGCGGCGTGCCGAATAATGTCAGCATCGCGAGATCGACCTCGGCATGGCCGCCATAGCAGGCCGGATCGATGAGCGCCGCGACCTTGCCTTCGGCCACAAGGATGTTGCCCGTCCAGAGGTCGCCGTGGAGGAAGGCGGGAGGGGGCGCGGCGGGCAGAAGGTCCGGAAGACGGCGGACAACACGCTCGACCCGCTCGCGCGTCGGGCGGTCGAGGATGCCTG
Source organism: Pseudomonadota bacterium (assembly GCA_023423775.1). Taxonomy (GTDB): domain Bacteria; phylum Pseudomonadota; class Alphaproteobacteria; order Sphingomonadales; family Sphingomonadaceae; genus Allosphingosinicella. Next base: position 5,588 of record JAFAEZ010000131.1, read on the forward strand.
CGGTTGCAGCCAGCCTTTGTTCGCCCCAGAAAGCCGGCCAGTCGCTGGTCTGACGATTGTCGAGCGCGACGGTGCCGAGCCGATAGTCGACCGGCCAGCCATATTGGCGGCCGACCTTGCCGTGGAGACGGCGCACGACCTGGCCGATATCGCTCCAGGCGTGAGGGCTGAAGACCCCGTCATTCTCGATATGGTTGAGCAGCAGGACGCCGTCATGCTCGCCTTCGACCATCGGCACCGGGACGCCGGCCCCGAGCAAGGCGCGCAGCATCGCCGCCTCGGTCGCCACAGCGGCGCCGCCCTTGGCGACGGTGCAGCGCCCATCGGGCCGACGCAGCAGCAGAACCTCGGAAAGGTCGCCGCCGGCCAGCCGCTCGAGCCGGGCCTCCGGTACGCCCGTGAGGTCGGCCACCTTGCTCGCGAACGCGGTCACCGTTCGGCGATCTTCCGCGCCAAGGCGCGGGCGCCCTCGGTCACGTCGCGCCAGGTGACGTCGAAATGCTCCGCCCCGCCGTAATAAGGGTCGGCGACTGCCTCCCCTTCCCGGCCCTCGACATGGTCGAGCAGCAGCGACAGCCGCGCCTTGCCGTCCGCAGGCCGCAAGCGCTCGAGAGCGGCAAGATTGTCGCCATCCAGGGCGACGATGTGATCGAAGCGTCGGAAATCGCCGGGCGTCACCTGCCGTGCGCGCAGATGCGAAATATCGACGCCGTTCCGGCTTGCGACCGCCGCGGCGCGCGGATCGGGCGGCCGACCGACGTGCCAATCTCCCGTTCCAGCGCTGTCGATCTCGACCGAAAGGCCAAGCCTCTCCGCCTCGGTGCGAAGCGCGGCCTCCGCCAGAGGCGAGCGGCAGATGTTGCCGAGGCACACGAACAGGACCGAAGCGCTCATCTACCGAAACCCTGTTGCCAACAGACCACCCTCTGCTAGCCAGAAGCAAAGAACAAATCGAGAGGTGCCATGGCGACGCAATCGGCGGAAGCTCCCCCTGTCAGAGTTGGCGCCTATGCCTGGTACGCCCTCTTCGTCCTGGTCATCGTCTACGCGCTGAACTTCGTCGACCGACAGATCCTATCGATCCTCGCCGAAGACATCAAAAAGGATCTCGGGCTCGAGGATGCCCAGATCGGCTTCCTCTACGGCACCGCCTTCGCCGTCTTCTATGCCTTGTTCGGCATTCCGCTCGGCCGGCTCGCAGACAGCTGGTATCGCGGGCGTCTGATGGCGATGGGCCTGGCGCTCTGGTCCGGCATGACCGCCCTGTCGGGCTTCGCGTCCAGCTTCGGGATGCTGGCGGTCGCGCGCATCGGCGTCGGCATCGGCGAGGCGAGCGCGTCGCCCGCGGCCTATTCGATGATCTCGGACAGCTTTCCCAAGGAAAAGCGCGCCACCGCGCTCTCGATCTATTCGAGCGGCCTCTATATCGGCGGTGCGCTCAGCCTTCCGATCGGCGGCTTCGTGCTCAGTCGCTGGAACGGCGCTTTCCCGAACCCGGCCCAAGCGCCGCTCGGTCTCGCCGGCTGGCAGGCTGCCTTCCTCGCCGTCGGCATCCCGGGCCTCCTGATCGCCCTGTGGGTGCTGTCGCTGCGGGAGCCGCAGCGCGGCGCCTCGGACGGGCTGCCACAACCGGTCGTGCGTCCGCATGCCTGGCGCGATTTCGGGCGGGAATTGGTGGCGATCCTGCCGCCGCTCACCTTGTTCAATACGGCGCGGCTGCCCGGCGAGTTCCGGATCAACCTGATCGCGCTGGCAATCGTCGCGATGGCGGCCGCGGGCCTCATCGCACTGACCGGCGATGCTCCTCAATGGGGAGCCTATGGGCTGGGAATCTACGCTGTCTTCTCCTGGGTGCAGTCACTGCGCCATCGCGACCGGCCCACCTACCGCCTGCTGTGGGCGACGCCGACGACATTGATGCTGGCGATCGCGTTCGGCAGCATCTCTTTCGTAAGCTATGCGGTGAGCTTCTGGACGCCGCCCTACGTGATGCGCACCTTCTACCCCGACCCGACGGGACCGGCTTTCTACATTTCCGGGATGACCGGCGCCGAGGAAGTGGCCACCATCATCGGCTGGGGCGCCGCCGCCAGTGCCGCGGTCGGCGTGATCCTGGGCGGGGTGGTCTCCGATCTGTGGCGTAGACGCCACCCGGCGGGGCGGCTCTACGTCAACGCTCTGGCGGTGATCCTCCCGGCCCCGTTGACCTGGTTCCTGTTTAGCACCGGCGACCTCACGCACTTCTACGCAGTCTTCCCTTTCGCACATATGCTCGGAGCGGCGTGGGTCGGCGCGGCCGTCGCCACGCTGCAGGATCTGGTGCTTCCGCGAATGCGGGCCACCGCCGGCGCCACCTATATCCTTGGCACGACGATGATCGGACTGGCATTAGGCCCTTATTATGCAGGCAAGATGGCCGACGTGCTGCAAAGCCTCAGCGCAGGCATTTTCGCGCTCTACGTCGTTCCGCCCTTCACCCTGATCGCCTTGTGGATCGGGTCACAAACCATCGCCGGCGTGGAAGGCACCAAGATCGAAAGGGCTCGCGCAGCCGGCGAGCCCCTCTGACCGTTTCGGAATCGAAACGGGCCGCCCGAAGGCGACCCGCCCTTATTTAGCGGAACACGCCGCAGGCGATGCGCCCGCCGCTATTGCCCGAAGGGTCGGTGCGGTAATCGTCGGCCGTGGCGTGAATGACGATCGAAGCACCGTCGCCGTCGAGCATCGCCGCGCCTCCATCGGCCAGGCGAGCGCCCGGAATCGTATATTCGAGCGAGCCTTCGCCGTTGGCGCCGATCAGAACGTTGGGGAGATCGCCATGGTGCATGCCGGCGGGGTTGTCCTTACCGTGCTTCCGCTGGGTCGGATTCCAGTGCGGGCCCGCACTGGCGAAATCGGGGGCCGCACAGATGCCGGTCTGGTGGATGTGTGCCCCATGCGCGCCGCTGGGGAGATTTCGACCGTCGATCCGGATCCGGATGCTGTCGCCGACCTGGCTCGCCGTCGCGCTTCCCGTCACGCGTCCGCTGGCGTCGCGCAGCTCGGCTGACGCCATAGCCGCACCGGGGGTGTCGGATCCGACTTCATCGGTCTCGTAAGTCGCACAGCCGGCCAGCGCCAGGCCCGCAGTCGCACAGAGCGTCCACCGCTTCATCTCGTTCCTCCTATTGCTCATCACCTGAACGAGCCGGAGGCGAAACAGTTTCCGCCCTGCGCGGTCAAGCTCCAGACGCAAAAAAAGAGCCGGTCCCGAAGGACCGGCTCCCTTTTCGCTTGGTGCATCCCGCTGCCGGAGCAGCGGGCGCCCACCTTACTGGCCCGAACCCGGACCGAAGGTGATTTCCACGCGCCGGTTCTGCGGCTCGCGGACACCGTCGGCGGTCTCGACCAGCGGACGGCTCTCGCCGAACGCTTCGGTGGTCATCACGCCATCGGGCACGCCACGGCCGGCCAGATACTGGCGGACGTTGTCGGCACGACGCTGCGAAAGACCAACGTTGTACTGGGCCGAACCCGACTTGTCGGCGTGACCGGCGAGCACGACCTGCGCCTGACCCGTCGACTGGTAAGCCGAGGCAGCGTTGTCGAGGATCGCAGCAGCCTGCGGGGTGATGTCCGCCTTGTCCCAATCGAAGAACACGATGAACGGACCCTGCACGAC
>JAFAEZ010000114.1 GCA_023423775.1 Pseudomonadota bacterium
GCCCAGCCCGCTGCAGCCGAAGCCGAAGCTTCGCCGCCCGTCCAAACCCCGGCCGAGCCCCCTCCCCCGCCTGCGCCCGCCGAGACCCACGATGGCGCCCCTCCGCCAAGCGGCTACGATCCTGCCGACTATCGCTGGGTGCCAGTCCGCCGCCGTCCGCGCGTCGACGGCTGGACGGAGGAGAAGCAGCGCCGCTTCATCGAGGCGCTCGCCGATACCGGCCTGGTCTCCGCCGCCGCCAAGGCGGTTGGCATGGCGCGCGAGAGCGCCTACAAATTGCGCCGCTCGGCCCATGGCGCCGCCTTCGCCCGCGCCTGGGACGCCGCCCGCCACCATGCCGGCGGGGTGATCGAGGACGTCGCCTTCGAGCGCGCGATCGAGGGTGTCGAGCACAATGTCTACGACGAATATGGCGAGGTGGTGTGCACCAAGCGCGTCTATAACGACCGCCTGCTCATGTTCCTGCTGCGCCACCTGAAGCCCGAGCGCTACGGCGGCGCCGCGGCGCCCGCGCAGGACGCGCCGATCCAGGTCGAGGAGAGTTTGCGGGCGATGGAGCCGCCTTTGCCCGCTCCGCCCGAGCAGTTGCTCGGCCCCGACACCCTCGCGCACGAGCTCGACATCGCCGACGCCGCCGACGGCGTTCTGCCCCATTTCCTGCACGAGCAGCGCCCGCCCAAGAGCGCCAGGCGGATCGCCGCCGAGGCGCAGGTCGCCGACGAGGCGCGCTGCGCCGCGGCCTATGCCAAGTTCGAGCGCAAGGAGGAGCTGACCCGGCAGGAGTTCGGCGACATGTGCCGCCATCTCGACCCGATCGGCAGCCGCGAGCGCTCGGGCAAGCGCTATAGGTGAGACCTTAGTGTGACCTTCCGCTTGCCGCCGCGCTCATCCGGGCTGGTCTTGGTCCACGCCGCCGGCGCCGCTGGCCGTCTCCATGTCGCGCGCATGCTGGCCCGGTCGCTCCGCGGCCGCTTCCGGCATCGCCGCGCCCAGATCGGTCTCGATCGCGGCGCCGCCCTCGAGGGTGCGGTGGACCGGACAGCGGTCGGCGATCTCCAGCAGCCGCTGCTTCTGCGCGTCGCTGAGGTCGCCGTCGAGCTGCAGCCGCCGGGTGAACAAATCGGCCGGCGCGGCGTCGCGTCGCCGGCTGTGGCCGACCGCCACGCTCACCCGGTCGAGCGGCAGCCCCTTGCCGCGCGCATAGAGCCGCAAGGTCATCGCCGTGCACGCGCCGAGCCCCGCGGCGAGCAGGTCGTAGGGCGTCGGCCCGGAGCCGAGCCCGCCCACCTCGGGCGGCTCGTCGGCGAGGAAATGGACGCCGCCGGCGCTGACCTCGACCTGGAAGGCGCCCTCGCCCGTCTCGACCACATTGACCGCTCCGGACTGCTTCTCGCTGCGCGCGGGAGCGGGATCGGCGAGATAGCGCGCCGCCCAGGCGGCGATGATCGACGCCGCGAATTCGGCGTCGCGCCGCTCGGTCAGCAAGTGATCGGCGCCGTCCAGTGCGACGAAGCTCTTGGGGTGGAGCGCGGCGCGATAGATGGCGGTGGCGTTCTCGATCCCAACCGTCGCGTCGACCGGCGAATGGAGGATCAGCAGGGGTCTGCGCATCGCGCGGATGCGCGCAAGCTGGTCGTGCTCGGCGAGGTCGTCGAGGAACGACCGGCGCAGCTTGAACGGCCGCCCGCCGATCCGCACCTCGGCCTCGCCCTTGGCCCGCAATTGCTCGATATCGCCGGCGATCAGCCGCTCGACATGGGTCACGTCGGCCGGCGCCGCGATCGTCGCCACCGCCCGGCTCTCGACGATCTGCGCCGCTGCGGCCAGCACCGCCGCGCCGCCGAGGCTGTGGCCGATCAGCAGCGCGGCCGGGCGGCCCGCCTCCCGCATCGCCGCGGCGGCGGCGACCAGGTCGGCGATGCTGCCGCTGAAGCTGCTGTCGGCGAAATCGCCCCCGCTCTGGCCGAGGCCGGTGAAATCGAAGCGAAGGACGCCGTAACCGAGCGCGGTCAGTGCCCTGCTGATCCGCACCGCCGCGATCGAGTCCTTGGTGCAGGTGAAGCAATGGGCGAACAGCGCGTAGGAGGAAGCCGGGCCATCGGGCAGATCGAGCCGTCCCGACAGGCGCTGTCCCTCCGCGCCGGTGAAATCGAATGTTTGTGTCGGCATCCCGTCCTCCGGCTTACGGCCGGGCTAGGCCTGGTGCCCCGCCACCGCGTCGAGCACGCGCCCGGAATAGACCAGGGCCGCGCCGGCATTGAGCGCGACCGCGACGCCCAGCGCCTCGGCAATCTCCTCGCGGGTCGCCCCTTCGCCGAGCGCGGCCTTGCTGTGGACGGTGATGCAGCCGTCGCAGCGCGTCGTCACCGCCACCGCCAGCGCGATCAGCTCCCGCGTCTTGCCGTCGAGATGGCCGGTCTTCGCGCCCGCGCCCGAGAGCGTCTGATAGCCTTTCAGCGTGTCCGGGCTGAGCTGCCCCAGCTCGCCGATCCGCCCGAGGATCTCGTTCCGATATTCGACCCAGTCCAGCATCCTTGCTCTCCTTGCTCTGTTGGTCGCGTCTCCCGGCTCACGACATCGGGTTGGCTGGCGCGCCCGGCTCGGGCGGCAGCGGAATCCAGTCTTGGTCGTCGAGGTCGGGCAGCTTCATCCGCCCCGCCCGCCAGTCTGCCTTGGCCTGCTCGATCCGCTCCTTCGAAGAGGAGACGAAGTTCCAGTCGATGAAGCGCGGCCCGACCGGCTCGCCGCCCAGGGCCATCACGATCGCCCCCGTCTCGGCGCGGAAGTCGGCCGCCGCGCCCGGCGATAGGACGATCATCTGGCCTTCGACGAAGCGCTCGCCGCCCAGTTCGATCGCGCCCGCGGCAACATAGAGCGCGCGCTCGGAATAATCGGCCGGCAGCGACGCCGACGCCCCCGGCTGCAGCGCCCAGTGCAGGTAGAAGAGCGGCGAATGGGTCCGGACCCGGGCGCGCAGCCCGAGCGCCTCGCCGGCGATGAGGCGGCCCCAGACGCCCTGCTCCTCGAAGGTCGGCAGGTCCTCGGCGCCGTGATGGGCGAAGGCGGGATCGGTCTCCTCGTCCGCTTCGGGCAGCGCGACCCAAGCCTGGATGCCGTTCATGTGCCCGCCCTCGATCCGCGCGCGCTCGAACCGCTCGCTGTGGGTGATGCCCCGGCCCGCCGTCATCCAATTGACCTCGCCCGGCCGGATCGGCTGCTCCGAGCCGACGCTGTCGCGGTGCATGATCTCGCCGTCGAACAGGTAGGTGACGGTCGAAAGGCCGATATGCGGATGCGGGCGGACGTCGACATTGTCGGGAATGCCCGGCGCGAAGTCGACCGGTCCCATATGGTCGAAGAACACGAACGGCCCGACCATCCGCCGTTTCGCGAACGGCAGCACGCGCCCGACCTCGAACCCGCCCAGGCTCCGCCGCCGCTGCGTGATGACGATATCGATCATGGCGCTCCTCCGCTCACGACGCGCCGCGACTATCGGCCAGCGACCGCCCGATCACAAGCGCGGCGCGACGGCCTGCCCGATATGGCGGCGCGGCGGCGCGAGGTCCCATTGTGAAACAGCCTTCCCGCCGCACAACCCTTTGGCGAACTTGGCGGAATGAATTGGCGAATACATTCAAAAGGCCGGCAAGCAGGGAAACGCTCCATCATTGTGACGAGGTCGTCTGCTGTAAAGGCATGTTCAGCACACAAAGTTGCGCTCCGATGCGACATGTTCTGTGAAGCAGAGATTGAGATGTGCCTAAAGTCGCACCGATCGGCCCACCCTATTGTTACTGAAGCTCGGCAATAGTGTTCCAATCAGGTGTACACCGCACATGTCTTCTCTTTGTGGCGTGTCGCGTTCTCGCAAATTATGCTGCATGCGAAAAAAAATAAAGATTTTGAAGGACATGGCGAGCTGTTGTACACTCGGCGCCAACTGACCGTGTTGTTGCGTTGTGGGGCGGCTCAGGGGGACCAGCATTGGCGGCTGTCCAGGCCCCGGCTTCTTTGTTTCATGAAAGGCCGGACCACATGGATAAAAATGAATCGAGAGATCGTACCGAGACCGCTCCGATGTCGATGATCGGCGCCGATATTGTCGTAACCGGCAATATCGAGGCCAGCGTCGATCTGCAGATCGAGGGGCGCGTCGTCGGCGACGTTCGTTGCGCGACCCTGATCCTCGGCGAGAAGAGCTGCGTGCAGGGCAGCATCTATGCCGACCGCGTCCGGGTCTCTGGCAAGGTCGAGGGTGCCATTGAGACGGGCGACTTGGCGGTCGAGGCGACCGCTCAGGTCTCTGGCGACGTCACCTACGCGCGCCTGCGGGTCGTGAACGGGGGCGTATTGGAAGGCAAGGTGACCCGTCGCGCCCGGGAAGAAAGCGGGACCGAAGCCACCAGGCTCAGGCTGGTCGAGCCAGGCTCCGAGCCGGTCGCCGAGGCCGTGTTCATAGAGTGACGACCTCGGCCCGCTTTTGCTGCGACGCGGCTGGGCGCGCCGACTGCCCCTGTCGTTCGCATGGCCAGCGTGGGATCGTCGGCCAGGCCGGGAGCGGGACATCCTGACCCATGGCCGGTGAGCAGCACGACGCGAACCGCTTCCAGACCAGGAGAAGCCCGGGGACTGGCCAAGGCGGCTTGAACCCGTTGTGCAACATGGGGTGGCACAGGGTCGGCGCCGACGTGCGCTGGAACAGCGGCTATTATTTCTCCCGTTGTGAACGGTGCGGGCGTGATCTCGTCCGCACGATCTATGGCCGCTGGCACGTGCCGCGCGGATACCGGGTGGTCTGGCAGAAAGCCGCTCCCGCCGGCCCCCTGCCCTCGGGCTTGGACCGGCGCGGACCGGGTCGGCAAAGGCCATCCAACCTGCCTATCCAGCACGTTCTGGATCAATTGAAGGATGTGCGGCCCGAGACCCCTGCGTCCCTCGACCAGGCTCCTCCAGCCCCGACCCCCGAAATAGCGCCGCCTGCCACGATTGAGCCTGCAACCTCGGGACCGTCGTCCGCGGAACCCGTCGCTCAAGAGCCTGCGGCGCCCGCGGCGGTTACTCCCGAGGCGGCTACTCCCGAAGCGGTGTCAGCCGAGCCCGTGTCGCCTGACCCCGAAGCGCAAGCTGCCGACATGTCGTCCGACCCTTCCGCTGCGTCTTCATCGGTCGCCGCCGAGACGATGCGGTCGAGCGACGACATCCCCGAGGATGATTCCGCGGCGCCGTCGACCGAAGTGGAAGCTCCCGAGGCACTCGCAACAACCGTACCCATCGATGGCGCGGGGGAGGGCGGGCCGCCCGTCCCTACTGAACCGCTGGCTGCGATACCGGCCCAGGATCAGCAGGAGCTTCCCGCGGAGGCGACACCGGAAGTGCCGCCGCCTTCTCCAGGTCCCTCCGAAGAAGATTTCATGGATGATGGCGAGGACAAGAGCGCCTGGGACTCCCTGTTGAACAGCCCGGCGTCGCGCCCTGCCGGAAAAGCACCCGGCCCGAACGTCGTCGTTTGGACGGACAGGCCTGCCGGGTTGGGGACGATGTTCCGTCAGACCGTCCGACCCCGGGCGTTGGCGGCCCGCAACCGGCTGGTCCGGGCGAGCCGTCGCGCCCGCGAGCGGCTCGACAAACTCGACGTGCCGCCGGCGACCGCGACGCTTGCCGGTCTTGCCGGGGGGGCGGCCGTGTCGATCCTGGCGGGCGTTCTGGCGATCGCCGCTTTGCTTGCTGAGGGGAATAAGACGGACCAACCGCCTGCGCCAGATCGAGCAATCGATCAGCCTTCGGGCACGCCGGGCTTCGTGACCGCCAGCCTGCTCAATTGCCGGGCGGCTCCGGCCCGACAGGCCCGCCTCGTTCGTCGTCTGGGCCGCGGAGAGGAGATCGCGGTCCTGGCCAGGGATGCCAACTGGGCCAGCATCGGTGTCGAGGGGCGGCAATGCTGGGTTCTGGCTCGGTACATTGCAGCGGCGCGCCCGCTATAATGCGGTAACCATAAGGAAGAGCTGCCGGCACGTCCCATCGGGGGGCAAGCCCCGCGAAGAAAAAGAAATGTTTTGAGGGACGTGGCCTAGTGAAGTAGAGTCTTACCACCTGCCCGGGTCGCGTTGCGGGACGGTCCATCTCGGCACGAATTCTTGATTGACGGGGCGTCCTATGTCTCTTGATCCATGGTCGGGACGATCCAGCGGGGAGACCGGGCGGCCGGCGGCGATCGAACCGCGACTAACCGCCCGCGAAGCTCTCGACGAAATGGAGGAGATTATGCGCGTCACGGCGAGCGAACACTCCGCTCGTCGCGTCGCCGCGGTGCGTTATACGCGCTGCCGCAGTGCCCTGATCGAAAGCGAGCTTCGAGCCGCCGTTCCGGGATTTCTGGTTCAATGCGTCTCGCTCGACAAATTTCACGACTTTATCAGCTTGCTCGACCCCAACCCCAAGACGCGCGTCGCCTTCATCGAGGCTGGGCTTGCCAGTTGTCGGGCTGCACTCGACGTCCAGAAGAAATATGACGTGTTCGGGGATCGCGATTTCTAGTCCCGCGATCCTTGAGCGGCGCTCCGCCGCAAATCCCCGGTGCCGTCAGAGGAGGTAGCCGTGGGTCTTTTCTGCTGGCTGGGCCGGCATCGCCCGAAGCCCGTACCGGAATGGAACGGTGGCTATTATATTTCGGAGTGCAGGCGGTGCGGCGTGGCCCTTGTCCGGCCCGCCTTCGGCAAATGGGTCGCGATGCGCGGCTTTCGCGTCGTCCGCAGGGCAAAGCCGGCGATCACACAGGACCGGCCTTCCCTCCCGGTCTACCGGTCCAGTCCAGACCCGGGAGCAAGAACTGAGCCCGGTGAGGCTCGGTCACCCTCAGTCGCCGTGGCCAACAGCATTTCGCCTCCGTTCGAGCAGGCTGCTCCGAATGCCGGCTCGCCGCCCGAGCCAAGCGCCGTCGATAGCTTGCCGACCGAGACAGCCCCTGATGAAGTTCCGAGCCGGTCCGGCATGAGAGCCGCCCTCTCTTCGCCCCCCGCCGGCCTTTCCTCCGGGTCAGTCCCCGATTTCATGGACGACGGCGATGAGAGCGCATGGGACTGCCTGGTGCACAGCGCAGCCGAGCAGCCCAATCCCGGTCTTGGGACAGCGGAAAGCGGCGGCGCCGCCAAGCGCGATGCGGGCGAGATTCTGGGCAAGGGGGCTGCGGGCGCGGGAAGCCCGGACTGAAGCGCAATTCGCACCAAGTAAGATGGTGACCCCTACGGGAATCGAACCCGTGTTTCAGCCGTGAAAGGGCCGCGTCCTAACCGCTAGACGAAGGGGCCATCCGGGCGGGCGCTTGCGCTCGCCTTCAGCGAGGGCGGGTCCTAAGCGAGGGCGCCGCACGGGTCAACACCCCGGCGGCAACAAATTATCAATCCGCCCAGGCGGCGTCCTCGAGATGGATCTCGGCGGCCGGCGTCGATCCCCAATCGTCGCGCTTGATGCGGCCGGCGATCCACAGCTTGCGGTGCGACGGCGCCGACAGCATCGCCTCGCCGAGCACGCTCTCGGCCATGCGGAAGGCGATCGTCTTGATGCGGCGGCCGTCGTCGCCGGCCACCACCACCCGCAGATGGCCGTTCCCGACCACGTCGGCCTTGACGATCCGCACCGGACCGGCGGCAACGCGCGGCGCCGGCCAGCCCGCGCCATAAGGCCCGCCCGCCTCCAGCGCGTCGCACAGGTCCGGGCAGACCCCGCCCGGCGCCAGCACGGCATCGAGCAGCAAAGCGCGGCC
>JAFAEZ010000128.1 GCA_023423775.1 Pseudomonadota bacterium
GCCGTCGGCCGCCCCGCCCATGGCCGCGCCCGCCGCGCCCGCCGCGCCGCGCAACCTCGGCGAGATCGAGGCGGTGATCGAGGATGCCTCGGAGGCCGATCTCGAGGCGCTCCTCGACCTTCCCGAACCGATCGAGATTCCCGACGCTTCGCGCCGGCCGACCGACGTGGTCGGCGTGCTTGATCGGGGCAATTGGGGCCTCGGCAGCGACGCCTTTGCCGGGGCGAACGGCCGCTTTCTCTCGACCCTGATGCGCCGGCTCGATGCACCGCTGCCGTCGCGCTGGAATTCGATGCTGCTGCGCCGCGCTTTGCTGTCGCGCGTGCCGGCGCCGGCTTTCGTGCAGCCGGTCGACTGGGTCGCCGAGCGCGCCTGGCTGCTGCTGCGGATGGGCGAGGCCGATGCCGCGCGCATGCTGGTCCAGTCGATCGACGTCGACCAGTTCACGCCCAAGATGTTTTCGGTCGCGGTCCAGACGTCGCTCGCGACCGCCGACCCGGCCGGCCTGTGCCCGCTGATCGAGCCGGGCCGCAAGACGTCGGACGAGCCTGTCTGGGTCTTGGGCGACGCCATCTGCGCCTCGCTTTCCGGAGAGGCCGGCCGCGCCAGCTCGCTGATTGAGCAGACCCGCCGCCGCGGGCGTATCGGCGGCATCGACCTCGTGCTCGCCGAGAAGGTGGTCGGATCGGGCGAGAATAGCCGCCGCGCAGTGACGGTCGAATGGGAGCCGGTCGACAGCCTGAACAGCTGGCGCTTCGGCCTCGCGGCCGCGACCGGCGTCGAAATTCCCGAGCGGCTGATGCTCGCGGCCAGCCCGCACATGCGCGCCTGGCAGGCGCGCGCGCCGATGGTGCCGGTTGAGCAGAGGGTGTCCGCGGCCTATACGGCGGCCTCGCTCGGCGTCTTCTCCAATGCGTCGCTGGTCGAGATGTTCAGCCTGATCGCCGATGCCACCGATCCGGCGGACATGAGCGAAACCGTGGCCGGCCGATTGCGCCAGACCTATGTGGCGCGCACCGGCGAGGCCCGCGTCGCCGCGATGCGTGCCTTGTGGGAGGAGGCCAAGAATCCGACCGAAAGGCACGCCCGTTCGATCCTCACCGCGAGCGCCGCGGCGCGGCTGGCGCCCAATCCGGCGTTCGGCAACGACATTCCCGATCTGCTCGCCTCGATGCTGACCGCCGGCTACGACCGGCAGGCGGCGCGCTGGTCGGGGGTGGTCGAAGGGCTCGACGGCGACGCCGGACAGCTCGCCTGGGCATTGCTCGCCACCGCCTCGCCCGAGCCGGCGGTCGAGATCAACGCGGGGCGCGTGGAGGCGTTTCGCGACGCCGACGAGAGCAAGGACAATCAGAGGGCGCGACTGCTGTTCGCGGCGCTGGCCGGTCTCGACCGGCTCGACGCCGATTCGCGCGACCGGCTCGCCGACGATCTCGGCGTACGCCTCGGTCTGAGCAACGGCTGGACCGAGATGCTGGAGCGCGCCGTGCAGGGTCGCCAGCCCGGCACGGTCGCCCTGCTCGCTGCGGTCGGCATGCAGACCGGCGGCTGGGCCGGCGTGCCACCCGAGCATCTTTACCGGATCGTCAGCGCGCTGCGGCGTGTCGGGCTTGGCTATGAGGCCCGGATGATCGCCGCCGAGGCCGTGGCCCGCGGATAATGGCTTCGGCCGGCTCCCCCGGTGAGGCGGGCATGACCGACGCCGGCCCTAAGCCGCTCCGGACCGGCGAGGATCGACAGCTGATCGCCGCCTTCCTCGAGATGATGGCGGCCGAGGCCGGGGCAGCCCGCAACACGCTCGCCGCCTACGAGACGGACCTGCGAGGGGCGTCGCAAGCGCTGCCGGGAGGGATTGCCGCCGCGGGCGCGGACGACCTGAAGGCGCTCGGCGAGGCGTGGCTTCCGCTGAGGCGCACGACCGTGGCGCGCAAGGCCGCGGCGCTGCGCCGCTTCTACGGATTTCTCCAGGACGAAGGGTTCCGCGCCGACGATCCGTCTGCCGCATTGCCCCGGCCGGCCGGCGCGCGGGCGCTGCCCAAGATCCTCGACCATGCGGCGGTCGATTCGCTGTTTGCCGAGATTGAGCGCCGGCGGCGCGATCTGGGGGACCCGGCCTCGATCCGCCTCTCTGCCCTGATCGAATTGCTCTACGGTTCGGGGCTCCGCGCCACCGAATTGGTGTCGCTGCCGCGCAACGCCGTCTCGCCGGACAAGCCGTTCCTGATCCTGCGCGGCAAGGGCGGGCGCGAGCGGCTGGTGCCGATCTCCGACCGCGCCCGGGCCGCCGTCACCGAATGGGCCGCCCTCGTGCCGCGCGATTCGCTCTGGCTCTTCCCCTCCGGAAAAAAGCATCTCAGCCGGGTCCGTCTCTACCAATTGGTCAAGGCGCTGGCGGCGGCGGCCGGGATTCCTCCGGATCGGATCAGTCCGCACGTGCTTCGGCATGCGTTTGCGACCCACCTGCTCGAGGGCGGCGCGGACCTGCGCGCGCTGCAGCTCCTCCTGGGCCACGCGGACATCGCCACGACCCAAATCTACACCCATGTCGACTCGCGTCGGCTGATAGAGCTGGTCAACAGCCGCCATCCGCTCGCCGACGCGCGGCCACGTCCCGCCGTTGACGAGGCGGCCAAGGCACCCTAACCACCCGCGTCCATGGCCACATTCCTCGACTTCGAAAAACCCATTGCGGAGCTCGACGCCCGCGTCACCGAATTGCGCGACACCGCCCAGGCGGGGTCGCTCAACATCGACGCCGAGATCGAGAAGCTCGAGGCCAAGTCCGAGAAGATGCTGCGGGACACCTACGGCAAGCTGACGCCGTGGCAGAAGACGCAGGTCGCCCGCCATCCCGAGCGGCCGCATTTCAAGGATTATATCGCCGCCTTGGTCGACGAGTTCGTTCCGCTTGCCGGCGATCGCGGCTTCGCCGACGACCAGGCGATCATCGGCGGCCTCGGCAAGATGAACGGCCGCAAGGTGATGGTGATCGGCCATGAAAAAGGCGACGACACCGCCTCGCGCCTCAAGCACAATTTCGGGATGGCCAAGCCGGAGGGCTATCGCAAGGCGATCCGCCTGATGCAGCTCGCCGACCGCTTCGGCCTTCCGGTCGTCACCCTGGTCGACACCGCCGGCGCGTTTCCCGGCGTGCAGGCTGAGGAACGCGGCCAGGCCGAGGCGATCGCCCGTTCGACCGAAGCCTGCCTGTCGCTCTCGGTGCCGCTGATCGCCGCGATCGTCGGCGAGGGGGGATCGGGCGGCGCGATCGCCATCGCCGCGGCCAATCGCGTGCTGATGCTCGAACATTCGGTCTATGCGGTGATCTCGCCCGAAGGCTGCGCCTCGATCCTGTGGCGCACCGCCGACAAGGCCGCCGATGCTGCGGAGGCGATGCGCGTCACCGCCCAGGACCTGAAGCAATTGGGCGTGATCGAACGGATCGTGCCCGAGCCGCTCGGCGGCGCCCATCGCCGGCCCGCGGAGGCGATTGCCGCGCTCGGTGCGGCGATCGAGGAGGAATTGGCATCATACGACGGCAAGGCGCCGGCCGAGATCCGCGCCGAACGCCGCGCCAAGTTCCTCGCCATCGGCTGAGCGCTGCAGGGGGCTAAAGGAACCTCACATCCGTTGCCCGGTTATTCGGACCGATACCGTTCCGAGTAACAGGAGTTTCCCATGCCTTCGAAGACGCTGATCGCGCTCTCTGCAACGGCCGCGATCGGGATGGCCACGGCCGTGCCGGTGGCAGCGCAGAAGGTCCGCACCATCTCGCCCAGCTCGATGCAGGCAGCGGCCCAGCAACATCCCCAGATCGTCCAGGAATTCGGCGGAACGATCGACGCCAATCGCGCCGCCTACGTCACCAATGTCGGCCGCAAGGTCGCGCAATATTCGAACGTACAGGGCGGTGGGAATGCCTATACGATCACCACCCTCAACTCGCCGGTGCTGAACGCTTTCGCGGTCCCCGGCGGCTACGTCTATATCACGCGCCAGCTGCTGGGGCTGATGGACGACGAGGCCGAGCTCGCGTCGGTGCTCGGGCACGAGGTCGGCCACATCGCCGCCAACCACAGCAAGCAGCGGCAGAATCGCGGCCTTCTCAGCCAGCTTGGCGCGATCCTGGTCGGCGCGGTGACGGGGTCCAGCCAGCTCGGCCAGCTGGCCGGACAGGTCGGGCAGGGCTTCCTGCTCAGCTATTCGCGCAGCCAAGAATATGAGGCCGACGCCCTGGGCGTCCGCTATATGGCCGCCGCCGGCTACGATCCGACGGCTTCGGCAAGCCTGCTCGCATCGCTCGGCGAAGCGACCGCCCTCGACGATCGCGTAAACGGCCGCGACGCGCGCAACACGCCGAGCTGGGCCAGGACCCACCCGCTCAGCGCCGATCGCGTCAAGCGCGCCAACCAGGTCGTGGCGAAAACCCCGCGCAGCGGCGGCGCCGTCCGCAACCGCGACCAGTTCCTGAACATGGTCGACGGGCTGCTCTACGACGACGATCCCAAGCAGGGCGTCGTCGACGGCCAGCAGTTCCTGCATCCGGACTTGCGGCTGAAGTTCAGCGTCCCGCAGGGGTTCGGCATCCAGAACGGCACCCAGGCTGTGAGCATCACCGGCTCGAGCGGCCAGGCGCTGTTCGGGGGCGGTGCCTATAGCGGCAGCCTCTCCAATTATATCACGCAGGTCTATCAGTCGCTTGCCGGCCAGACCCAAATCAATGTCCCGCAGCCGCGGAGCACCACGGTCAACGGCATTCCGGCCGCCTATAGCACGGCGCGGGTCAACACCCAGCAGGGCCAGGTCGACTTGACGGTGTTCGCCTATCAGTTCGATCCAGGCCGCATCTATCATTTTGCGATGATGACGCGCGCCGGGACCGGGATCGGGCCGTTCAATACGATGGTCGGGTCGCTGACGCGGATGTCGGCCAACGAGGCGGCGGCGATCCGACCGCGCGTGATCGACGTGGTGACGGTGCGCGCGGGCGACACGGTGCAGTCGCTGGCCGGGCGCATGGCCTATGGCAATTACCAGATGGAGCGCTTCCTGGCGCTCAACTCGCTCACCGCGAACAGCCGGCTGACGCCGGGCCAGAAGGTGAAGCTGGTCGTCTACGGCAGCCGATAAACGAAATCGGGCGGCGGAACAAGGTCCCGCCGCCCGCCACAGTCTTAATATCCGAAGCGATTAGTTAGACATCGCCGT
>JAFAEZ010000157.1 GCA_023423775.1 Pseudomonadota bacterium
CATCAACGACGACATGCCGTTCCTGGTCGATTCGGTCGCCGCGGCGATCGCCGCGAAGGGCCTGATCATCCACCGCCTGCTCCATCCGGTGGTCTGCGTCGAACGCGACGCCGACGGACGGCTGCAGTCTGTCCGGCCGCTCTGCGACGACGTCAGCAAGCGGGAATCGATCATGTATATCGAGATCGACCGCGCCGACGCGCGCGGCCGCCAGCAGGTGGTGACCGATCTCCACCGCGTGCTCGCCGACGTCCGCGTCGCGGTCAGCGACTGGCAGGCGCTGCAGGCCAAGATGCATGCCGACGCCGACGCGCTCGACGATCCGGAAGGCGCCGCCCTGCTCCACTGGTTCGCCGACGGCGCGATGACCCTGCTCGGCTATCACGTCGAGCATCTGGAGGGCCCGGCGTCAGACGCGCTCGGCCTGTTCCGCCTGCCCGGCGACCCGACCGACGAAGGCGGCGCGGCAGGCGCGATCGCCTGGTTCGAGAAAGGCGGCGCCACGCCGCTCATCGCCAAGGCCGACCGCATCTCGACCGTCCATCGCCGCGTTCCGCTCGACCTCGTCGTCGTTCCGATCCGCGAGAATGGCAAGATCACCGCGATCGGCGTCCATGCCGGCCTTTGGACCAGCCAGGCGCTGATCGTCCCGGCCGAGGACGTGCCGGTGCTGCGCGCACGGCTCGCCGATCTCGACCGCGACTTCGGCTTCGATCCCAAGGGCCATGCCGGCAAGGCGCTGCGCCACGCCATCGCCTCGCTGCCGCGTGACCTGCTGATCAACCTCGAGCCGGAATCGGTGCGCCAGCTCGTCATCACCGCCATGTCGCTCGCCGACCGGCCGCGGCCGACCCTGGTGCTGGTGCGCAGCAGCCTCAAGGGCCATCTGTTCGCCTTCGTGTGGCTGCCGCGCGACGAGCTCACCACCCGCCGCCGTCTCGCGATCGGCGAGATGATCCGCGAGGCCGCCGACGGCCGCATCTCGAGCTGGTCGGTGGAGCTTGGCGACGGCGATCTCTCGCTGATACGCTACACGCTCAACATCGATCCGACCCGCCCGCTGCCCAACGTGCAGGAGCTCGACCGTCGCCTGGACGAGATGGTCCGCGGCTGGGAGCCCGGCGTGGAGGAAGCGCTGGGCGGGATCGTCGGTCCGGCGCGGGCGACCCGTCTCGCGCTCTCGATCGTCGACGATTTTCCGGAAAGCTATCGCGCCCGCACCGAGGCCGGCGAGGCCGCGCAGGACGTGCTGCGCCTCTCCGCGCTCGAAGGCCCCGACGCCCGCGACGCCCGGCTGCTGCACAAGGAGGCCGAGGGCCCGAACCGGCTGCGGCTCAAGACCTACCGGCTCGGCGGCGTGATCCCGCTGTCGGACGCGGTGCCGGTGCTCGAGAATTTCGGCTTCCGCGTGCTCGAGGAGCAGCCGACCCCGATCGAGGACGGCAAGGCCAGCTACATCCACGATTTCGGGCTCGAAGTCCCGGTCGGCAACGCCGCCGACGTGCTCGCGCGCGGCCCGCTGCTCGAGAAGGCGATCGCCGCCGTGCTCGACGGCAGCGCCGAGAATGACGCGTTCAACCAGCTGTTGGTCGCGGCCGGCCTGGCACCGCGCGACGTCGTGCTGTTCCGCGCCTGGTTCCGCTATCTGCGCCAGACCGGCCTGTCCTATTCGATGGTCACGGTGGTCGAGGCCCTGCGCCGCGCGCCGGGCGTGGCCCGCGGCCTCATCGCCCTGTTCGACGCCCAGCATGATCCGGCACTGGAAGGTGCCCGCGAGGACGCGATCAAGTCCGCCGAGCGCGCGATCAACGACGGCCTCGCTCAGGTCGCGGCGATCGACGAGGACCGCATCCTTCGCCTGATCCGCAGCGTCATCGAAGCGACCTTGCGCACCAACGCCTTCGCCGAATCCGGCCGCGAGGCGCTCGCCTTCAAGCTCGATTCCGCGCGCATGGCGCACCTGCCGGCGCCGATCCCCTATCGCGAGATCTGGGTCTACAGCCCGCGGATCGAGGGCATCCACCTGCGCGGCGGACCGGTCGCCCGCGGCGGCCTGCGCTGGTCCGACCGGCGCGACGATTTCCGCACCGAAATCCTCGGCCTGCTCAAGGCTCAGGTGGTGAAGAATGCGGTGATCGTCCCGACCGGCGCGAAGGGCGGCTTCTATCCCAAGCAGCTCCCCCCGCCGGGCGACCGCGACGCGTGGCTGAAGGAAGGCACGGAAAGCTACCGCATCTTCATCCGCTCCTTGCTGTCGGTCACCGACAATATCGTCGCCGACAAGGTCGTCCATCCCAAGGACGTCACCATCCGCGACAGCGCCGATCCTTATTTCGTGGTTGCCGCCGACAAGGGCACGGCGACCTTCTCCGACGTCGCCAACACGATCGCGCTGGAGCGCGGCTTCTGGCTCGGCGACGCTTTCGCCTCGGGCGGGAGCGCCGGCTACGACCACAAGGCGATGGGCATCACGGCGCGCGGCGCCTGGGTCTCGGTCCAGCGCCACTTCCGCGAGATGGGCGTCGACGTGCAGACCGACCCGATCCGCGTCGTCGGCTGCGGCGACATGTCGGGCGACGTGTTCGGCAACGGCATGCTGCTTTCCAAGGCGATCAAGCTCGTGGCGGCGTTCGACCACCGCCACATCTTCATCGATCCGAACCCCGATCCCGCCCGCAGCTGGGAGGAGCGTAACCGCCTGTTCCAGCTGCCGCGCTCGAGCTGGGAGGATTATGACAAGGCGCTGATCTCGGCGGGCGGCGGCGTCTTCCCGCGCACGCAGAAGTCGATCCCGCTGACGCCCGAGATCCAGGAAGCGCTGGACCTGCGCGTCGACGCGATCGACCCGGCCGGATTGATCAGCGCGATCCTGCGCTCGCCGGTCGACCTCATCTGGTTCGGCGGCATCGGCACCTACATCAAGGCAAAGAGCGAGAATAACGCTGAGGTCGGCGATCCCGGAAACGACGTGCTGCGCGTCAACGCCGCCGAGCTGCGCGCCAAGGCGATCGGCGAAGGCGCCAACCTTGCCGTCACCCAGGCCGCGCGCATCGAATTCGCTGCCCATGGCGGCCGCAGCAACACCGACTTCATCGACAACAGCGCCGGCGTCGATTGCTCGGACAACGAGGTCAACATCAAGATCCCGCTCAATGCGGAGATGCTCGAAGGGCGGCTCGCGCTGGAGGATCGCAACGTCCTCCTCGCCGACATGACCGAAGAGGTTGCGCAGATCGTGCTGGAGGACAACCGCCTCCAGACGCTCGCTCTCTCGATCGCCGAGCGCGGCGGCGCCGCATCGCTGTCGCCGCTCGTCCGCGTGATCGAGATTCTCGAGGAAAGCGGTCGGCTCAACCGCGCGGTCGAGGGGATAGAGAGCAACGAGGACCTGCTGCGCCGCGCGCAGGAAAATCGCGGCCTCACCCGGCCAGAACTCGCGATCCTGCTGTCGACCTCGAAAATGGCCCTTCAGGCCGCGATCGAGACCGGCAAGCTCACCGAGGATCCGACCCTCACGCCCGAACTGTGCGGCGCCTTCCCGAAGCTGATGCAGGAGAAGCATGGCGACGCCATCCTTCGCCACCGGCTGCGCAAGGAGATCATCGCCACCAAGATCGCCAACCGCTTCGTCAACCGGCTGGGCATCACTGCGCCCTTCTCGCTGACCGAGGAGGAAGGTGCGTCGTTCGGCCAGGCCGCAGCGGCATTCGTCGCGGCCGAGCGCCTGTTCGGCATGGAGGATTTGTGGCGGGACCTCGACACGATCGACGTGCCTGAGCAGGTCCGTCTCGAACTGTTCGACCAGGCGTCGAAAGCGCTGCAGCTCCATATTGCGGACATCCTGCGCAACACCTCGGCCAATACCAACCTGGCGGAAATGGTCGACAGCCTGGCGCCAGGCCTCGCCAAGCTTAGCGCCGCGGTGGACGACCTGCTGCGGACGGAAGTGGCCAACGAGGCGGCAGCCCGCCGCCATCGCCTGGTCCAGCTCGGCGCGCCGCCGGAGATCGCGCATCGCATCGTCCGCCTGTTCGAGCTCAACGGCGCCGTCGGCATCGCGGTGCTCGGCCGCAAG
Organism: Pseudomonadota bacterium; assembly: GCA_023423775.1. Lineage (GTDB taxonomy): Bacteria > Pseudomonadota > Alphaproteobacteria > Sphingomonadales > Sphingomonadaceae > Allosphingosinicella. Next base: position 4,076 of record JAFAEZ010000157.1, read on the forward strand.
CGCGGGATCGACGAGATCACGCTGACCCAGGCTTATACCGGTCTCGGCGAGGCGCTCGGCCTGGACTGGGCGCAGCAGGCCGCCAACCGCTTCGACGCGCGCGACCAGTGGGAGCGCCTGCTCACCGCCGGCCTTGCCCGCGACTTCGAGCAGCTCCGCCTCGATTTCCTCGATCGGCGCAAGGGCGACGACCCCAAGACGGCGGTCGATCAATGGGTGGCGCAGCAGGCGCCGCGCATCGATCAGTTCCGCCGGATTGTCGATCGCGCCCGCACTGCGCCGACCACGACCGCGCCGATGCTGGCCCAGATCGCGACCCAGGCACGGGTCCTGCTCGGTCGCTGAGGCGCCAAATCCGCACGTGAAAAAAGGCCTCCCTTCCGACCTGGAGGGGAGGCCTTTTCTTATTCGGCCGGGACCTGTTCGGCCCGGGCGCGGCGGCGGCGCGCGACGTCGCCCCGCCAGACGCGCGACTTCAGCCACATCATGATGCCGGTGATCGCGAGCAAGGCTGGAATGATGCCGCCGATGAAGATCACGACCTGCCAGACGACGCCCATGCCGGTACCGTCGTGCCAGCGCCGCATCGTGCGTGCGGTGGTCTCCGGCTTGGGCGGCTTGGCGGGGGTCACTGCGCCGCTTGCGTCGGCAACCTTGACCTCGGCCGTTCCGCCGCTCCGGGCAAAGCCCAGCTTCCATTCCGGCGCCTGATCGGTTGGCCAGGCCAAAGTGAGGAGCGGTCCGGTCGCGGCGCCGGCGGCCGCGGCCAGCGCGTGATCCGCGGTGCGCTGCGTCTCCGGCAGCGGCTGCGCGCCCATCCGCCGCATGCGCTCGGCCGGGCTATCGGGCGCCGGCGCTCCGGATACGGACGCGAAGAAGGCCGGGAAGGAAATCCACACGCCGGTGAAGGACAGCATCGCCAGCGGCACCGCGATCCAGAAGCCGCTCTGATGATGGAGGTTGGCGCTGGTCGTCGCCTGACGCTTCCAGCGCAGCCCGCGCGCCCAGCGGCCGCGCAGTGGCCACCACAGCCACAGGCCGGTGAGCGAGGAGACCAGCATGGCCACGCCGATCCAGCCGACGATCTGGCGACCCACGCCCGGCACCATCAGGCTGCCGTGAAGGACGTGCATGACATGCACCGCGCCCTCGTTGCTGGCGCTGCGGTCGAGCACCGCACCTGTCTGCGGATGGAGCCACAGCTGGGTGCGCACAGGACGTCCGCCGCCCGGCGCCGGCGGCCTCGCTGCCGTGACGAGAACCGAACCTTCGCCCTCCGGATAGGTGATGCTCGCGATCCGCTCGCCGGCGCCGAGCGCGCGCGCTGCCGACGCGGCATAAGCAGCGGGCGGCAGCGCCGGAGCGGCATCGACCTTGCGCTCGGGGTTGAGCGTCTCGTCCAACCAGTCGTGCCAGACCAAAGCCGACCCCGTTAGCGAGATCGGGATGATCAGGACGGCGAGAAGGATGCCGATCCACTTATGCAGCTGGAACCAGGCGCCGCGAAGGCGCAGAATCGTCGAACCGGCCATGATGTCTCCCGCTTTGGTCGGGAAATGTCATGGCCGCTATTGCAAGTCAATCGCAACAAGGATCACTATCGCCTGGCGAAGAGCCAGACCCGAATGGCGCTCGCGAGGTTGGGCGGGTACGCGGCCTGGATACGATCGGCGTCGATGCGGGCAACCAGCGCATTCAGCGGCAGCTTCTCGGCCTCCGCCGCCGCCCGTAGCGCTTCCCAGAAAATCGGCTCGAGGCTGATCGACGTCGCGTGCCCCGCGATCATCATCGAGCGTTTGACCGGTCCTTCGAAAATATCGGCCGGCATCAATACATGTGCTGGCCGCCGTTAATCGACAGCGTGGAGCCGGTGATGAAGCCGCCGTCCTCGGCGCAGAGGAAGAGGACGCCGCGCGCGATCTCCTCGGCCTTGCCGAGCCGGCCGACCGGGATCTTGGCAACGATCTTTTGCAGCACTTCCTCGGGAACGGCCGCCACCATCTCGGTATCGATATAACCCGGCGCAATCGCGTTGACGGTGACCCCGGCGCGGGCCCCTTCCTGGGCGAGCGCCTTGGTGAAGCCGTGGATCCCGCTCTTCGCGGCGGCATAATTGACCTGGCCATATTGGCCGGCCTGGCCATTGATCGAGCCGATGTTGACGATGCGCCCGAACTTGCGCGCGGTCATTCCGTCGAACACGGCCTTGGCCATGTTGAAGCAGCCGCCGAGATTGACGTCGATCACGTCGTCCCAGAACTGGCGCGTCATCCGCTTCATCGTGCCGTCGCGGGTGATGCCGGCGTTGTTGACGAGCACGTCGATAGGGCCGAGCTCGGCCTCGACCTGCTGGACCCCCGCGACGCAGGCGCCGAAGTCGGCCACGTTCCATTTGTAGGATTTGATGCCCGTACGCTCGGTGAACTCGCGGGCCTTTTCGTCATTGCCGGCATAATTAGCGGCGACGCTCATCCCCGCATCCCGCAGCGCAAGGCTGATCGCTTCGCCGATTCCCCGAGTACCGCCAGTAACGATCGCCACACGCGCCATGGTCATCTCCTCCATTATTATATTGTAATGCGAAGTTATGCTTGCGTGTTCCAGCCTTCAAGTTCGCGCGACACTATACGCTCCAACATGGCCATTCCCGGCGCGCTGTCATTGAGACAGGGCAGGTAGGCGAAATGAGTGCCGCCCGCGTCGAGGAAGGTCTGGCGGCCGCGAATGGCGAGCTCCTCCAGCGTCTCCAGGCAGTCGGCCGAAAAGCCCGGGGCCAGGATCGCGACGCGACTGATCCCCTGCCCCGGCAGCGCCGCCAGCGTCGTATCGGTGGCGGGCTCGAGCCACTTGGCGCGGCCGAAGCGCGACTGGAAGGCGACGAGGAGGTCGCGCCCGAGCGCTTCGCCGAGCAATCGGGCGGTCTTCTGGCAATGGCAATGATAAGGATCGCCGAGCCGGAGCGTGCGCTCCGGCATGCCATGGAAGGAGGCGATCAGCGCCTGCGGCTGGAAATCGAGCTCGGCCAGATTGGTCCGGACGCTCTCGCGCAGCGCGTCGATATAGGCTGGATCGTCATGATAAGGCGGCAGCGTGCGGACGGCGGGCTGCCAGCGCAGCTTCTGCAGATGGCGGAAAGCGTGGTCGTTCGCCGTCGCCGTCGTCGCTGCGCTATATTGCGGGTAGAGCGGCGCGAGCAGGATACGCTCGCAGCCCTGTGCCTTCAGCGCGTCGATCTTCTCCGCGATGGCCGGGCGGCCGTAGCGCATGGCATAATCGACCAGGACGGCGTTTCCGAACCGCGCCTGTAGATCTCGCGCCTGCCGGGCCGTGATCGCGGCGAGCGGCGAGCCTTCCTCGGTCCACACCTGCTTGTAGGCGTGCGCGCTCTGCTTGGGCCGCCGCGTCAGGATCAGGCCGCGCAAGATCGGCTGCCACACGAACTGGGGGATTTCGACGACGCGCGGATCCGAGAGGAACTCGCGCAGATAGATCTTCACGGCGCCAGGTTCGGGGCTGTTGGGCGTGCCCAGATTGATCAGCAGCACCCCGATCTTCGGGGACGGCACTGCCGGGTGGTCAACGGGGGGCTTCATGCCCCGCTCCCCATGACCAGAGGCAGCGCGCGCAGCCGCTGGCCCGTCGAGGCGAACAAAGCGTTGGCGATCGCCGGGGCGACCGGCGGGACGCCGAGCTCGGTGACGCCGCCGCAGGGTTCGTCGCTGTCCAATATCTCTACCGTCACTTCGGGGCTGTCGGCGAGGCGCGGCAGCACCAGCCGGTCGAAATTGTTCATGTCGGGGAGCCCGCCTTCGAAGCCGATCGGATCGCCGGTCGCGCCCGAAATGCCGTGGATGATGCCGCCCTCGATCTGCTGGCGGACGATATCCGGATTGATGATGCGGCCGCAGTCGACCGCGGCGACCGCGCGGGTGACGCGGATGCGCTGATTCTTGTCGACCTCGACCTCGACCAGCAAGGCGATATGCGAGCCGAACGCGCTGTGAGCGGCGATGCCCATCGCGCTGCCCGGCGCCCCGCCGTCCCAGCCGCCGAGCGTGGTCGCCGTCGAGAGGCAGCGCGCGAGCCGCGGATTGCCACCCAGCATCTGCATGCGGAAGGAGAAGGACTCGACCTGTGCGTGGCGCGCAAGCTCGTCGACGAAGCTCTCGGTGAAGAAGGCCGTGTAGCTGTGCGCCGCCGAGCGCCAGATGCCGGTGCGGAGGCCCGGATCAACCGGCAGATGGTCGACCGCGATCGCCGGGATGCCGTAAGGCGGGATGGCACCCTCGACCGCCGGCCCGTGGGCCCGAGCGGCGCCATTGCGCCCGCCAGTGCGCAGCCGCTCCACCACAGCATTCTGTGTCGAGGGAGTGGCGATCCGCGCCTGCCAGCCGGTGATCGCGCCACCCTGCGGCAGGCTCGCGCTCAGCACCGCCAGCGCCGGCGGTCGGAACGTGTCCTGTACGGTCTCCTCGATCCGCGACCAGACCAATTGGACCGGCCGCTTCAGCGTGCGCGCCATGATGGCAGCCTGCGCGATCGCCTCGGTCTCGAGCTTGCGGCCATAGCCGCCGCCGACGAGCGTGCGGTGGATCGTGATGTCGCCCTCGCTCAGGCCGCATGCCCGCGCGGCGGCGGCGCGAGCAAAGACCGGCGCCTGGGTCGGCGCCCAGATTTCCATCCGACCGGCCGTGATCCTCGCCGTGGCGGTCAGCGTCTCGATCGGGGCGTTGGGGGCCACGCCGGCGAGGTAGCGGGCGCGGAACACCGGCGCTTCCTTATAGGCCGCGGCGAGATCGCCCTGGCTGAAGATGCGGGCACCGTCGCCGCCGTCGAGCGCGCCCCATAAGGCCGCGTCGATGCTGTCGCTGCTGACGAGAAGGTGATCGGTCTCGAAGGCGGGCTTCATCGCCTCGATCGCGCGATTGGCCGCCCACCAATTGGTCGCGACCGCGCCGACCCAGCGCGGATTTTCGAACACCGCCAGCACGCCGGGGACGGCGTCCGCCGCCTCCTTGTCGACGCGCACCAGCCTCCCGCCGCCGATCGGGCCGGCGCGGACCGCGGCGTAGACCATGTCGGGAAGGCGAATGTCGCCGGCGAACTGCGCCGTGCCGTCGACCTTGGACGGGAGGTCGATGCGCGGCAGCGGCTGGCCGACGAGGCGGTTCTCGATGCCGCCGCGCATCGGCAGTGCGTCGGGCACCTTCTCCTTGGCCGCAGCCTCGGCGAGCGCGCCGAAAGGCAGCCGCCGATTGCCCGCGACGACGAAGCCGCCATGGGCGTCGAGCGTCTCCCAATCGGCGTTCCAGCGCTTCGCCGCCGCCTTGCACAAAAGGGCTTTCGCCGCTGCCCCCGCCTCGCGCAGCGCGGGCTCGAACATCCGCACCGAGGTCGATCCGCCGGTCACCATCACCGCGTTACGGGTCGCATATTCGCGCGCCGCCCACGCACCGACGTCGTGAAACATTTCGGGGAGGGCAGCGTCCGCCCATTGCTCGGCGATCAGCTGGTTGGCGTAGAGCGGACTGATCGGGGCTGGCTCGACCGCGACCGTGCGCCAGTCCGCGCCGAGCTCGTCGGCCAATATCTGCGGCAGGCTGGTATAGACGCCCTGGCCGAGCTCGGCCTGCGGGACCGCGACGATCACGCGCCCGTCGCGGCCGATCTTGAGGAAGGCGTTGAAGATGGTCTCGCCCGGCGCGGCCCGCAGATTCGGGTCATATTCGCGCGGCCACAGGCCCCAGGCGAGCAGCAGCCCCGCGCCGGTGCCACCGCCGACGAGCAGGGTGCGCCGACTGATCCCCTGTCCTGTTCCTGCCGAGGCCATGAGCGGGCAATAGCCGAGCCGATCGCGATCCGGCTAGAGACCTTCGGACGAGCCTGGGCCGGGTTTTTCTGCAAGCTCGGCGCGATAGCGGTCGCGCAGGATCACCTTGTCGATCTTGCCCGTGCCGAGCTTGGGCAACGGCTCGGCGTGGATCCACAGATATTCGGGCAGTTTGAACTTCGCGATGCGGCCTTCGAGATGGTCCCGCAATTCGGCTTCGGTGACGCCCGGCTCGCTATAGACGACCGCCGCCGGCACCTCGCCCAGCCGTTCGGACGGCACACCGAACACGCAGGCCTCCGACACGCTCCGGCAGCCGTAGAGCGCGGCCTCGACCTCCTGGGTGCTGATATTCTCGCCGCCGCGGATGATGATGTCCTTCTTGCGGTCGACGATGAACAGATAATCGTCCTCGTCGAGATAGCCGATGTCGCCGGTGCGGAAGAAGCCGTCGGCCGTGAAGGCGGCTTTGGTCGCCTCCGGATCGTTCCAATAGCCGCGCATGTTGCAGACCGAGCGGATCGCGATTTCGCCCCGCTCGCCGCGGGGCAGCGGCACGTCGCCGGCGCCGAGGATCGCCATCTCGACGAGCGGCTTGTGCGGCCGGCCGGTCGAAGCCGGCTTCTCGGCATAATTGGACCAGAAATTGCTGCAGCCGACGGCGTTGGTCTCGGTGAGGCCGTAGCCCAGCGCAGGCTGCGCCGTCCCGAAGCTGTCCTTCAGCCGGGTCACGTGGGAGACGGGGCGCGCGGCGCCACCGGCCGCGATATCGGTCAGCGAAGAAAGGTCATATTTGTCGCGGTCCGGATGCTGCATCAGCTCGAGGCTCATCGTCGGGACCCCGACGAAATAGGTGACGTTCTCCGCCTCGATCAGCCGCAGCGCCTCGCCCGCATCCCATTTGGGCATCAGCACCATGCCGCGGCCGATCACAAAGCTGTTCAGCAGCACTGGCACCTCGCCGGTGACGTGGAACAAAGGCACATTGAGCAGGGTCTTGGGCGGGTTGACCGGCGGGCGCCCCTCGCTCTCCATGATGCCGAGCAGGGTCACGATGCCGATCGCATAGGTATAGACCGCGCTCGTGACGGCGCGATGCGTGGAGACGGCGCCCTTGGCCGCACCGGTCGAGCCCGACGTGAACAGGATCGTCGCATCGTCGTCGGGAAGCACTTCCGGCAGCTGGGTCTCCGGCCCCTCACGCTCCAGGATCGGAGCGAGCGCTCCGGCCAGATGCTGCTCGATCGGCAGCATCAGGAGCGTGCAGCCGAGGTCGGCGATCTTCGCGGCGCGCGGCGCATCGGCAAGGACCAGCTTCGGCGAGGTCAGCTCCAAGCCGTATCTGAGCTCGTCCGGCTGCCACCAGCCGTTGACCAGCACCGCGATCCCGCCGGCCTTGAGCACGGCCATGTAGGTGACGATCCAGCTCGGGCAGTTGCGCATGGCGATGGCGACGCGGTCGCCCTTGGCGATGCCGAAGCCGCCGACCAGAGCGCGCGCGGCGCGGCTCGCCCATTCGTTCAGTTCGGCGAAGGTGAGGCGCTCGTCGCCGGCCACGACGGCAACGGTTTGCGCATGGAGCGCACAGAAAGCATCAAACAGGCCCGGCAAGGTCGGCGGCAGATTGGTCACCACCGCCCGGCCCTGCTCGTCCCGGCCGACCCGAATCCGGCCAGTCTCGGGCGAGGTCACCGCCGCCTGAACAGCATCATATTTCCCGTCGAGCGCGCTCGGCATCGAATCTCCTGCTCTTTCGATTTCTTTTTTCGGGCACTATGAGGGCGGAAATCCTTGGGGGAAAGCCTTGATCCTGCCGCAAATTGCCTCGCTCGCCGCTGACGCTACGGCAGCCATACGTTGGGACCAGCTGGGCCTGGATCCGATCGCTTTGGACCTCGGCTTCTTCCAGCTGCGCTGGTATTCGCTGGCCTATCTGGCCGGCATCGTCGTCGGCTGGTGGTATCTGCTGAAATTGCTGAAGCAGCCCGGCGCGCCGATGGCGCGGCGCCATGCCGACGATCTCGTCTTCTACGCCACGCTCGGCATCCTGCTCGGCGGCCGGCTCGGCTACGTCCTGTTCTACCGCCCTGAATTCTACCTCGAAAATCCCGGCGATATCATCCGACTGTGGGACGGCGGCATGTCGTTCCACGGCGGCGTCATCGGCGTCAGCCTCGGCCTGTTCTACGCCGCCCGCAAGAATGGCCTCGATTGGCTGCGGCTGCACGATTATGTGGCTTGCTGCGTGCCCTTCGGACTCTTCTTCGGCCGCCTCGCAAACTTCGTGAACGGCGAGCTTTGGGGCCGCCCAACCGACGTTTCCTGGGCGATGATCTTCCCGACCGGGGGCGAAGTGGCGCGGCATCCGAGCCAGCTCTACGAGGCCGGCCTCGAGGGCATCGCCTTGTTCCTCGTCCTCTGGTTCCTGTTCTGGAAGACCGATGCCCGCTACCAGCCGGGCAAGCTCGTCGGCACCTTCCTGCTCGGCTACGGAATCAGCCGCTTCCTGGTCGAAATGGTGCGCCAGCCGGACGCCGGGCTCGAGCATCTGTCCTGGGGCCTCTCGATGGGCCAGACGCTGACCGTGCCGATGATCGTCGGCGGCCTCTATCTGATCGCCACCGCGAAGGGACGGCGCCAGCGCGTCGAGCCGATCGCCGGCAGCGAAAGTGTCGCCTGAGCCCGCAACGGTCGGGGACCGCCTCGCCCGCCTGATCGCGGCCAGCGGGCCGATCCCGGTCGGCCAGTATATGGCCGAGGCCAACGCGCATTATTATGCGACCCGCGACCCGCTCGGCGCGGCCGGCGACTTCATCACCGCCCCCGAGATCAGCCAGATGTTCGGCGAGCTGATAGGCCTCTGGCTCGCCGACCTGTGGCTGCGCGCGGGCAAACCGGCGGCGGCGCGCTATGTCGAGCTGGGGCCCGGCCGGGGCACGCTCGCCGCCGACGCGCTCCGCGCCATGCGCGCGGCCGGGCTCGAGCCGCCGGTCGAACTGGTCGAGACGAGCCCCTCGCTCCGCGCCGCCCAGGCCGAACGGATCGCCGGTCCGCGCTGGCATGACGATACGACCAGCCTGCCGGACAGCGGCCCGCTGCTGATCGTCGCCAACGAGTTTTTCGACGCTCTGCCGATCCGCCAGCTGGTGCGGATGGAGGGGGGCTGGTGCGAGCGGCTCGTCGGCCATGACGGAACGCGCTTCATTCCCGGCGCCGGGCCGCGCGTCCCCGACGAAGCGCTCCCGGCGCCGCTGCGCGATGCGCCGGCGGGCAGCGTGATCGAGACTTCCCCGGCTTCGGTCGCGGTCGTTCGTGAGCTGGCCGCGCGCCTTGCCGCGCAGGGCGGCGCCGCATTGATCGTCGATTACGGCCATGCCCGGACCTCTGTCGGCGACACGTTCCAGGCGGTGGCCGGCCACGCTTATGCCGATCCGTGGCAGGCGCCGGGCGAACGCGATCTCACCGCCCACGTCGATTTCGAGGCGCTGGCCGTGGCCGCGCGAGCCGAGGGCGTGCGGGTGTGCGGCCCGCTCACCCAAGGCGAATGGCTGCGCGCGATGGGCATCGAACTGAGGGCTGCCTCGCTCGCCAAGGCGTCACCCGAGCGCAGGGAAGAAATCGTCGCCGCGCGCGACCGGCTGGTCGAGCCGGGGCAAATGGGCAGCCTGTTCAAGGCGATGGCCTTGGTCGCGCCGGACTGGCCGGCACCGGAGGGATTTTGATGGACGTTGAAGTGAATCGCGCTGCCGTGTTGGGAAACATCCCCCACGGCTTTCTCGGCCGGCGCGGCGGTGTATCCGAGGGCGTCTGCGCGGGCCTCAATGTCGGGCTCGGCTCGGGCGACGACCGCGCTGCGATCCAGGCCAATCGCGAGCGCGCCGTCGCGGCAGTGGCGCCCGGTGCGCGGCTCGTCACCGTCCACCAGATCCATTCGGCGACGGCCCTGCCCGCGAGCGACCCGTGGCCCGACGATGCCCGTCCCCAGGCCGACGCCTTGGTCACCGACCGCCCGGGCCTCGCCCTCGGCATCCTCACCGCAGACTGCACGCCGGTCCTGTTCGCCGATGCCGCCGCCGGCGTGATCGGCGCGGCCCATGCCGGGTGGAAAGGCGCGCTCGGCGGCGTGGTGGAGAGCACCATCGCAGAAATGGAAAAGCTCGGCGCCGCGCGGGATCGCATCGTTGCCGCCGTCGGCCCGACCATCGCCCGCAAATCCTATGAAGTGGATGAGGGATTCCTGCGCCGCTTCGCCGAGCAGGATCCGGACAATGAGCGCTTCTTCAGCCAGGGGCGTGAGGGCCACCACCAGTTCGACCTCGAAGGCTATGTCGTGGCGCGGCTCGCCGGCGCCGGCCTCGCCCGCATCGAGGCGCTCGGCGAGGACACCTATTCGCAGCCCGACCGCTTCTACAGCTTTCGCCGCGCCACCCATCGCGGCGAGCCCGATTACGGCCGCCAGATCTCGCTGATCGCCTTGTCCTAGGCGCGCGCCGTCAGCATCCAGCAGGCGGCGGTGAAGCGAACCATGGCGCCGTCCACGAACGGCCGGAAGGCGGCCTCGACGCGCCGCAGCACCTCGGAACCGGTCGCGGCGTCCAGCGTCGGCAGGAGATCGGCGAGCGGCCCCATGCGTTCGGCATAGACGGGCAGCTCCCGTCGCGGCATCGCGCAGGAGACATCGATTGGGCGGATAGCGATCTCCTGCCACCCGCTCTGCTCCAATATCTCCCGTACGCGCGTATCGTCGGCGAATCCGAACTGGCCTGGCGCGTTTTGGGAAGGCCGGGGCCAGTCGGGGAGCAGTGGCGCCGCGGCGCGCCCGGCAGCGGTCATGAACGGATTTTCGTCCGGACTCCGCCACGCGATGCAGGCGAGCTTCGCGCGGGGTCGTGCGGCCGCCCGCAGATTGGCGAACGCCGCCACCGGATCGGCAAAGAACATGATACCGAAGCGCGAGACGATCGCGTCGAAGCTCGCCGGAGCGAAATCATGCGTCTGGGCGTCGGCCTGCAGGAACACGGCCCGCGGACAATCTTCCCGCGCGGCGCGCGTCTTGGCCGCGGCGACCAGCGGAGCGGAAATGTCCACGCCGACGCAGGTCCGGCCCGGCGCGCTCGCCCGGGCCATGGCCAAGGTGACCGCACCGGCGCCGCAGCCGACGTCCAATACCGGCCCGCCCGGGCCTATTTCGTCGACAAGCAAGGGCACGAACGGCGCGAACAGTCTGTCGAGCATATCGCCAAGCTCGGCCCAGCTATGCCCGGCGCGGGCGTTCCAGTGGGCGGCCTGGGCGCTATTGTCTCCGACCTCGTCCATTCCTGCTTCCTTCTTGTTTCGGGTAGCGATTCGCGCCAGGCTACCAGTTCAAGTGAACTTGAGGTCAAGCATGCTGATCGACATAGCGGAATTGGCGCGGCGTTCGGGCGTGCCGGCGTCCACCCTCCGCTTCTATGAAGAGAAAGGGCTGATCGATCCGTCGGCCGGCGCGGCCAGCGTCGTCTATTCGAGCCCGCCGTGCTCGAACGGCTGGGCCTGATCGCGCTCGGCCAGGCGGCCGGATTCTCGCTCGCCGAGATCGCCGACACTTTCCTCGGCGGCGGCCGCGGGCAGGTCGATCGCGAGCGCCTGACCGCCAAGGCGGACGAACTCGAGCGGATGATCACGCGATTGACGGCGGTCAGCGGCAGCCTGCGCCACGCCGCCATCTGTCCGGAGCCGAGTCACCTGCACTGTCCGAGCTTTCGCCGCCTGCTCGCGCTCGCCCAGTCGGGCGCGCTGCCGCCGCTGGCGCCTTCGCCGGCCGATCGGCGCCGGTCGCCGCATCGGGACTAGCGACGCGCCCGTATCCTGGGTTAGGGAGCCCGCGGGCAACGGACCTCACCCCCCGGGGC
>JAFAEZ010000169.1 GCA_023423775.1 Pseudomonadota bacterium
GCTCCGAAGCCGGCGCCAGCCAGCGCCGGCCAAGCGCGGCGAGGCGCGGATCGGGCACGCCGGCCTCGCCGTCGGGAGCCCAGTGCACCGCCAGCCCCTCCTCGCGCGCGATCGTGATCGGGCGGCGCAAGCGGTAGAGCGTCAGCCGCTTACGCAGCGCCTCGGCCTGCTCCCCCTCGCAGTCGACCAGCACGTCGTCGCCATCCGCCCACAGGATGAAGTCGAACAGGGCCTTGCCCTGCGGTGTCAGCAGGCCCGCCCAGAGCGGGGTTTCGGGGGAGAGAAGGGCGACGTCGTTGGTGACGAGGCCCTGGAGGAAGCCGCGCACGTCCTCGCCCGAGAGGCGGAGCAATGCGCGATCGACAAGGGTGGTTGCGGCCATACTCCTTTGATAGGGAGCCGGCATGAGCGAACCAAGCACTCTCGTCATCCGCCGGCCCGACGACTGGCACGTCCACCTCCGCGACGGCGACATGCTGCGCGCGGTCGCCCCCTATACGGCGCACCAGTTCGGCCGCGCGATCGTCATGCCCAATCTCGTGCCGCCGGTGACCGACGTCGCCGCCGCCGCCGCCTATCGCGAGCGCATCCGCGCCGCCTTGCCGGAGGGAAGCGCCTTCACGCCGCTGATGACCTTGTACCTCACCGACCATGCCGACCCGGACGAGATCGGGCGCGGCCATGGCGAGAGCGTGTTCACCGCCGCCAAGCTCTATCCGGCCAACGCCACCACCAACGCCGCCCACGGCGTCAGCGACGTCCGCACCCTCTATCCGGCGCTCGAAGCGATGCAGCGGATCGGCATGCCTTTGCTCGTCCATGGCGAAGTGACCGATCCCTCGGTCGACATCTTCGATCGCGAGGCGGTGTTCATCGAGCGCGTGCTGACCGGCATCGTCCGCGACTTCCCGGGCCTCAAGATCGTGCTCGAGCATATCACGACCGCCGAAGGGGTGGCCTTCGTCGAAGGCTCGGGCCCGAATATCGCCGCGACGGTGACTCCGCAGCATTGCCTCATCAACCGCAACGCGATGTTCGAGGGCGGCATCCGCCCGCACGCTTATTGCCTGCCGGTGCCCAAGCGCGAGCTGCACCGCGCCGCCGTCGCCAAGGCCGCGACTTCGGGTTCGCCCAAATTCTTCCTCGGCACCGACAGCGCGCCGCACGCGATCGAGCGCAAGGAAGCCGCCTGCGGCTGCGCCGGCATCTTCAACGCGCCCTATGCGCTGGAGACCTATGCAATGATCTTCGAGGCCGCGGGCGCGCTCGACCGGCTCGAGGCCTTCGCCTCGCTGAACGGCGCCCGTTTCTACGGCCTGCCGGTCAACGAGGACATGGTGACGCTCGAGCGCGCGCCGATCGACGTACCGGAGACCCTGGCCGGCGCCGGCAGCGCGATCGTCCCGTTCATGGCCGGTCGCACTCTGCCCTGGCGGCTCGCGGCCTGATCCGGCTCTCCGCCGGGTGGCGGAAAGAAAGGGTTAGAACGGCACCCAGCGGTTCTTTTCGGAGAAGCGCATGTAGCCGGCGTTGACGCCGAGCCGCAGGCCGACGCCGAGGCGGACCGGGATCAGGACGATGTCACCCTGGCGGTGGTAGCTGGCCGTGAAGCCGCCCACGACATAGGCATTGCCCTCGGCGCCCGGGAAGCGCTTGAACAATTCCTGGCTGTCGTGGAGGTTGTAGACCAGCACGAACACCTTGTTGGCGTCGGCGCCGAAATCGAAGCCGACCGACGGCCCGGTCCAGTAGACCGCGCGCTCGCCCTCGACCTGGTGGTGCATCGTGCCCGAGCCGTAGCGCACGCCGAGCACGAACGCCCCGCCCGCTTCCTGGCCGGCAATATAGGCCGAGGGCTGGCCCTGGTCCTTGAGGATTTTCTCGATCAGATTGGCGAGCCCTTCGGCGCCCTTGCCGAACACGCCTTCGGCCGCGCTGAACACGTCCTCGCGCGGCACCGTGTCGCCGCGGGCCGCGGCGGACGGCGCGGCAGGCGGCGAGGAAGGGGTGCTCGCCGGCGGCGCCGTGTCGAGCGGCACATAGTCGCTGGCGGGCGGCGCTTCATACGGCGCGCCATAGGGCGCCGGTTGGCTCGCTGCCGGTTCATATTCGCCGGCGTCGTTGGGATCGATCTGGGTGATCTGCGCGCTCGCAGGGCCCGACAGGATCAGGCCCGCCGCGGCGAACAGCTTTACAAACGCATCTTTGGACATCGTACAAACCCCCGGCACTCTCCACCGTTCTTAGTGCCGGGGCGCCTTGCTCCACAATGAACGGGCGACGAGCCGAGTCCTTATCGCGACGCTTCGCCGCCCCGACGCCGGCCCGATTCCACCTCTTCCGGACCGAAACCGTCGGCACCGGTCGGGGGACGCTGGCGGATCCACCGGCTGGCGATGCACTTCTCGCCGCTGCGCACCGGTTGGCCGGCATGCATCATGCGCGGGTCGGGGCGACCGTCTGGAAGCGCGTTGCGGAACAGCAGGCCGTCGCCAGCCCGCCCTTTGACCGCAAGGCCCAGCTCGGGAAAGGCGGTCTCGCCGCCCTCATAATCGTCGTTCAGATAGACGATCACGGTCAGCACGCGCTGGTTCTCCAGCTCGGGCATCGCGTCGAGGTGCAGTTTATATTGCTGGCCGGCGCGGTAGCGCAGGATCTGGAGCGTCTCGCCCTGGGCCACGTCGGTCGCGCTGGCGACGGCGATGCGTCGATTGAGCGCGTGCACCACGGGCCATTCGAGCAAGAGGGGAAATCCGGCTGCGTCCGAATCGCGGATCGGATGGCGCACGAACCGCTGCATCTGTTCGTGGAAAATCTTGGCCGGCTGCAGTCGCGCCTGGACGGCCTCGACCAGGAATCGGCATTCGTCGCCCGAGAAGAGCCCGGGCAGCCGGACCACGCGATCGTCGGCGGCGAGCAGTTCGCCCGCCGGCACCGCGCGCGACGTCCCCTCTGCGCCGAGGTTCATGGCGGCAATCAGCGCCAGTTGCTGCTGCGCGATCGGATCGCGCTCGGCCCAGGCCTCGAGGACAGCGAGCGCACCCCGCCAGTCGGGCGTGGCCCCGGTGCCGTTGGCGAGCAGAGCGGCATGGGCCCGCGC
>JAFAEZ010000183.1 GCA_023423775.1 Pseudomonadota bacterium
TCGTAGCGCAGCGCGTCGCCGAAGCGATGGACGGTCAGGCGCCCCGGCTCGAAATCGACCTTAATGTCGGCGAAGTCGACCACGCCGAGATCGTTCGGCGTGAGCACGAAGGTCAGCGCGTTGCCGGCCATTGGATCGACGGGGAAGCGCGGCGAGGCGAGCGCGTGCATAGGCACCGCGAATTCGATCCAGCGTATCGTGCGATGCTCGTCGCGCGGCAGGCTCCAGCCATAATCCTGGGTGTAGCCCTCGACCGGCGCGCCGCGGTCAAAGCCGACCCGGACATCGACGCCCGCTATGCCGCGGCCGTCCGGCCAGACCACCCTGACGGCTAGCGGCGCGTCTTTGCTCGTCGCCCTCGCCGTCTGGGTGAAGACCGGAGGGACCGGCTTCGGCTGGGTGGTCAGGCGGATGCGGTTCCCGTCCTGGCTCCATCGCCCTTCGGCCCGCTCGTCGAGTGCGCCCGCGGCGAGAAAATATTGGAAGCGTCCGTCGGGCGCGAGGCGCAGCGCCGAAGCCACGTCCTGCGTGCCGACCAGGCGATACTCCCCGGCGGGCCCGCCGGCTGCCACACCCGCCAGAAGCAGGGCGGCGAGCCAGGCCATCGTCAGGCCGCCACCAAGGCGGCAAGCGTCGCCGAATCGATCGGCTTCGAGCAGAGGAAGCCCTGGTAGAGATTGCAGCCTTCCTGGGCGAGCAGGCCCAGTTGCTCCTCGGTCTCGACGCCCTCGGCGATCACCGCGAGGCCGAGCGAGCGCGCCATGTCGATCACGCTGCGGACGACGATGCGGTCACGCGGCGAGCCGGTAATATCCTCGCACAGGCGCTTGTCGATCTTGAGATAATCGAGCGGGAGCGCCTTCAGATAGGCGAGGCTCGAATAGCCGGTGCCGAAATCGTCGATCGCGATGCGCAGACCGCCCTCGCGCAGCTCGGCGAGCAGGGTTGCGGCGGCGTTGAGGTCTTCGATCAGGCCGGTCTCGGTCACCTCGACGGTGAGGCGCGAGCGATCGAACCCGCTCTTCTCGACCAGCTCGAGGAACTGGGCGGCAAAACCGGGCCGGACGATGTCCTCGGCGGTGATGTTGACCGCGACCCGCAGGTGCCCGAGCGAGGCCGGCCAGGCCGCGGCCGCGGCGATCGCCTTGCGCTGCACATGGTCCGACAATTGGACGAGATAGTCGGAGCGTTCGGCGACGCTGAACAGGGTGATCGCGCCGAGCTCGCCATAGGTCGGGTGGCGCCAGCGCGCGAGCGCCTCGGCGCCGGTGATCGCCCCCGTCGTGGTCGAGACCTGGGGCTGGAACAGGATTTCGATCTCGTCCTTGTCGAGCGCGCGGCGCAGGTCGATCTCGAGCTGATCGCCGAGCGCGGTGTCGCTCTGCGCCTCGCTGTCGAGGACCCGGATCGGGCCGGTCTCCGCATTCTTGGCGTCGACCAGAGCGCTGCTGGCGCGGCGCAGCAAGGCGGCGGCATCGTCGCCGGGCGCCGAGGCGGCGATTCCGACCCGGCTGCCCAGCGTGATGACGTGATGGCCCGACATGAACGGCCGCGCGATCGCCTCGACCAACTGGCCGGCGATAAACCGCGCCTCGGCGAGGTTGGTCGGCGCCGCCAGCGCGATCGCGAACTCGGCGCCGGCCAGGCGCGCGACGAAGCGCCGGCGTGGCGCGCCCTCGACGACACGCTCGATCCGCCGCGCGACCGCCTGGAGCACGCTGTCCCCAGTGGCGCGGCCGAATGCGGCGTTGATGGTGTCGAAGCGGCTGACCGCGAGCAGCAGGACGACCAATTGCGGGGCATCGCCCTCGGCGCCCGCCAGGCGGCTGCCGAGCCAGGCGCGGGCGGCATGGGCGTCGCGCAGGCCCGTCATCGGGTCGCGCGACTGCAGCGGGCCGTTATCGGGGGCGGCGATCGTCTCGGTGCGGCCGACGACGCCGTCGTCGCCGACACGCAGATGATGCGCCAAGCGGGCGCCGTCCTCGTCATGATGGGCGAAGGCGGTCGATTCGCCGGTCGCGATCAGACGGTCGATCGCGCCGCGGGCGGCCCGGCGACCGTCGGCGTCGAGCTTGCGGAACAGTTCGAGCAGCGGAATGCGCTGGCCGCCCTCGCCGCCGATCCCCGCCTTGCGCGCGAGCGCCGGGCTGAGTTCGACCGTCGAGGCACCGGGCTGCCAGCGCCACGAGACGCGCTGACCGGCCTCTTCCGAACGACGCGGACGATAGCCGCCAGCGACGCGCTCGGCGTGGCGCGCGGCAAACTGGACGGCCTTGAGGAACTGGTGGTCGCTGAACGGGCTCACCAGAAAATGCGTGGCGCCGGCTTCGTGCAGGCGATCGAGCGCGTCGCTGTCGTTGCGCGAAACGAGAACAAGCAAAGCCGCGGCATTAGCCTCGGCCGGATCCGCGAGCGCGCGTACACCTTCATGCCCGTCTTCGAGCGCACCGCGCGCATCGACCACCGCCACGGCGGCGCCAGACGCGACGAAGCGGGCCTCGGCATTGGCGGTCCGGCGGGCGGCGATCGGCTGCCACCCTGCGCTTTCGGCGAGCCGAGTCAGTTCGTCGCGATGACGGAACGACAGGATGAACAGGGGTGCGGACACACCGGCTGCCATTCGGTTCGACCCCCTTCCGCCCGGGCGACCTTGCCCTTCGTCCCTCTAGCTTGCGCCTATCGCCTCAACAATCGGTTTAGACCGCTTGCCCCGCACCAGCACAGCGCGCGCTTGCGGCGGACCGGCACCGGCCCTAGCAATGGCGCCGATGTCGCACAGCAACCATCCGGCGATGGCCCTTCTCGCATCTCCCGCAGAGGCGGCCATCGCGGCCGAGGCCTTGCTGCGGGAGCGCTACGACTTCGTGCCGCTAGAGCAGGCCGACATGATCCTCGCTCTGGGCGGCGACGGTTTCATGCTGCAGACGCTCCACGAGATGCTGGACCGCGGCAAGGCCTGCCCCGTGTTCGGGATGAACCGCGGCACGGTCGGCTTCCTGATGAACGAATGGCGGATCGATGGCCTCTATGAGCGCGTGCAGCGGGCCAAGAGGATCTCGGTCGCCCCGCTGCGCATGGAGGCGTTCACCGTCACTGGCGAGCACATCTCCAGCCCGGCGATCAACGAGGTCTCGCTGCTGCGCGAAACGCGCCAGACGGCGCGGGTGGAGGTCGCCGTGAACGGGCGGGTCGTGCTTCCGGAACTGGTCTGCGACGGCGTGCTGGTCGCGACGCCGGCCGGCTCCACCGCCTATAATCTCTCCGCCCAGGGGCCCATCCTGCCGCTCGGCTCAAAGATGATGGCGCTGACGCCGATCAGCCCGTTCCGGCCGCGGCGCTGGCGCGGCGCGCTCATTCCCGACGATCTCAAAGTCTCGTTCCGAGTGCTCGATCCGGTCAAGCGGCCGGTCTCGGCCGTGGCCGATCAGCGCGAAGTGCGCGACGTGGCCTCGGTCGAAGTCCGCATCGACCGCGAGCAGGTGCTGACGCTTTTGTTCGATCCCGAGCATGCGCTCGACGAGCGGATCACGATGGAACAGTTCGCCGTCTGAAAAATCTGGGCTGAAGCCCTTGCCAGCCCCAAACATCTCTGCTTATAGCCCGCCCTGCCTGAACGGGCTGCTCCCCGGTAGCTCAGCGGTAGAGCATCCGACTGTTAATCGGACGGCCGATGGTTCGAATCCGTCCCGGGGAGCCACTTCTTCCTTGAAGAAGAGCCCGTAAGCGCATGAAAAGGCCCGGCTGGAGCGATCCAGCCGGGCCTTTTTGCATGACCGGCCTCAGGCGTCCGCGAGCAACCGTGCCGGTACCGGGTCGGAGCGCATGTCGGCCGGGGTCTCGAAGTCGCGCGCCGCAGCGCCGCGTGCGGCTGCCGCGCCTCCTGGGAAGCCCGAGCGGTCGCCATAGTCGCGTTGCTCGCCTCGGTCCTCGCTGACCTCGCGCGTCAGGCTGGCCGCGGTCAGCGCGTCGACCAATGCAATTCCAGCGACCGCGGCGATCGCCATGCCAGCATTCCGCCTCTGCGTCTCGTCACCCTTGCGAAGGCCCACCGCGAGCACGCCGAGATCAAGCAGATCGCCGCCGACGCGGCTCCAGATCGCCGGCGCAGGATCGACCGACAGCGCGGCGACGCCGCTGGCAATCTCGCGTGCGCCAAAGGCCTGGAGCAACCGCTCATGACCTTCGAGACCGAGCGCCTTCGCAAGTCGTCCGGGTGCGACGATCTCGGTGAGGCCGAGCCCGATACTGAACCAGCCCAGGCCGCGCGCGACCCGGTCAGTCATCGTCAAACTCCGGTCGGGCCGGCTGACCACCAATGTGGATACTTCGTTCATGATCCTCTCCTAGGGCTTCAAAACCACTTTGATGCAGCTGTCCTGCTTCTGCTCGAAGACGCGGTACATGCCTGGCCCTTCCTCGAGCGAAGCGGTGTGGGTGATGACGAAGGACGGATCGATCTGCCCCTCCTCGATGCGACGCAGGAGATCGTCGGTCCAGCGGCGGACATGGGTCTGGCCGGCGCGCACTGTCAGACCCTTGTTCATCAGTTGCCCGAGCGGGATCTTGTCGGCGAGTCCGCCATACACGCCCGGAATCGAGAGGACGCCGGCGGGGCGACAGACGTAGATCATCTCACGCAACACGTGGACGCGGTCGCTGACCGCCATCGTCGCCTGCTTGACCCGGTCGTACATAGAATCGATCGTGCTGCTGGCATGGGCCTCCATGCCGACCGCGTCGATGCACTTCTCAGGGCCCTTGCCGCCGGTGAGCTCGTTCAGACGCTCGACCGCATTCTCCTCGTCGACATTGATCGTGATCGCGCCTGCCGCGGCGGCCATGCTCAGCCGGTCGGGGAGCCGGTCGATCGCGACCACCTGCTTGGCGCCGAGGAGGATGGCGCTGCGGATCGTCATCTGGCCGACCGGGCCGCAGCCCCAGATCGCAACCGTATCGGTCGGCTGGATGTCGCACTGAACCGCGGCCTGCCAGCCGGTCGGGAAGATGTCGCCCAGGAACAGCACCTGCTCGTCGGTCAGACTGTCCGGCACCTTGACGTGGGTCGCGTCTGCGAACGGTACGCGCAGATATTCTGCCTGACCGCCCTGATAGCCGCCGGTGAGATGGGTGTAGCCGAACAGGCCGGCAGTGGTGTGGCCGAAGACCTTCGATGCGAGGTCCTTGTTGCGGTTGGTGCGCTCGCACACGGAATAATTGCCGCGCTTGCACTGTTCGCATTCGTCGCAATTGATCGTGAAGGGCACGACGATACGGTCGCCCTTCTTGAGCTTGGTGACGCCACTTCCGGTCTCGACGACCTCGCCCATCATTTCATGACCGACGACATCTCCAGGCTTCATCGCCGGGATCATATTGTGGAAGAGATGAAGGTCCGATCCGCATATCGCGCAGCTCGTCACCTTGATGATTGCATCCTTGGCATCCTCGATCTCGGGATCGGGGACGGTATCGCACCGGATGTCCTGCTTGCCGTGCCAGACGAGCGCTTTCATTCCTGCCTGCTCCTTCTTTTCACCCCACGCACGTCAACCGAACGTACCCGCTGGCGGATCGGCCACAGCCCCGAATTCGAGTGGTCGCGTGCCAGTAACGGTTCGCCCCGCGAGCACAGGCTGGGAAGCGCAAGTGCCGGAGATTGCAGTCCCTTTTCCTGATCTGCGTTAGTGCCTCGCGGGTCGGACCCGGAACATCGCTCACCCTCCAAAGGTTGCAGCAGCAGTTTCCTAGGAGGTCGATATGGCAACGAAGACACGTGCGAAGAGCGGTGGCAAAAGTCGCTCAGGCGAGAGCCTGTTCAACTGGGACAATGCGAATACTGGCGTGCTGGTCGGCGCGGCCGTGGCCGGGGCCGCGGTCGGGCTGGCCGCGAATATGGGGCGCAAGATGTTCGTTCAGATGTCGAGCGGCGCCAGCGGCGACTGGGTCGAGGCGCTCAAGACGGAGCACAAGCTCGCGCTCGCGATCTTCGACAAGATCCAGGCGACCGACGACAGCCAGACGATGATGCGCTCGCACCTGCTGGCCAAGCTAAAATATGCACTTACCAAGCATGCGCTCGAAGAAGAGAATGTGATCTACCCGGCCCTGCGCGAAGCCGACGAGATTGGCGGCGCCGACCGGCTCAACGCCGATCACGGCTATGTGAAGACCTATCTCTACGAGCTGGAGACGATGGCCAATGACGATCCGGCCTGGCTCGCCCGCGTGGCCGATTTCCGCGCGATGATCGAAGAACATATGCGCGAGGAGGAAGAAGAGCTCTTCCCGATGCTGCGCAGCCGCTTGTCCGAAGAGGATAATGCGAAGCTGGGCACGATGATGAACAAGGAAGGCTTCAAGTTCGCCTGATCGCCGCATGAAAAAAGGGCCGATCCCGATGGGGCCGGCCCTTTTGCTGTTAGGCCACCACGCCGTGGCAATGTTTGTATTTGCGTCCGGACCCGCAGGGACACGGCGCGTTGCGGCTCTCGGGCGGCGCGAACGCACCGTCCTCCCCGCCCGGCAGCGGCGGCTGCGGGATCTGCATCGGCGGCAGCCGCGACATGACGTTGCCGGTCGCCGCGTCGATATCGGCGCTGTTGTCCTCCCCGGTCAACGGATCGATATGGTGCGTTACAAAATCGGGCATTTCGGGAAATTCGCTCATTTCCGGCTGCTGCCAGGTGAATTGCGCGAAGGCGAGGCTGCGCGTCACGTCCTCGCGGATCGCGGCGAGCATGCGCTCGAACATCTGGAACGCCTCGTGCTTATATTCGTCGATCGGCTTCTTCTGCGCGTAGGCGCGCAGGTGGACGACCTGGCGCAGCGCGTCGAGCGTCGAGAGATGCTCCTTCCAATGATGGTCGAGCGACTGGAGCAGGATGCTCTTCTCGATCTGGATCCAGGTCTCGGGCGCGAGGTCCTTGGCCTTGTCGGCGATCTGGGCGTCGGCCATCTCGCGGATCCGGTCGAGCAGGATCTCGGGATCGACGGCTTCTTCCTTGAGCCAGTCGTCGATCGGCGGAGTGAGGCCGAACACCTGCTCCAGCCGTGATTTCAGCAGCGCGATGTCCCACTGCTCGGGATAGGTATTGGGCGGGCAGGCCTCGCCGACGATCGTGTTGACCGTCTCCGCGCGCATGTCCTCGACCACGTCGCCGATCGTCTCGGCGTCCATGATGTCGGCGCGCTGCTCGTAGATCACCTTGCGCTGGTCGTTCATGACGTCGTCATATTCGACGACCTGCTTGCGGATGTCGTAGTTGCGCGCCTCGACCTTCTTCTGCGCGGTCTCGATCGCCTTGGAGATCCAGGGGCTGACGATCGCCTCGCCATCCTCGAGATTCTTGTTCATCAGGCGCGCGAACATGGTCTGCGGGCCGAAGATGCGCAGCAGATCGTCGTCGAGCGACAGGTAGAAACGGCTGAGGCCCGGATCGCCCTGGCGGCCCGAACGGCCGCGCAGCTGGTTGTCGATCCGGCGGCTTTCGTGGCGCTCGGTACCGAGCACGAACAGGCCGCCAGCGTCGAGCACGCGCTGCTTCTCCTCGGCGATCTCGCGCTTGATGCGCTCGATCGCCGCGTCGCGTTCCGGCCCCTCGGGCATGTCGCCGAGCTCGTCATTGATGCGGAAATCGAGATTGCCGCCCAGCTGGATGTCGGTACCGCGACCGGCCATGTTGGTCGCGATCGTCACCGCTCCCTGGCGGCCCGCCTGCGCCACGATATGCGCTTCCTGCTCGTGGTAGCGCGCGTTCAGGACCTCGTGCTTGACGCCGTCGCGCTTCAGGAATTCGGACAGCAGCTCCGATTTCTCGATCGAGACGGTGCCGACCAGCACCGGCTGGCCGAGCTCGGACTTCTCGCGGATCGCCTTGGCGATCGCGGCGAACTTGTCCTCCTGATTCTTGTAGAATTCGTCATCCTCGTCGATGCGCTTCACCGGCACGTTGGTCGGGATGGTGACGACGTTCATCTTGTAGATGTCGTAGAATTCGGGCGCCTCGGTGAGCGCCGTGCCAGTCATGCCGGCGAGCTTCGGGTAGAGGCGGAAATAATTCTGGAAGGTGATCGAGGCGAGCGTCTGGTTCTCGGGCTCGATCTTCGCGCCTTCCTTCGCTTCCACCGCCTGGTGCAGGCCGTCCGACCAGCGCCGGCCGTCCATCATGCGGCCGGTAAACTCGTCGATGATGACGACCTTGTCGTTCTTGACGATGTAATCGATGTCGCGCTTGAAGATCACGTTCGCCTTCAGCGCCTGGTTGAGGTGGTGGACCACCTGCGTGTTCTCGAACGCGTAGAGGTTCGCGCCCTCCAGCAGCCCGGCATCTTCGAGCAGGCGCTCGACGCGCTCGGTGCCGTCCTCGGTGAGCACCACCGAACGCTGCTTCTCGTCGACTTCGTAATCCTCGGCGACGAGCTGCTTCACGATCGCATCGACGGCGATGTAGAGCTCCGACTTGTCGTCGGTCGGGCCCGAGATGATCAGCGGCGTGCGCGCCTCGTCGATCAGGATCGAGTCGACTTCGTCGACGATCGCGAAATTGAACGGCCGCTGGACCATCGAGCCGCGATCATATTTCATGTTGTCGCGCAGATAGTCGAAGCCGAACTCGTTGTTCGTGCCGTAGGTGATGTCCGAGCCATAAGCCTCGCGACGCTGATGGTCGGTGAGGTTCGGAACGATCACGCCGACGGTCATGCCCAGGAAGCGGTAGACCTGTCCCATCCAGTCGGCGTCGCGGCTGGCGAGATAATCGTTCACGGTGACGACGTGGACGCCCTTGCCTTCGAGCGCGTTGAGATAGGTCGCGAGCGTCGCGACCAAGGTCTTGCCTTCGCCGGTACGCATCTCGGCGATCGACCCGCGGTGCATGACGATGCCGCCGATCATCTGGACGTCGAAGTGGCGCATGCCGAGCACCCGCACCGCCGCCTCGCGAACCGTGGCGAACGCCTCGGGCAGCAGATCGTCGAGGCTCTCGCCGGCGGCAAGCCGCTCGCGGAAAAGCTGGGTCTGATTCCGCAACGCATCGTCGGACAGGGCCTGGATGGTGGACTCGAAGCCGTTGATACGGTCGACGATCTTACGGAGAGAACGGACGTAACGGTCGTTGGCCGAACCGAAGATTGCTTTGGCAAATCCGCCAAACATGGGCGTTCCTGTCGTTAATTATGTGGCCTGCAACAATTGCGGCCCGGAACAGCCGCCCCCGCAGAAATTGTCCCGGGCGATGTAGGGTTGGCCCTTATCCAAGTCAATTGACGGGGAAATGTCCGGAAGCCTAGGCAAATGCCATGGACGGAAAGCTCATGGGCGGCTGCGCATGCGGCGCCATACGCTATGCGCTGGCGAGCGCTCCCTTCGACGCCGGCTGGTGCCATTGCCGCATCTGCCAGCTCAATTCGGGTGCGCCGGCCATGGCCTTTGCCAGCGTGAAGTCCGGCGACCTCGTGTTCGTCGAAGGCCAGGACCAAGTCCGGAGCTTTCCGTCATCGAGCTTCGGCCACCGGTTGTTCTGCGGCGCCTGCGGCACGCCGATCGCGATGGAGGTCGATCACCAGCCCGAGACGATCGATTTCAGCATCGCCACGTTGGACAATCCCGACGCGGTGGCGCCCGGCTTCCATATCTTCTGGGCGAGCCGGATCGGCTGGTTCGATCCCGGCGACGATTTGCCCCGCCATGAGCGCTTCCGTCCCGACACGCGCGGGCTCGTCGGGACGGAACCGCCGGATTAGATCCTCCCCGCGCTTTCGCGGGGAGGGAGACCGCACGAAGTGCGGTGGAGGGGCCTCCTTCACTGACGAAGAGCCCCTCCACATGCGTCGCATGGCCCCCCTCCCCAGCAAATGCTGGGGAGGATTTTGTCAGAGCTCGCCTTCAAGCCAGCCCTGGAGCGCGCTCTTGGGCGCGGCGCCGACCTTGGTCGCGGCCGGCTCGCCGTTCTTGAACAGGATCATCGTCGGGATGCCGCGCACGCCATATTTGGCGGGAGCATCGGGATTTTCGTCGATATTGAGCTTGGCCACCGTGACCTTTTCGCCCATTTCGTTGCTGATTTCCTCGAGCGCGGGCGCGATCATCCGGCACGGGCCGCACCATTCCGCCCAGAAATCGACGAGCACGGGGCCCGATGCGCCCAGCACGTCCTGCTCGAACGAGGCGTCGGTAACGGTCTTGGTAGCCATTTCAATCTCCTGAAGTATCCATGTCGATGTAGGGTGCGCGTGCGGCCGCCTCAACCTTCGGCGAGCGCCGGGACGGCGCGGAACCGCTGCAGGAGCGCGCCTGGAAGCGGATGGAGGGTCGGGCCGGACGTATAGAGCAAGGCCGCCTCGACCGGGCGGCCGGGAAAGATGACTTCCAGCACCGCCACATAGGCGGCCATCTGGCGGAGGTGCGGCACCGGCACCTCCTCGGGCGAAGCCGGCACGGCCCTCCCCGTCTTGAAGTCGACCAGGCGGATGCGCGCGTCGCTTACCAGGAGCCGATCGACCGTGCCGGTGATCACCGCTCCGTCGGGCGTGACCGCGGCAATCGGCGCCTCGGCCAGCGCGTCCGGACCGAATATCTCGGCATAAGCCGGATCGCCGATGATCGCGCAGGCGTCGGCGACGAGACGGCTGCGCAGCGTAGCGTCGGCGACGCCCGCGGACCGTTCGAGCCAGGCATCGGCGAGCGCGGCGCGCGTGTCGGGCGCGGCCGCGGGAAGCCGCTCGAACAAAGCATGGAGCAGCTTGCCGCGCTCGGAGGCGGCGCGCCTCGCCGGGGTCGGCGGCGGATTGGGGACGTCGTCCTCCCCCAGCGAGGAAGGGACGAGCGGCCGCGGTGGCCGCGCTTCGATCGGAGC
>JAFAEZ010000185.1 GCA_023423775.1 Pseudomonadota bacterium
CGCGTCGATGCCGCGATCGACGAGTTCGCGCAGCCCGGCTCGAACCGTCGGCGCTGGCTGCCCGGCTGCGAAGCCTTGACCGGGCGCGAAGCGGCCGTGCTCGAACATCTCGCTGCCGGCCTCACCAACAAGGAGATCGCCCGGCGCATGCATCTGAGCGCGCGGACGGTCGAGGGCTACCGCGCCAGCATTCTGAGGAAGGCCGGCGCGCGTAACGTGACCGATCTGCTCCGCCGCATCTTCGGTCAGGGCTCGCCTGCCCAGATCTGAGGCCGAGCCCGAGTTCGACCCATAAAGACTCCGCCGCGGGACATTATGCGTTCCGGGGCCACCGTGCCGCCGCGGCGGCGCCCCACGGAAACCCCAATCGAACCAGTTTCTTCCCTGCCGCGTCCAACCACGATGGCGAGGCATTTGATCGCACGCGTCCGGCTGGCGGCGCGGCGATACCGGCAGGAGGGACTTTATGCGCATCACCGCAAGCTATCTGACAACGACGAGCCTGGTTCTCATCGCCATGGCGGTGGCATCGCCGTCATGGGGCGCCGATGTGGACGCGACGTCGGCCATCGACACCGTCACGGTCTATCCGGACGGCGCCACCGTCACCCGCATCATCAACGTCGACCTGCCGTCCGGGGATTCGACGCTGGTCGCCAGGGACTTTCCGCTGGCCCTCGATACGTCCTCCATCCGGGTCGAGGGTGAAGGCGGCGCCAAGCTGACCATCGGCACTATCGATGCGCGGTCGCCGCGCGCGGCACCGGTCAACCTGCCCGAGCTGGAAAAGCGGATCGAAGCCCTGAACGACCAGCGCGCCGATCTGCAAGGGGCGATCGACTCGGCCAATGCGCGCCGCAAGTTCGCGGAGCACTTTGCAGAAGCATCGCCCGTGGGCATCGGTGAGAAGGGCGAGGCGCGTCCGATCGCCGAATGGCGCACGGCCTTTGCGGCGGTCGGTGAGGAAATTGCGAGTGCCGATACCGCCATCCGTGATGCGACGCGCAAGTTGCGTGAGATCGATCGTCAGATCGCTCAGCTCGAAGCCGAGCGCAAGGCCAAGCCGCCGAGCAAGCTCGAGGTCCGCATGGACGTTGCCGCGCCGGCTGCGACCAAGGCGACGCTGAGGGTCACCTACAATGTGCGCAATGCGCGCTGGCTGCCGCTCTACGACGCCCGCCTCGACACCGGCGCCAAGGACCGCAAGCCGCAGCTGGAGCTGGTCCGTCGCGCCGAGATCACGCAATCGACCGGCGAGGACTGGTCGAACGTCACGCTCGGCGTCTCCACGGTCCGCATCAGCCGCGGCGGCAGTGCGCCGGAGCTGGGCTCGCTCGTGGCGCAATATCCGCAACCGCAGAGGCCAATGGCCCTCGGCGCGGCCTCCGATCTGGCGCGGCCTGCGCCGATGACGCGTCAGGCACAATCGCCAGCGATGGCGAAGATTGCGGAATCGGCCGAGCCGCGTGAACGTGCCGAAGAACAGCAGGCGGTTGCCGAGATCGGCGACTTCCAGGCCACCTTCAGGATTCCCGGCCGCGTCAGTCTCGGCGCCGCCGAGGGTGCCAAGAGCCTGAAGATCGCGGCAACGACCGTGCCCGCCGATCTGGCGGTGCGCGCCGCGCCGGTGATGGACCCCACCGCCTTCCTCGAAGCCAGCTTCAAGCAGGCCGACGACACGGCACTGTTGCCCGGGAAAGTCGCGATCTACCGTGACGGCGTCTTCGTTGGTCGCGGCAAGATCACGGCGTCGGCCAAGGACGACATCGTGCGACTCGGCTTCGGCGCCGACGACAAGGTCCGAATCGAGCGCGCGGTGCTCAAGCGCAACGAGGGTTCGGCGGGCCTCCTCGTTA
The DNA here is from genome assembly GCA_023423775.1 of Pseudomonadota bacterium. Classification (GTDB taxonomy): domain Bacteria; phylum Pseudomonadota; class Alphaproteobacteria; order Sphingomonadales; family Sphingomonadaceae; genus Allosphingosinicella. Next base: position 1,857 of record JAFAEZ010000185.1, read on the forward strand.
CGACGTCGAAGACGGACGAGCGTTCGTTCAAGACCACGGTCCGCAACGGCCACGACTTCCCGATCAAGGTTGCGATCGAGGACCAGTTGCCGGTCAGCGAGAACGAGGACATCGTCGTCGAGATGCTGCCGGCGACCACGCCGCCGACCGCGAGCAACATCCGCGACAAGCGCGGCGTGCTGGAATGGTCGTTCGACGCCAAGCCCGGCGAGGCCAAGGACATCAATTTCGCCTGGCGCATCCGCTGGCCGAAGGACAAGGGCGTGGTGATCGTGCCGTCCGGCTAGCTTGCCGGCCACGAAGGAGGTGCGCTCCCTCTCCCGCCTGCGGGAGAGGTGCAGCGAGTATGCGGCTGCATCAGGCGTTCCAAAATCACTGTGCTAGAGAATCGATCCAGACCCCGACACCGCGCGCATCGATTGCGGCAGCACGTAGGGCACCTCGTCATCGCCCTTGTGGACCACGGCATCGATTTCGAAGATGTCGCGGATGATCTCGGGCGTCACGACCTCCGTGCGCGGGCCGTCGGCGGCGAGCTTGCCGCCGTTCAGCACGATGAGGCGATCGGCAAAGCGGATCGCGAGGTTGAGGTCGTGCAGGATCGCCATCACGGCCGTGCCGCCTGCCGCACGGCGGCGTGCGGTTTCAACGAGGTCGATCTGGTGGCGCAGGTCGAGGCTCGAGGTCGGCTCGTCCAGCAGCAGAAGTCCCGGACCATGCTCGGCCTCGCCGCAGGCGAGCTGCACCAGTACGCGGGCGAAATGGACGCGCTGCTGCTCGCCGCCTGATAGTGTCGGCAATTGCCGGTCTCTGAAATGGGTGAGGCCGACCTCGTCCAGCGCGGCATCCACGAGCGCGCCCGCTTCGCGCAAGCTGCGATCGCCCGCGCCCATCAGCACGATTTCCTCGACCGTGAACGGGAAGGTGACGTTGATGTGCTGGGACAGCACGGCGCGGTGCGCGGCGAGCTCGCGCGGCGTGTAGCTGCCGATGTCGCGTCGCTTCAGCCGCACGTCGCCCGCGTTCGGGCGGAGATCGCCGGAGAGCAGTCGCAGCAGCGTCGACTTGCCGGCGCCGTTCGGGCCGATGATGGCGATCATCTCGCCAGCCGCGACAGTCAGGCCAACGCCGTCGAGCAGCGTCGCGCGGCCGGCGCGCTTGACCAGGCTGGGCGCCGCGACCACCGCGCTCATCGCGAAGCGAGCCCGCGCTGCCGCAGCAGTCGCCCTAGGAAACCCGGGGCACCGACGGCCGCGGTCAGGATGCCGATCGGCATCTCCGCCGGCGCCACGATGGTG
>JAFAEZ010000005.1 GCA_023423775.1 Pseudomonadota bacterium
GTGACGCTGGCGCCGTTGGCCAGGGCGGGGCCGCCGGCGCGCTCTAGCTCCTCGCCCACGCGGGCGGCAGCGTCGGAACTGCCCGATCCGTCGCGGGCGCCACCGAGATCGTTGACCACGACCCTGGCGCCGCGGCGGGCGAGTTCGAGCGCATAAGCGCGGCCGAGGCCGCCGCCGGCGCCGGTCACGATGGCGACGCGGCCTTCAAAGCTGATTGTCACGCAATACCCCTTCGATGGATCGAAAGAGGTGATGGCAAAGTCGGGCCGGATAGGGAAGGGGCCGGGACGCGCCGCGCCCCGGCCTCAACGCGTCAGCGGCGCGGCCGCGCGCCGCGCTCGTAATTCTGGACGCAATTGTCGGTCACGGTCTTCGAGCAGGCAGGATAATTGTCGGTGCCCGCCTGGGTCGCGAAGGCGCCGCTGCCGCCGAGCTGGACCTGGGCGCCCGGGGGCACCGGAGTCATCTGGTTGGTGCCGGCGGGCGCGGTGGCCGGATCGGATACGACCGGAATGCCGCGGGCGTCGCGCTCGGGCGCCTGGTTGCCCGGGGCGACCGTCATGCCAGCGCCGGCCGACATCGATGCACCGGTCGACATCGTTCCACTGGTCGGCGTCGCCGTGTCGGGCGGGCTCGTCTGCATGCTCTGGCTGGTCGTGGTTTCCGTTTGGGTGGCCTCGGTCGTATCTTCTTCGGTCGTCTGCGTCTGCTGGGTCGTCGTGTCCTGCGGATCGGCCGTGTTCTGGGCCATGGCGATGCTGCTCGCGCCGAGCATCGCGGCGAAAATAAGCTTTCTCATCTGACTCTCCTCGGCCGGCGAACCCGCTCCCACGCCAGCGGCTATGCCCCAGTTGCGAAGGTGTAACGATGTCAGGCGGATTTTTATCCCGAGGCGGTCCGGATCAGAGCCGGCCGTCGGAATCGAGCGCGTAGCCGGCCGAGCGGACGGTGCGGATGATGTCGGCGCGGCCGCCCTCATTGATCGCCTTGCGCAGGCGGCGGATGTGGACGTCGACGGTGCGCGGCTCGATGTCGCTGTCGTGGCCCCAGACGCTGTCGAGCAGGCGCTCGCGCGAGAAGACGCGGCCGGGATGTTCGAGGAAATGGCGCAGCAGGCGGAATTCAGTGGGGCCAAGCGCAATCGGCTCACCGCCGCGCCGCACCTTGTGGCTGACGATGTCCATTTCGAGATCGGCATAGTTCAGCTGCTCGCCGGCCAGTGCCGGGCGGACCCGGCGGAGGACGGCGGCGACGCGGGCGACGAGCTCGCGCGGGCTGAACGGCTTGGTGACGTAATCGTCGGCGCCGGTCTCGAGGCCGCGGATGCGGTCCCCTTCCTCGCCGCGCGCGGTGAGCATGATGATCGGTACGTTGGCGGTTTCGGGGCGGCGGCGCAGGCGCCGGCAGACTTCGATGCCGGACACGCCCTCGATCATCCAGTCGAGCAGGATCAGATCGGGCGGCGTCTCGGAGGCGAGGAGGAGGGCCTCGTCGCCGTCCGGGGTCTGGGTGACCGTGAAATTCTCTTTTTCGAGATTGTAGGTGAGCAATTCGGCGAGGGCGGCGTCGTCCTCGACCAGCAATATTTGTCCCTTAACCATGGGTCGCTTCTGATTGGGTCGGATCCTCGCCCTTGGGCCGCTCCGCCATATGCTCGCCAGTCGCTGCGAAATAGACCATCTCGGCGACGTTGGTGGCGTGATCGCCCATCCGCTCGAGGTTCTTGGCGATGAACATCAGGTGCGTCGCCGCGGTGATGTTGTGCGTGTTCTCCATCATGAAGGTGAGGAGCGTGCGGAAGATGCTGTTGTAGAAATCGTCGACCGCGCGGTCGCGCTCGCAGACGGCAACCGCCTTCTGAGCGTCGCGGGCGGCGAAGGCGTCGAGCACGTTGCGCACCATTTCGGCGACGATTCGGGCCATTTCGGGCAGCAGCGAAAGCGGCTCGATCTTGCTCGAACCCTCGATGATGTGGACGCGCTTGGCGATGTTCTTGGCATAGTCGCCGATCCGCTCGACCACGCCGGCGATCTTCAGGGCGGCGACGACCTCGCGCAGGTCGTCCGCCATCGGCGCGCGCAGCGCGATCAGCTGGACCGCGTTGCGCTCGACCTCGGCCTCCAGGGCGTCGATCTTCTTGTCATTCTCGACGACCCGGTTCGCCGCCTCGGTGTCGCGATCGACGAGGGCCCGCATCGCTTCCGCGATCGCGGCTTCGGCGAGGCCGCCCATCTGCGCGATCGAGGCGCGGAGCTGGTCGAGATCCTGGTCGAAGGCTTTGACGGTATGTGCGCTGGTACCCATGTCGCTGATCCTTCTCAGCCGTAACGGCCGGTGATGTAATCCTTGGTGCGCGTCTCGCGCGGATTGGTGAAGATCTCGGACGTGTCGCCATATTCGACGAGGTTGCCGAGGTGGAAGAAGGCGGTCCGCTGCGAAACGCGCGCGGCCTGCTGCATATTGTGGGTAACGATCACGATCGCATAGCGGCCGCGCAACTCGTGGATCAGCTCCTCGATCTTGGCGGTGGCGATCGGATCGAGCGCCGAGCAGGGCTCGTCCATCAGGATGACTTCGGGGTCGACCGCGATCGCGCGGGCGATGCAGAGACGCTGCTGCTGGCCGCCCGACAGCGCGGTGCCGCTCTCCTGCAGGCGATCCTTGACCTCTTCCCACAGGCCGGCGCGCTTCAGCGACTTCTCGACGATCTGGTCGAGATCGGCCTTGCCGGCGGCGAGGCCGTGGATGCGGGGACCGTAAGCGACGTTCTCGTAGATCGACTTGGGGAAGGGGTTCGGCTTCTGGAACACCATGCCGACGCGCGCGCGCAGCTGCACCACGTCCATCGACGAGGCGTAGATATCGTCGCCGTCCAGCTCGATCCGCCCTTCGACACGGGCGTTGGGAATGGTGTCGTTCATCCGGTTCAAGGTGCGCAGGAAGGTCGACTTGCCGCAGCCCGAGGGGCCGATGAAGGCGGTGACATTCTCCTGGCTGATGTCGATCGACACACGGTCGATCGCCTGCTTCTCGCCGTAGAAGACGTTGACGTCGCGCGCGATCATCTTGAGCACGCCGTTGCCGGCGGCCTGCGGGGCGGCGAGATCGTTCATCTTTTGGTCGTTCATATTACCAGCGCCGTTCGAATTTGTTGCGGAGATAAATGGCGAGGCCATTCATCGCGAGAAGGAAGACGAGGAGGACGATGATCGCGGCCGACGTCTTCTCGACGAAACCGCGGCTGACCTCGTCCGACCAGAGGAAAATCTGGACCGGAAGCACGGTGGCCGGATCGGTGAAGCCGCCGGGCGGGGAGGCGATGAAGGCGCGCATGCCGATCATCAGCAGAGGCGCCGTCTCGCCGAGAGCGCGCGCCATGCCGATGATCGTGCCGGTGAGGATGCCGGGCAGCGCCAGCGGAAGGACGTGGTGGAAGACGACCTGGACGCGGCTGGCGCCGATGCCCAGGGCGGCGTCGCGGATCGACGGTGGCACCGACTTGATCGCGTTGCGGCCGGCGATGACGATCACCGGCATGGTCATCAGCGCGAGCGTGATGCCGCCGACGAGCGGGGCCGAGCGCGGCAGGTGCATGAAGTTCAGGAACACCGCCAGGCCGAGCAGGCCGAAGATGATCGAGGGCACCGCCGCGAGATTGTTGATCGAGACCTCGATGAGGTCGGTCCAGCGGTTCCGCGGGGCATATTCCTCGAGATAGACGGCGGAGAGTACGCCGATCGGGAAGGCGAGAGCGAGCGTCACCAGCATCGTCAGCAACGAGCCCTTGAAAGCGCCCCAGATGCCCACGGCGGTCGGATCGGTGGCGTCCGATCCGGTCAGGAAATTGGCGTTGAAGCCGGTTCGCACCGAATCGGTCTGGTCGAGGCGCTGATAGGCGGCTTCGGCCTCGGGCGCGCCTTGGCCCTTGGCGGCGACATCGAGCGCGTCGGCAGCGGGCAGCCAGAAGGTGCCGGTGCCATTGAGGATCGCCGGCTCCTCCTTGATGCGGTCGCGGATGCGGGTCCAGGCGGAGTCGGACAGCAAGCGCGGGCCAGCCTCGCCATATTGCTTCTCGGCGGCGGTCCGCATCGTCCCTTCGATGTCGGCGCTGCCCAGGGCCGCGTCGGCGGTTGCGGGATCCTGCAGGGCAGCCGGATCGAGGAACAATTCGCTCTGCGGGAAGGCGATATCGAGCTTCACCTCGGTCTGGGTGAAGCCGCGCGCCCCGTTGGCGACCATCGTCACCAGCAGGAAGGCGAGAAAGGCGGCCGAGAGCAGGACCGCGCTCAGCCCGACCAGGCGGAAGCGCCGTTCGGCCGCATAGCGGCGGCGGATGCGCTGCTGCATCGCCTCGGCCTTCCAGTCGGTGGGGGCGCGCTTCGGAGCGGCGCCGGCGGTCATGTCATTCATAGGCTTCGCGATATTTCTTCACCACGCGGAGCGCGACGATGTTGAGGGCCAGAGTGACGAGGAACAGGACGAGGCCGAGCGCGAAGGCGGCGAGCGTCTTGGCGCTGTCGAACTCCTGATCGCCGGTCAGCAGCTGGACGATCTGGGTGGTCACGGTGGTGACGCTGGCGAACGGATTGACGGTGAGATTGGCGGCGAGGCCGGCGGCCATCACCACGATCATCGTCTCGCCGATCGCGCGGCTGACGGCGAGCAGCACGCCGCCGACGACGCCCGGCAGGGCGGCCGGGACCAACACCTTCTTGATCGTCTCGGACTTGGTCGCGCCCATGGCGAGCGAGCCGTCGCGCATCGCCTGCGGCACCGCGGCGATCGAATCGTCGGCCATCGAGGAGACGAACGGGATGATCATGATGCCCATGACGAGGCCGGCGGCGAGCGCGGATTCGGACGAGGCGGGGATGCCGACCGAGACCGCGAAGTCGCGGATCATCGGCGCGACGGTGAGCGCGGCGAAATAGCCGTAGACCACGGTCGGGACGCCGGCGAGGATCTCGAGCAAAGGCTTCATCCAGGCGCGGACGCGCTGGCTGGCATATTGGGTGAGGTAGATCGCGCTCATCAGGCCGAGCGGGATGGCGACGATCATGGCGATGATCGCGCCGATGAAGATCGTGCCCCAGAAGAGCGGAATGGCGCCGAACGCGCCCGACGAGCCGGCCTGGTCGGCGCGGATGGCGGTCTGCGGGCTCCAGTTGAGGCCGAACAGGAACTCGACCGGGCTGACCTTGCCGAAGAAGCGGAGCGATTCGAAGATCAGCGACAGGACGATGCCGAGCGTCGTCAGGATCGCGATCAAAGAGGCGAGCAGCAGCACACCCATGACGAGCCGCTCGACCCGAGTGCGGGCGCGGAAATGCGGCGACAGGCGGGTGAAGGCGAAGGCGCCGGCGGCGAAGGCCAGCAGCAGGGCGACGGCGGCGCCGATCAGGCCATAATGGTCCGACGCCTCCTTATAGACCGGGGCGAGCTGCGTCGCCTGCGGGTTGAAGGCGGCCTGGGCGCGGCCGTCGGCGAGCGCGCGCGCCTCGGCGAGGATCGCGCCGCGCTGCATCGGCTCGGCCGGCAGGCTCTGCGCGGCCGGGCTGGAGACGACCGCGTCGGTCACCAGGGAGCCCGAGACGCTGCTCCACACGGCGAGGAACAGCAGGGCCGGGCCGACCGCCCAGAGGGCGACGTACCAGCCGTGATAGGATGGGAGGGAGTGGGGACGCACCCCGCCGGCACGGGGGAAGGCGGCAGCCTTCGCGCGTGCGGTCAGCCAGGCGACGAGCCCGAGCCCCAAGATCAGCAAGGCGATCGCTGCTAGCGACAATGTGGTCGTTCCCTAAGTCGCCGCTTGTGACCGCGGCGTTGAAAAAGCATGCGCCGGACCCGCTAAGCAGGTCCGGCGCAAAAGTCATTACTTGAGTTCGGAAGCGTCGACCGGGGTCAGCGCCGTGGCAGCGGCGGTCGCCTTGGCTCGGGCGTCGGCCGGCGAGGCGATCAGGCCGCGCTGGACGAGATAGCCCTTGTCGCCCCAGCCCTTCGCATATTCGGCGAGGAACTCCTTGAGGCCCGGGATGACGCCGACATGCTCGCCCTTCACGTAGATGTAGAGCGGGCGGGCGCCGGGATAATCGAACGACGAGATCGTTTCGTAGGTCGGGGTCACGCCGCCGAGCGGGATGCCGCGGACCTTGTCGGCATTCTCCTCGAGGAAGGAATAGCCCATCACGCCGACCGAACCCGGGTTGGCCGAGACCTTCTGGACGAGAAGGTTGTCGTTCTCGCCGGCTTCGACATAGGCGCCGTCCTCGCGGACCTTGGTGCAGATGTCCTTATACTTGTCCTCGTCGGTCTTCTTGAGGTCCTTCATCGCCGAATCCGCGGTGCAACCCTTTTCGAGAATCATCTCGGCGAGCGCGTCGCGGGTCCCCGAGGTCGGCGGCGGGCCGTAGACTTGGATCTTGACCGCCGGGAGGGCCGGGTTCACGTCCTTCCAGGTCTTGGCGGTGTTGGGCTTGCCGTAGGGATTGGCCGCGATCGCCTTGTAGACGTCCTCGACGGTGAGCTTCATCGGCGCGGCCTTGTTGGCCTCGATGAAAGCGAGGCCGTCAATGCCAACCTGAACCTCGACGACCTTGTTGACGCCGTTCTTGGCGCAATCCTCGAGCTCCGACTTCTTGATCCGGCGCGAGGCGTTGCTGATGTCGGGATGCTGCGCGCCGACGCCGGCGCAGAACAATTTCATGCCGGCGCCGGTGCCGGTCGATTCGACGATCGGCGCCTTGAACGACGGATTGGCCTGGGCGAAGCGCTCGGCGACCGCGGTCGTGAACGGGTAGACGGTCGACGAGCCGACGACGCGGATCTGCTGGCGCGCGGCGCCTTCGCCGCCCGTGCCGCCTCCCTGGCCGCAGGCGGTGAGCGCCAGCGCGGCGACGGCCGCCGTGAGAATCGATTTGTTCAAATTTGCCTCCATTAGCGCCGATTATGCGGCTTCCGGCTCGTCCCTAGGGCCGCTGGAAGTGATTTCTGTGACGCTTGCGTGACTCTTTGATGACAATGGCAGCGTAACGCGCACCGTCGTCCCTTGGTCCACCACGCTGGCGATCTCCAGCCGGCCGCGATGCCGCTGGGCGATATGCTTGACGATGGCGAGGCCGAGGCCGGTGCCGCCGATCGCGCGGCTGCGGCCCGGATCGACGCGGTAGAAACGCTCGGTGAGGCGGGGCAGATGCTCGGCGGGGATGCCGTCGCCGCGGTCGACGACGCTAACCTGGAGCATGTCGGGGCCGGCCTCGTCGAAGCGCACCGTCACTGGCTCGCCGGGACGGCCATATTTCAGCGCATTAATGACGAGGTTGCGCAGCAACTGCAGCAACTGCGCGCGATCGCCGGGTACGACCGGCCCGATGGCAGCGCCCTCAATCTCGATGCGGCTGTCCTTTTCGGCGATCAGCTGAGCGCAGCCCGTCCGGATTTCTTCGATCAGCGGGAGCAAGGGGACCGGATCGCGCGGCACCGAGAAGCGCTCCGCCTCGATCCGCGAGAGGGAGATCAGGTCGTCGACGAGCTGCTGCATGCGGCGGGCCTCGCCGGACATGATCGACAGGAAGCGCTTGCGGGTAGCGGCGTCGGCGCGGTCGTCGTCGTGCAGCGTCTCGGCGAAGCCGATCAGGGTAGCGAGCGGCGTACGCAGTTCGTGGCTGGCATTGGCGACGAAATCGACTCGCATCTGCTCCGCGGCGTGGGCCTCGCTGCGGTCCTCGAGGCGAACGAGGCGGCTGCCGTCGGGCAAGGGGGCGATCGTCATGTCCCAGCACCGGTCCTCGCCGCCGAGACCGACCAGCTCGGTGCGACTGGGACCGTCCATCTGCTCGACGAGAAGCTGCTCGGCGGCAGCGGGGTGGCGAATGCCGAGCCGCACGTCGACGCCCTCGATGTGCGCGCCGAGCACCTCTTTTGCGGCGCGATTGGCGAGGATCACGCGACGCTCGCGGACGATGAGCAGCGGATAATCGACCGAGTCGAGAATAACGTCGGTGTCGGGCAGGAAGGAACCGCCATTGCCTTCAGCCGCGGGCTCGCTGGCGGGTTCGGATGTCCCCGGCGCGGCCAGCACCGCCAGTGCGATCGCGCCGCCGACAATCGCGATCAGGGCCGCGGCGAGCGGCGCGCCGGCGGAGGTGGCCGCGACGAGCCCGGCGAGCGCTGCGATGACGGCGGCGACCGGCCGGAAGAAGCGATTGGAACCCATGGCAGCGTCCCATAGCGGGATCGCACCGCTCTCGCCACCAGTCGAAAATGAGTGGCTTTACGCTTATGAAAGCAAGGTTGCGTTAGAGACGGTCCATGAGCGAGACGAACCCAGAGCCGGAAAACGGCGCGGCGCTGCCAAGCCGCCGCATCGTGCTTGCGCTCGGCGCCGCTGCGGCCTCGACCGTGGTGACGATCAAGCCGGCGCTCGCCCAGACCGCCGGCTCCGTGCTGAGCTGCCAGATTCCGGTGCCCGCGCCCCAGGCCGCGGGCCAATATATCGCCCACGACGGATCGCTGGTGGCGCCCGGCACGCCCGGTTCCTTCCCGCCGGCGGCGCGGCCGCTGACCGGCGAGGAGGCCAAGGTGCTGCTGCGCGGCGGCACCCCGGTCGGCGTCGACAGCCAGGCGGCCCAGGCCTACGCAAACTATATTCGCCGTCTGCAGGCGGGGATGAGCGGCTTCACCTGCTACGCCTCGCTGCAGATGCCGCGCTGATCCCGGACTGGGCCTCATGGCCGGTCCTTATTATGTCGCTGACCGCGCGGGCGACGTCCGGGTGGTCGAGCTGGACGGGCTGACCGCGCTCTACCACCGGCCTTCGGGCACCACCCATATATTGGCCGCGCCCGCGCCCCAGATTCTGGCCACGATCGCCGACGATCCGGCGACGGCGGATGAAATCCTCGTCCGCATGGCCGCTGGCTTCGATGTCGATGGGGATCGGGACGCGCTCGTCTCGCGCCTCGACGAGCTCGAGGCGGCGGGGCTGGTGCGACGGGCTTCGTGCTCCCCGGCGGAAGCCGGGGCCCAGGCCGAACCCTCAAATGGACCCCGGCTTTCGCCGGGGCGCAAGCGGGCCGCATGAGGCACGTCCATGAAATTCAGGTCGGGCCGGTGGCGTTCCGCATCGGGTCCGAATGGAAAGCGCCGGTCGAAGCGCTCGCATCGCTTTATGCCGGCTACCCGGCGCCCGAGGGGCCGTGCGACTTCACCGTGCGGCTCGAGGCGGAGAAGGTGTGGCGGCGCTGGCTGAAGCCGGCGGTGGCGATCCGCGGCGACTATGTCCTGCCCGACGCCGCGCCGATGCCGCTCGCGCATGGCCTGCTGGCCGCGGAAATGGGGATGAACCTCCAGATGGCGCTCGGCCAGAAGCGCTATCTGCTGCTGCACGCGTCGTCGGTCGAGAAGGACGGTCGCGTGCTGCTGATGACCGGCCATTCCGGGTCCGGGAAGTCCACCCTCGCCGCGATCCTCGGCGAGCGCGGCTGGCGGCTGATGGGCGACGAATTCGCGCTGCTCGACCCGCAGACCGGCCTGCTCCACGCCTTCCCGCGCGCGATCAGCCTCAAGAACGGCGCGATCTCGGTAGTGGCCGGAGTGGCCGACCAGAGCCGGCTCGGGCCGTTGCTCACTGGGACGCCCAAGGGCTCGATCCGCCATTTGCGGCCCAAGGCCGAGGCGCTCGCGCGCATGGCCGAGCCGGCACGGCCGGCCTTGATCCTGTTCCCGCGCTTCGGCCGCGATCTCAGTGCCGAAGTGCGGCCGGTCGGCGCGGCCGAGGTGTTCGTGCGGCTGACCCAGGCGTCGACCAATTATGTCGGGCTCGGCGAGGCCGGGTTCGAGGCATTGACGGCCCTCGTCCGCGACGTGCCGGCGCGCGCGATCGACTATCCCGATACCGAAGCGGCTTTGGCGCTGGTCGACCAACTGTGGAGCGCCCTGTGACCGGGGCGCGCCTGCTCGTCGCGGCATTGCGCGATCCGGCCACGGCGGCGACGATCGATTCCGGGCAATGGACGGCGCTGATCGCCGCCGCCCGCGCTGAATCGCTGATCGGGAGCCTCGCTTGGCGGCTCGAGGGACAGGCGGTTCCCGAACGGGTCGCGCGGCTGCTGGACGATGCACGCCGCGATCACGAGCAGGGGCGCGTCCAGGCTCTGTGGGAAGCGGAAATGGCGCGGCGCGCGCTGGAGCCGCTCGGCGTGCCGGTGATCCTGCTCAAGGGCACGGCCTATGCCGCGGCCGGCCTCCCGGCCTCCGCGGGCCGCTCGATCGGCGACCTCGACATCCTCGTGCCGCGCACCAGCCTCGACTCCGTCCAGGAGGCGCTGCTCAGCGCCGGCTGGGAGTGGGTGAAGGCCGACGATTATGACGACGCCTATTATCGCCGCTGGATGCACGAGCTGCCGCCGCTGATCCACCGCGAGCGCGACCGGATGATCGACGTCCACCACACGATCCTGCCGCTCACCGCCGGGCCGACGCCGGACGCGGCGGCGATGATCGCCGACAGCGTCGCGCTCGACAACGGCCTGCGCGTGCTCTGTCCCGAGGATATGGTGATCCACGCCGCCTGCCATCTGTTCGCCGACGGCGACCTGGCCGGGGGCCTGCGCAATTTGTGGGATATCGACCGGCTGGTGCGGGCCTTCGCGGCTGAGCCGGGCTTCGCAGTGAGACTTCGCGAGCGCGCCCGACTGCACCAGCTTGGGGGCCCGACGGATCGCGCGTTGCGGCTTGCGGCGCATCTCTACGATACGCCGGTTGAGCGCATGGGCCGCCTCACTGCCGTCGATCGGCTGTTCGCGCTGCGTCTGCTCGCCCGCAACGGCTGGGGGCAGGAGACGCGGCCGATCGTGCGACTGGCTTTCTACGTGCGCTCGCACTGGCTGCGCATGCCGCCGCTGATGCTGGCGCGGCATCTGTGGGTGAAGGCGACCCGCTAGAGCTGGGCCAGAGCGCCGGACAGTTCCGAATAATGGTGGATGATCCGGTTGGCGCCGAGCTGCTCGACCGGTCGGTCCGAAAAGCCGAAGCTGACCGCGACGAAGGGGAGGCGAGCCGCTTTGGCGGTGTCGGCGTCGGTGATCGAATCGCCGACGAAGGCCGCGGCGCCGCCGCCGGCCTGCGCGATCGCCTCATGCAGCGGCGCGGGATCGGGCTTGCGCACCGGCAGCGTGTCGCCGCCGACGACGCTGTCGAAGCGCCCGGTCCAGTTCAAGGCTTCGAGCAGGAGGTGGGTGAGGCCTTCGGGCTTGTTGGTGCAGAGCGCGAGCCGGACTCCCTCTGCGCGTAGCGCGTCCAGCGCCGCCTCGACGCCGGGGAAGATGCGCGTGCCTTCGCAGATGTGGGCGCCATAATGTTCGAGGAAGATCGGGAAGCCGCGTTCGACCATTTCCTCCGATGTGGAGCCAGTGGCCGCCAGCCCCTTGCGAAGCAGCGCCTTGGCGCCGTGGCCGACGAGGTTCCGGACCGAGCCGGGATCGATGCCGGGCCGCCCGAGCGCGCCGAGCGCGTGGTTGAGCGCGGCGGCGAGATCCGGGGCGGTATCGGCGAGGGTGCCGTCGAGATCGAAGGCGACGACGTCGAAGGGAATAGAGGTCATGACGGCCCGCTTAGGGGCGGCTCTCTGGAAATGCCAAGATTTCCATGCGATGGGGCGGACGAAGCACGGGAAACGACATGACACGGACCAGGGAATTCGCAGCCGTCATCCTCGCGGCCGGCAAAGGCACGCGGATGAAATCGGACGTGCACAAGGTGCTGCACCCGATTGCGGGGCGGGCGATGCTCGACCATCTGCTCGGCGTGCTCGAGACGCTCGGGCCGACGCGCAAGATCGTCGTCGTCGGCAGCGGCCGCGAGCAGGTCGAGGGGTTGGTTGCCGCGCGCGGCGGCGAGGTTGTCGTCCAGGAGGAGCAGCTCGGCACCGCCCACGCCGTCGGCCAGGCGGAGCAGGCGCTGGCCGGCTTCGAGGGCGACGTCGTCATCCTGTTCGGCGACACGCCGCTGGTCGAGGCCGAGACGATGGCGCGGATGCTCGACCGGCTGAATGCGCCGGACCGCCCGGCGATCGTCGTGGTGGGCTTCCGCCCCGAGGATCCGCTCGCTTACGGCCGGATCATCGCCGACGCCGACGGCGCCATCGCCAAGATGGTCGAGTTCAAAGACGCGACGCCGGACGAGCGCGCCGTCAATCTCTGCAACAGCGGGATGATGGCGGTGCGGGCCGAGGATCTGTTCGGGCTGCTCGCCAAGGTCGGCAACGACAATGCCGCCGGCGAATATTATCTGCCCGACGTGGTCATGCTGGCCGCCGCCGAGGGCCGCCAGTCGGTGGTGATCGAGGCCGAGCCGTGGGAGATGTCGGGCGTCAACAGCCGCGCCGAGCTCGCTCTAGTCGAGGCGGAATGGCAGCGGCGGCGGCGGCTGCAGGCGATGGCAGACGGAGTCACCCTGGTCGCTCCCGACACGGTCTGGTTCGCCCACGACACGGTGATCGGCCGCGACTGCGTGATCGAGCCCAATGTGGTGTTCGGGCCGGGCGTGCGGATCGCCGACGGGGTGTGCATCCGCGCCTTCAGCCATATCGAGGGCGCGACGATCGCGACCGGCGCCGAGATCGGCCCTTATGCGCGGCTGCGCCCGGGCGCCGAGATCGGCGAGAAGGCGAAGGTCGGCAATTTCGTCGAGGTAAAGAAGAGCCGGCTCGGCAAGGGCGCCAAGGCCAACCATCTTACCTATCTCGGCGATGCCGACGTGGGCGAGGGCGCCAATATCGGCGCGGGCACGATCACCTGCAATTATGACGGCTTCTTCAAATATCCGACGAAGATCGGGGCAGGCGCCTTCATCGGTTCGAACAGTGCGCTGGTGGCGCCGGTGACGATCGGCGACCAGGCGATGGTCGGCGCCGGATCGGTGGTGACCAGGGACGTCGAGGAAGGCGCGCTGGCGGTGGCGCGCGGCGAGCAGCAGGCGCGGGCCGGCTGGGCAGCGCGCTTCAAGGCGGCGATGGCGGCGAAGAAGCAGGCGGGCTAGGGAAAAGCCAACCGCCTCTGTCGAGGTAATTTCTGGCCCTTTTGCGGGCCGCGGAGCTTCGTCGGGTGCGACCCGAAGGATGAACAGGACGACCTATGTGCGGGATTATCGGGATTTTGGGCCGGGAAGAAGTGTCGGACCGGCTGCTCAACGGCCTACGGCGGCTCGAATATCGCGGCTATGATTCGGCGGGGCTGTGCACGATCGTCGACGGCCGGCTCGAGCGCCGCCGCGCCGAGGGCAAGCTCGACAACCTCGCCCGCGAGCTTGCCGGCGACCCGCTGCCCGGCAAGGTCGGCATCGCCCATACCCGCTGGGCGACCCACGGTGCGCCGACCCGCGACAACGCCCACCCGCACATGGTCGGCGACGTCGCGCTCGTCCATAACGGCATCATCGAGAATTTCCGGCCGCTGCGCGAGGAACTGATCGCAGAGGGCCGCAGCTTCGAAAGCCAGACCGACACCGAGGTCGTCGCCCATCTCGTCGCGCGCGAGCTGGAGCAGGGCGCGAGCCCGAAGGACGCCGTGTCGCGCACGCTGAAGCGCCTCCACGGCGCCTTCTCGCTGGCCATATTGTGCCGCAACCATTCCGACATGCTGATCGGCGCGCGGCTCGGATCGCCGCTCGTGGTCGGCTATGGCGAGGGCGAGACCTATCTCGGATCGGACGCGCTGGCGCTGGCGCCGCTCACCCAGAAAATCTCCTATCTCGAGGAAGGCGACTGGGTCGTGATCACCCGCGAAGGGACCCAGATCTACGACCGCGACGACAATCCGGTCGAACGGGCGGTCACCCATTCGGGCGCGAGCGCGGCGGCGATCGAGAAGGGCAATCACCGCCACTTCATGCAGAAGGAGATTTACGAGCAGCCGACCGTGGTCGCGCAGACGCTGCAATCCTATCTGCGCCCGCTCGAGCAGAAGGTGGCGCTGCCCGACATGGAGTTCAGCTTTGCCGACGTGCCGCGGATCACCATCGTCGCCTGCGGCACGAGTTTCTACGCCGGCATGGTCGCCAAATATTGGCTCGAGCAGTTCGCGCGCGTGCCGGTCGAGCTCGATATCGCGTCCGAATTCCGCTACCGTGAGCCGGTCCTGGAAAAAGGCGGGATGGCCTTGTTCATCTCGCAATCGGGCGAGACCGCGGACACGCTCGCCGCGCTCCGCCACGCCCGCGAGCAGGGCCAGAAGATCGCCGTAGTCGTCAACGTGCCGACCAGCTCGATGGCGCGCGAGGCCGACCTTTTGCTGCCGACCCATGCCGGGCCTGAGATCGGCGTCGCCTCGACCAAGGCCTTCACCTGCCAGCTCGCCGTGCTCGCCGCGCTTGCCGCCAAGGTGGCGCGCGACAAGGGCCGGATGAGCGCCGAGGAAGAAAGCGCGATCGTCACCCATTTGACCGAGGCGCCGGCGGCGATGAACGCGGCGCTGGCGCATGACGATGCGATTGCCGCGATGGCGCCGCTCATCGCGGGGGCGCGCGACGTGCTCTATCTCGGCCGCGGGCCGGATTACCCGATGGCGATGGAAGGGGCGCTCAAGCTCAAGGAGATCAGCTACATCCACGCCGAGGGCTATGCCGCCGGCGAGATGAAGCACGGCCCGATCGCCCTCATAGACGACAATGTGCCGGTGATCGTGATCGCGCCGTCGGGACCGCTTTTCGAGAAGACCGTCAGCAACATGCAGGAGGTCCAGGCGCGCGGCGGCAAGGTCGTTCTGATCTCCGACGCGGAAGGACTGAAGCAGGCGAGCGAGGGCACGATCGCGACGATCGAGATGCCCAAGGTCCACCCGCTGATCGCGCCCCTGGTCTATGCGATCCCGGTGCAGCTGCTCGCCTATCACGTCGCGGTCGTGAAGGGCACCGACGTCGACCAGCCGCGCAACCTCGCCAAGAGCGTCACCGTCGAATAGGCCGGGCGGCGAGGATCAGGCGCGAAAGCCTGCCCGATCCTCGCCCCGGGTTCAGGCCGTGAGCGCGGCCGCGGCGACGGTCAGGCGGCCGAGCGACCAGGGGCCCGGGGCGCGGCGGACCTCGTCGAGCGCGTCGCGGGCGCTGGCAACGCGCGCCGCATTCTCGTCGGCCCAGGCCTGCGCTGCGGACCCCACACAGGCCGACTTGGCCATCGCCTGGCGCGCAAGGCTCTCCTGCCGCGCATAGGTCTGCTCGACCAGGCGCGCGACGGCGAGCCGTTCGAAGCGGTCGCCGCCCTTGATCGCGGCGGCGGCATTGCGCAGCTCCTCCAGCCCGGTGAGGGCGCCCATCTCGCGATAGAGCAAGGCGACCCGGGCGACCGGCGCCGCACCTTCCCGCGCAAGCAAAGCGGCGGGAACCGCGCCCTCCAGATAGGGGAGGAGGCCGAGCCGGGCTGCAAGGTCCTGTGGGACGCCGGCCTCGACCCAGGCCGCGACCTGCGCGCGATAGGGCTCGAGATCGGCGGGAAGCAGCGCCTCCTCGCCGGCGGCGACCAGAGCGCGTACTGGGGCGCCATAAGTGTCGGCGAGGCAATCCGCCGAAGCCCGTCCGCCCAGCCGCGCCAGCCGCTGGGACTGGTGGCGATAGGCGTCGGCGAGGCGGCTGTAGAGGCCGAGCTGGGTTTCGGCGTCGACCGTGCCGGCGAGCGCCGCGACATCGCGCCACATCGCGTCGAGGCCGAACAGGTTGCCGGCCATGGCGAAGGCCGAGACGATCGCGCCGGCGTCGCAGCCGACGGCCTGCATCACTTCGGAGGCGAAGGCCGGGCCGGCCACGTTGACGAGGTTGTTGACGAGGACGGTGGCGATGATCTCGCGACGAAGCGGGTGCTTGTCGAGGGCCGCGGCGTGGGCCTCGATCCCGCGCGGGAAGTAATGGCGCAGGACGTCGTTGAAATGGGGGTCGTCCGGCATCTGCGTCTTCACGGCGTCTTCGAACAGGGTCAGCTTGCCGTAGGCGAGCAGCACCGCCAGCTCGGGTCGCGTCAGGCCTTTGCCCTCCTGCTCGAGCTCGGCGATCGCGGCCGCGTCGGGCAGGCCCTCGATGCGGCGGTTGAGCCGGCCGGCGCGCTCGAGGCCGTCCATCAAGGCGGCGTGGCGGCCGATATCGGCCGCGGCCGTCGCTTCGAGGAGGCTCAGCGCCAGGGTCTGGGCGCGGTTGTTGGCGAGCACATTCTCGGCGACGTCGTCGGTCATCGAGGCGAGCAGCGCGTCGCGGTCGGCGCGGCCGAGTTCGCCCGAAGCCTCGACCAAAGCGGTCAGGATCTTGATGTTGACCTCGAGGTCCGAACTGTCGACGCCGCCGGAATTGTCGATCGCATCGGTGTTGATGCGGCCGCCGGTGCGGGCATATTCGATGCGGCCGGCCTGGGTGAAACCGAGATTGGCGCCCTCGCCGACGACCTTCGCCTTGAGCTCGCTCCCGTTCACGCGAATGGCGTCATTGGCCTTGTCGGAAACCTGCTGGTCGGTCTCGTCGGCGCCTTTCACATAGGTGCCGATGCCGCCCATATAGAGCAATTCGACCGGCGCCCGCAGGATCGCCTGCATCAGGTCGACCGGCGACAGGCTGGCCTCGGCGATGCCGAGCGCCTCACGCGCCTCCACCGAGAGCTCGATCGTCTTGGCATTGCGCGAATATACGCCGCCGCCGGGCGAAAGCCTGGCCTTGTCGTAATCCTGCCAGGACGAACGCGGCAGATCGAACAGCCGCTTGCGCTCGGCCCACGAGGTCGCGGGATCGGGATTGGGATCGATGAAGATGTCGCGATGGTCGAACGCGGCGATGAGGCGGGTGCTCTTCGAGAGCAGCATGCCGTTGCCGAACACGTCGCCGGACATGTCGCCGACGCCGGCGGCGGTGAACGGTTCGGCCTGGATGTCCTTGCCGAGCTCGCGAAAGTGGCGCTTCACGGCCTCCCAGGCGCCGCGCGCCGTGATGCCCATCGGCTTGTGGTCGTAGCCGGCGCTGCCGCCCGAAGCGAAGGCGTCGCCGAGCCAGAAGCCGTAGGATTCCGAGACCTCGTTGGCGATGTCGGAGAAGCTCGCCGTGCCCTTGTCTGCGGCGACGACCAGATAGGGGTCGTCCTCGTCGTGGCGGACGACGGCAGCCGGGGGAACGATCGCGCCTGAAGCGTCAATATTGTCGGTGACGTCGAGCATCGCGGAGAGGAAGGTGCGGTAGGCGGCGACGCCGGCCTCGCGCGCGGCCTGCGGATCGGCCGGGCGCGCGCCCTTCACGTAGAAGCCGCCCTTGGCGCCGACCGGCACGATCACCGCGTTCTTGACCTGCTGGGCCTTGACGAGGCCGAGCACTTCGCTGCGGAAATCGTCCTTGCGGTCCGACCAGCGCAGGCCGCCGCGGGCGACCGCGCCGAAGCGGAGGTGGACGCCCTCCACATGCGGCGCCGCGACGAATATCTCGCGATAGGGCTTGGGCTCGGGAAGGTCCTCGAGTTCCTGGCACGCAATCTTGAAGGCGATGTGCGACTTGGGCGTGCCGTTCGCGTCGACCTGGTAGAAATTGGTGCGGGTCACGGCGTTGATCAGCGCCATCATGCGGCGCAGCGCGCGGTCGGCGTCGAGGCTCGGCACGGCCTGAAGCGCGTCCTGCAAGCGAGCCGTGATGTCCGCGGCGGCCGCGTTGCGCTCCTCGACGGCGGCGCCGGTCGCTGGATCGAAGCGGGTGTGGAAGAGATCGAGCAGCAGCCGCGCCACCGCCGGATGCTCGACCAGGGCCGCGATCTGCACGTCCTGCGAGGGATCGAGGCCGGTCTGCTGGCGATAGCGGGCGAGCGCGCGCAACAATGCCGTTTCGCGCCACGACACGCCGAGCTCCAGAACGAGGCGGTTGAAGCCGTCGCTGTCGGCGACGCCGGTCCAGGCCGCAAGGAACGCGCCGGCGAACGGACGCTCGACCTCGCGGAACACCAGATTTTCGCCCTTGGGATCGTCGACCAGATATTCGTGCACCCAGATCTGCCCGGCGTCGCGCGGGCGGATCGGGAAGCCTTCCTCGACCAGCGCCTTCAAACCCATGTCGTGGAGGATGGGAAGGACGTCGGCGAGCGGCACCGCGTCGCCGTCATGGTAGAGCTTGAAGCGGAAGCGGCTCTTGAGATCGTCGAAGCGGCGATAGGAGCGGATGGCGACCTTGCGCCCCGCCTTCAGCATGTCCTCGACCGCGACGATATCGGCCAGCGCGTCCTCGGCGCCGAACATCTCCTGATAGCCGGCGCCGAACGCCTTGCCCCATTTGCGGATGAAAGTCGCCGGATTGCCGATCACGCCCTCGCTGCTGACGACGAGATCCTCGAACGCGTCCATCCACGCCCAGCTCTGCGCGGCGATGCTGTCCTCGCCGAACATCTCGCCGACGAAGGATTGCTCCGCCTCGGTGAGGGGGCGGCCGAGGCGCTGCGAGAAAGCGGCTTGAATGTCTTCGGTGATCCGGGGGGCGGCGATCAGGCCAACGTCGAAAGTGTCGGACATCTAACGGAACCTCAAAAATGTGGCCGTCCGCCGGCCCCGATCCGGGGATCGCGAGCGGGGGCCGCAGGAATGGGAAATGGAAAGCGGCGGACCGCGATCAGGGCTGCTGGGTGACCTGCAGGATCTTGAGCTTGCGCGGGCGGCCGTCGGGACAGGGCCAATTGATCTCGCGACCCGCGCTCATGCCGATCAGTCCGGCGCCGACCGGCGTCAGGATCGAGATGCGCCCGGCCTCGATGTCGGCCTCGGACGGCATCACCAGCCGCACCGTGCGGCGCGTGCCGTTGCTGTCGTCGACGAACTCCACTTCGGAGCCGATCGCGACGACATCGGCCGGCAGCTTGCCGTCCGGATGCACCTTGGCGCGCTCGATCTCCTCGACGAGCTGCTTCGAGAGCGCGGGCGCGCGCTTCTCGATGGCGTGCGCCAGTTCGGCGATCACGTCGTAATCGGATTCAGTGATGTGAAGCGGTGGCTTCTTGGAGCGCGCCTTGGTTGCAGTATCCTGCATGATATTTTCTGCCGTCGGAGTTGCGGAACTGGAGGATCAATGCGCGCATCGGCGCGGCACTTGATGACCCTTTCGATTTCCCCCCAGACCGGCTCGACGCTTGAGCGGAGATGGCCTGGGGCTAGGCGCCTGCGAGCAGCTGCCCCGAGTGGACACGGAATCGACAGAAATGGGAAAAACCGTGCATGCCCTATGATGTAGCTACGCCATGCGGAGTGTCAACCTGGACGCCGGACGGGGAGGCGAGAGGGCTCGGGCCGGCCGGCGGTCGGCTTGACTCCCTGCCGCGGCGGTCCATATTCGCCCTTGTGATGGTAGAACGTCTCCAGATCGGACATTCCGAGCTGCATCCCGGCAGCAGTACCGCACGATTCTAAGCCCCGGGCCCGCCCGCCGCACCGGCTGAGCGAAGGCCCCGGGCTCAAGACGGGCGACGGCCCGCCTGCTCCGCGGGAGCATATCCCCCAATTCGAGAAGCGGCGTCTGTTGCGCACGAACATGCGCGCCTCGCCGCGCCTTGGCCCCCTTCAGCATTTCGGGAGATTGCATGTCTGGTGACCGGTTCGTCGTAGAGGCCGACAGGAAAGTGGTCGGAGTGGCCGTGCGCGTGCCCGGCGGGTTCAAGTTTTTCTCGTCCGATCCTGCCTTTCGCGAGCTCGAGGCGACGACCTTCCCGCGCGCCAAGGCGATGGCGCGGCGCATTTCGGAAATGGCGCGGACGAGCCGCCTTTCGGCTCGCCGCGCGAAGGCCGGGGACCACGCCGTCCCCCACCACTGACGCAGGAAAGGTTGAACGATATGCGGCCTTTGCCTCAGCCCGCGCTCGCGGACAGCCTCGGCGGCATCTGGTCCGCCCTCCACAAGGACGTGGAGCTGACGATCTCCGAGAGCCAGGTCCATTATCTGCGGACGATGGCGATCATGATCGACGACGACGTGATCTCCTCGCTGCTGCTGCGCAAGCTGCGGCTGGCGCGGATCGTGCCGGCCGCGGAGCTGCCGCGCGACATCGTGGCCATGAACAGCTTCCTCGAATATCTGTTCGACGGGCG
Organism: Pseudomonadota bacterium; assembly: GCA_023423775.1. Lineage (GTDB taxonomy): Bacteria > Pseudomonadota > Alphaproteobacteria > Sphingomonadales > Sphingomonadaceae > Allosphingosinicella. The sequence goes on from JAFAEZ010000005.1 coordinate 20,070, forward strand.
GCCCACGCGCTTCTGCCAGTTGCTCCACCCCTCCGAGCACCGACCCGGCTACGCGCTGCCGATCACGGGCTCGGTCGGGGCCGGGCTGATCGGCCTGCGCGCCGGGCAGACCATCCTGTGGCCCGACGAGGACGGCACTTTGTGCGACCTGACGGCGATCCATGTCGAGAATTGCCCGGGGCTCAGCGAATGGCTCGGCCGCGACCCGGCCTGACCCGCCGGCGGAAAGCGCTGTTATATCGCATAACGATATAAACTCATGACACGCGGCGGAGATCGTGCTAACCTTCGTGGGCGTTGATCAGGCCGTGACCGGTGAGCGCTGACGGGAAACCGGGCATGCGGCGAGCCATGAAAGGTGCGTGCCATGATTTGCTTCACAGCCCCCTTCGACCGGATCGACCGGCCGCCGCCCGGCGACGACGGCGCCAGGGCACGGAGCGAGCGGACCGCGCTGGCGCTCGCCGCCTTGGGGGAAATGGCCGGCGGCCTCACCCACGACATCCGCAACATCCTGGCGATCATCGATTCCGGGCTGAGCCTGGCCGAGCGCAACATCGCCGATCCGGCCGCGTCGATCGCCTATCTGCAGGCGGCGCGCGAAGCGGTGGCGCGCGGCACCCGGCTGACCGCGCGGATGCTCGCCTTCGGCACAAGCCAGGAAGCGGACCCGCAGTGCGACGATCTGAACGCGCTGCTCGGTGCGCTCGAGACCTTCGTCAAATATGGCGCGGGGCCGGACATCAGGGTGGAATTCGCCCTGACCCCGGGCCTGCCGCCTTGTCTCGTCGATCGCCCCCGGTTCAACGCGGCCCTGCTCAACCTGGTGATGAACGCGCGCGACGCCATGCCGGAAGGCGGGACGATCCGCATCTGCACTGCGCTGGCCGACCAGATGCCGGCCACCGCGCAGGCCGGACGCTATGTCAGCGTCGCCGTGCGCGATACCGGGGTCGGCATGGCGCCCGAGGTGGCGGCGCGCATCTTCGATCCCTATTTCACGACCAAGGGCGACAAGGGCACTGGCCTCGGTCTGCCCCAGGTGAGCGCCAGCATGAGGCAAATCGGCGGATATGTCAGGGTCACGAGCGAGATCGGCGAGGGGACGTTGTTCGAGCTCCTGTTTCCGGTCGGCGACGCCCCTTCGGCAGAGGGGCCGCCGCACAGGGTCGTCATCGCGCGCCACGGTCATTGACGCGCCACTCCGCTTGATCGCCGGCGGCGGAGGAACAAGCCGGTGACGGACTTTGCGGATCTGGTCGCCCAAGTGCGCGCCTGCCGCGTCTGCGCCGAGGCGCTCCCGCTCGGGCCGCGTCCGGTCTTCCAGGTCGCGCCGAGCGCACAGCTGCTGATCGCGAGCCAGGCGCCCGGAACCAAGGTCCATGCCTCGGGCGTTCCTTTCTCCGATCCGTCGGGCGAGCGCCTGCGCGAATGGATGGGGGTCGATGCCGAGACTTTCTACGACGAGGAGCGGATCGCGATCCTGCCGATGGGCTTCTGCTATCCCGGCCGTGGCCAAAGCGGCGACGCCCCGCCGCGGCCGGAATGCGCGCGGCTCTGGCGGCCCGAACTGCTCGCCCAGATGCCTGCGCTCCGCCTCACTCTTCTCGTCGGGACCTACGCGCAGGAGGCGGCGCTCGGGCCGGGAAGGATGAGCGACCGGGTGCGCGATTTCCGTTCCTACCTGCCGCGCTATTTCCCGCTGCCGCATCCGTCCTGGCGCTCGCGCATCTGGGCGGCGAACAATCCCTGGTTCGAAGCCGAGGTGCTTCCCGAGCTGCGCCGTCGAGTGCGCTCCATCCTCGGAGAGCCATCGTGACGGATCCGGACGGGGCGCATCCGATCTACACGATCGGCCATTCGACGCGGAGCATCGAAGAGTTTGTCGAATTGCTCCGGGCCGGCAACGTCCGGCGCGTCGTCGACGTCCGCAGCATCCCCCGCTCGCGGACCAATCCGGCTTACAATCTCGACACTCTGCCCGACACGCTCGCGGGCTGGCAGATCGGCCATACGATTATTCCCGAACTCGGCGGGCGGCGCAGCCGGCAGAAGCAGGTCGATCCCGCCGTGAACGGCTTCTGGGACAATCAGAGCTTCCACAATTATGCCGATTACGCGCTGTCCGACGACTATCGCGCCGGGCTGGACCGGCTGGTCGCGCTGAGCGCCGAGACGCCGTGCGCGATCATGTGTTCGGAATCGGTGTGGTGGCGCTGCCACCGGCGCATCATCGCCGACTATCTCCTTCTGCGCGGCCACGTGGTCCTGCACCTGATGGGCAAGGACCGCGTGGAACCTGCCAAGATGACGCCGGGCGCGAAGGTCGACGGGGACGTGCTGACCTACCCGAGAGCGTAAGGCGCCCTTATTCGAGCTGCGACAGGAGCGATATGAGCAGGGGGCGGATGCGCTTCAGCTCGGCGCGGTGCACCTGGCCGAGCGAGGCGAGCAATTTCTGCGCGGCGGGAGTGGGACGCAGGCTGATGCGGCGGCGGTCCCGGTGGTCGCGGACGCGCTCGATCAGCCCCGCGGCGGCGAGGCGATCGGCCATTCCGGAGACGCTGTGCGGTTTCAGGAACATCGTTTCGGCAAGCTCCCCCACGGTGAGCGCGCCATCTTCGGCGGCGCGCAGGGCAAGGAGGATCTGGTGCTGCTGCGCCGTGAGGCCGGCCCGGCTCGTCGCCTGCTCCGTGAAATGGGCGAAGCTGCGCAGCTCCGCGCGCACCGATGCAAGGATCCGGTAGTCGCTGTCGCTGAGCGCGGGAGGCTTGGTCATGAGCGGTGCGATCGCGCCATTAGGTGGGCCGGTTTTATCGCATTACGATAGATTTCGTTCAAGCGACGACGGGAGGCCGCGCGTTCTATTCGGTGGGGCCGAAGCGCGGGGGGCGTTTTTCGAAGAAGGCGGTGAAGGCCTCGATCGCCTCGGCCGAGCGGAGGCGATCGCCGAACAAGACGCCTTCGGCCGCGATCCTCTCCTCGATCGAGCAAGGCGGGGCGTTGAGCAATTGCTTGGTGAGCTGCACGGCCTCGGGCGGCTTGGCGGCGACGCGCAGGGCGAGCGCGCGGAGCTGGGCGTCGAGTTCGTCATTGCCGACGAGATGGGTGACGATGCCATATTCGAACGCGGTCTCCGCATCGAACGGTTCGGCAAGGATGAGATGCTTGGCGGCGCGCTGGCGGCCGATCTGGCGCGGCAGGATCAGCGAGCTCGCTGCTTCCGGCACCAAAGCGAGATCGACGAACGGCATCACGAAGCTGGCGCTGGTGGTGGCGACGACGAGGTCGCAGTGGAGCAGCATCGTCGTGCCGATGCCGATCGCCGAGCCTTCGACTCCGGCGATGACGACCTTGGGGAAGGCGGCGATCGTGCGCAGGAAGCGGAACACCGGCATGTCGGTGCCCGACGGGCGCTCGGCCATGAAGTCCTTGATATCGTTGCCCGAGGTGAACAGCCCGCCATTGCCCGAGATAGTGACGACGCGCACCGCCGGATCCTCGGCCGCCTGGGCGAGCGCATCGGCCAGTGCCGCGTACATTGCCACGGTGATCGCATTCTTCTTGTCCGGACGATTGAGCCGGATCTCCATGACCGGGCCGTCGGTGCTGACCAATATATCCATGACAGGCGTCCTCCCTCGTCCATGCATAGAGGAGCTTGGCGGGCCGCAGAAGCCTTTCTATCGAGGGTCCGGCGCGGATGTCCGTGCGGGAGGACTTTCGTGCTCACCTTGTTGCTGCTGTTCGCCGCCGGGATCTGGGCCGGCGCCCAGAATGCGCTTGCCGGGGGCGGTTCGTTCGTGACGTTGCCGGCCCTGATGCTGGCCGGTCTCGACGCGCGGCTCGCCAATATCGCGTCCACCATCGCGATGTTCCCGGGCCAGGTGGTGAGCGGCATCGCCGGACGCTCGATGATCGAGGACATGCCGGGGCTGCGTTTCCGCACCTTGGCCTGGATCAGCCTGGTCGGCGGGGCGTTCGGCGCGTTCCTGCTGCTCGCCACCTCGGCGGCCTCATTCGCGCGGCTGGTGCCGTGGCTGGTCCTGTTCGCAACGGCGGTGTTCGCCTGGGGCAATTTCCGGCGCAAGCCCGCGGCGCATCTCGGACCGCGGACGGCCGCGGCGATGCAGGGCGCGGTGGCGGTCTATGGCGGCTATTATAGCGGCGGCATCGGCTTCCTGATGATGGCCGTGATGACGATGGCCGGAATGGGGGTGCGCGGCGCCGGGGCCGCCAAGAACGTGCTCGCCGGGCTGATCAATGCCTCGGCGGTGCTGATCTTCCTTTATGCGACGCGGGTGCCTTTGCTCGAGGTTGCGGTGCTCGGGATGGGCGCGATCGCCGGCGGTCTGTGGGGCGTATGGCTGCTGCGCCGGGTGAATGAGACGATCCTCAAAGTCGGCATCGTCTTGCTCGGCGTCGCACTGGCGATCGGCCTGTTCCTGACTCAGCCTTAGGCGAGGTAGGGCCGCAGCTTCAGCCACTGGTCGCGCTTGGCCTCGAACGATAATGTGAAGGCCGGGCTGCTCGAGGGCAGGGGGACGAGCGCGAAGGCCGTGTCGTCGCCCAGTTCCTTGATGCCGAGCCGCGCCGAGGTGCCGCCGTTGAAGGCGATCGCGCGCAGCTCGGGCAGGCCGGCCGCGAGCGCGGCGAGCGGGTTCGCCTCGTGTTCGCGGATGGCGCCGTCGAGGCTGCCGGGGCGGAGCGCCGAGCCGACCACGTCCCACAGGCCGATACGGTGGCGGAGCAGGGTGGCGAGGCGCTCGTCATAGGGCAGGGCGACGAGGTCCACCTCGATCACGGCGCCGATCAGCCGCCAGAACTGATTGCGCGGATTGGCGTAGTAACGCTGCGCCGCCAGCGACTGTTCGCCGGGCAGGCTGCCGAGGACGAGCAGGCGTGTGCGCGCGTCGGTGACCGGCGCGAACGAGCTTTTCCTCATCCGTCGGCAAGCTCGACCCAGGCGGGGGCGTGATCGCTCGCTTTCTCGCGGCCGCGCACCTCGCGGTCGACACCGGCGGCGCGGAGCCGCTCGGCGGCGGCCGGGCTGAGCAGGAGATGATCGATGCGCAGCCCGGCATTGCGGCCCCAGGCGTTCCGGAAATAATCCCAGAAGGTGTAGATCGGCTCGTCGGGATGGAGGGCGCGGATCGCGTCGGTCCAGCCCGGTGCGAGCAGTTCCGCATAAGCGGCGCGCGGCTCGGGCTGGAGCAAAGCGTCGTCCTTCCAGCTGCGCGTGTTGTAGATGTCGAAATCGGTGGGCACGACATTGTAGTCGCCGGCGAGGACGACGGGCAGGCCGATCGCGATCAGTTCGGCGGCATGGGCATTGAGCCGCTCGAACCATTTGAGCTTATAGTCGAACTTGGGGCCGGGCTGGGGATTGCCGTTAGGGAGATAGAGGCAGCCGACCAGCACGCCGTTCACCGCCGCCTCGATATAGCGCGAATGCGTGTCCTCGGGGTCGCCGGGAAGGCCGCGCCGGGTCTCGACCGGGTCGCAGCCGCGCGCGAGGATGGCCACTCCGTTCCAGCGGCTCTGGCCGTGCCAGATGGCGCCATATCCGGCCTTGGCGATCGCCGCTTCCGGGAATTTGTCCTGCGGTGCTTTCAATTCCTGCAGGCAGGCGACGTCGGGCTGCGTTTCCTCGAGCCATTCGAGCAGGCGTTCGAGCCGGCCATTGATGCCGTTGACGTTGAAGGTCGCGATCTTCACGCCCCCTGGCTAGCGGCTCGGGCGCGGCAATGCACCTGCCAAGTGCCTAGAGCGTCTTCATATATTCGACGAGCGCCCAGCGCTGCGCGTCGGTGAGCTCGCCGACGCGGTAGTCGTGGCCGGCATTGGAATTGCCGGTGAGGCTGGTGTCGAAGACGAAGCTGTTGCCGGTCGCGTCGCCGGTGACGTAGCCGACCCGCACCGGATCATATTCGCGGGTGCCGACCCGGAAGCGGGTCGGGCGCTGAGTGGCGGGCAGCAGCAGGTCGTAGAGCGTCGGCACCGAGCCGTTGTGGAGATAGGGCGCGGTGGCCCAGATCCCGTCGAGCGGGCGCGACTTGTAGGCCATCAACTCCCCGCCATTGGCGAGGCAATGCTGCAGCCGTTCGGCACGCCGCTCGGCCGCCGTCTGCGGCGCGCGGGTGACGACCCGCGGCGGGCGATCGACGCCCAGCCAGGTGTTGGCGGCCTCGGCGAGGATGCGGCCCTTCTGGGCGGCCAGCGCGCCCTTGACCGTGGTGGCGAGCAAGGTGGAGAGCGGCGCCGGATCGGGAATGCGCGCGCCGCTGACGATGTTGCTGCGCTGGTTCTCGAGCCGGCCGCTTGGGGTCTGGTAGCTGAAGGCGTTGCAGGCCATCCACGGGTCGGTCCGGTTCTGCTCGCCGCCGGTCAGCGGCACCATCACGACCTTATAGGGCTCGGTGCCGGGCTGGATCTTGTGGCAGCCCTGGCATTTGGCCTCGTAGAGCTGCTGGCCCGCCTGGACCTTGGCCGGGTCGGTCGCGCCGAACAGGTCGACCGGCCAGGCGGGGCGGCGCAGCTTCGCGAGCAGCATCTCGAGCCGGTTGAGATTGTCGGTGCGGACGGTCGAGGGATAGCCGGACAGGTCGAGACGGTCCTTGACGACGATGTCGCCGAACACGCCGAGCACCTCGCCGGTGTTGCGGCCCATCGCGCCGTAATCGAGATAGGAATCGCCGAGCTTGATCCGGGCGCTGCCGGCGATGCCGTTCCACTGCAGCCGGTCGTGGCGGTAGATGTCCCACAGGAAGGGGTAGCTGACCGGCGCGTCCGCCGGGTTGACCTGGGGATTGTCGGCGCCGGTGAACAGAGCGACCTTGTTGTAGATGTGGCCGAACGCGTCGACGCGCGCGAAGCCGTAGCGCAGCGGGGTCCTGTTCAGGCGCTCGGCGGCTTCCTCCCACGCGATCAGGCGGCCCAAGGCGGCGCGCAGCATCTCGCGATTGGCGGGCGTGTCCTTGCCGGCGAGCACGCGGCCGGCGAAGCGCTCCCACTTGGCCGGATCGTCGCGGGTCGCGACCAGGGCCGCGTCGACGGCCTCGTTGAAGCTCTGGAAATCAACCAGGCTGGGGCCGCCGTCGACGACCAGCGAGCGACCTTGATGGTTGAGCACGGCGGTGTGGCAGGCCGAGCAATTGAGGCCGATCCACGGCTCGTTGCTGGGCTGGTCGGCGAACCAGCGCAGCCGGGTCGGGCTGGTCTCGAGCAGGATCTCGTCGCCGGTGCGGTCGATCGCGAAGCCGACCGGGAGGCGCACGTTGAACGAGGTCGTCCGCGGCACGAAGCGGAAGCTCTTCATGTGATCGTCGGCGAGGAAAGGCTGGTCGCTGCCGGGCTGCTCGAGCGCCTGGAACCAGGCATAGGGCATCAGCCGCGACCCTTGGGTCGATTCATACCACCAGGCCTGCTCCTGGCCGTCCCAATTCTGGTAGCCTGCCGTTTGAGGCGGGTCGTCCGGACCGTTGCCGGTGCAGGCGACGAGAAGCGCGAGCGAGGCGCTGGCGGCGAGCGCGGCGGCGGAGACGAAGTGCGCTTTCATCGGCGGCCCTCCCGAGGCTGAGCCCGAAGTCCCGTATCAGTCGGGCAGCCCATGCTGACATTTGCCACCGCCGAGCGCAACGTACCGGTGAAGTAACGGGCAGAGCAGGTCATAGTGGACATAATATGACGGAAATGAACGTGCCCAGACGAATGGGAGATGATAGCCTGCGATATAGTCGACGGCGCAAGCGGGGCAGGGAGGTTGGCATGGCGAAAGGCTATTCATTGCACCTGGGTCTCAACTCGGTCGATCCCGATCATTATGACGGCTGGAGCGGGGACCTCCGGGCGTGCGAGTTCGACGCCAACGACATGCACGCGATCGCCAAGTCGCTCGGATACGCGGAATCGCAGGTGCTGCTCACCAGGCAGGCGACCTCACAGGCCTTGCTCGGCGCCCTGCTGGATTATTCGAAGAAGCTCGTCGCCGGCGACATATTGCTGCTGACTTATGCCGGCCATGGCGGCCAGGTGGACGACGATACCGGCGACGAAGAAGACAAGTTGGACGAGACCTGGCTGCTCTACGACCGCATGGTGATCGATGACGAGCTCTACCGGATGTACGGCCTGTTCAAGCCGGGGGTGCGGATCAGCATCGTCTCCGACAGCTGCCACAGCGGCTCCGTCAGCAAGCTGCGCGAGGAGGAGGGGACGACCGAAGATACCGGTGATTTCGTTCCGCGTCTCGCCGACATCGACCTCACCCGCTCGGTGTTCGAAAAGCATGCCTCCACCTATCTGCCGCTGCAGATCGCGTCGGCGGGGGCGAGCGCGGCGCCGATCCCGGCGGGGGTCATCCTGCTCTCCGGCTGCAAGGACACGCAGGTCTCGCTCGACGGAACCAAGAACGGGCTGTTCACCGAGAAGCTCAAGAAGGTCTGGAAGGATGGATCCTTCCAGGGCGGCTACGGCAAGTTCCACCAGCAGATCGCCGCGCAGATGCCGATGAGCCAGTCGCCGCAAGTCTCGAAGGTCGGCACCGTCGATGCCGCATTCGTGAACCAGAAGCCGTTCGCCGTCGCCTAGCTCCCTTTGGGGGCGGACGAGGCGGCCGGCTCCAGTGAGTGGAGCGCCTTCCACGGCTCGTTCCGGTCGGCGGTGAGGTTGCGGGCGACGGAGCCGGCGCGCTTCCATCTCTTCGCGTCCGGCTTGGGCGGGCTGCGGCCGATCACGTAGCGGACCTCGCCCGAGCCGCCGAGGATGATCGTGCTGCCGCCCCAGCGCCCGGGGTGGCGGCGTTCGTCGTAATTCTGAAGGACCTCCGCGACGAGCCCGAAGCGGACCTGGCGGTCGGGACCGACGCGGCGGATCGTGCGGATCGATTCGATGACCGGCGGGTTACGCGCTTCGTTCTCTCCTGGCCCGACGCGGGCGATACCGAATTCGCGCGCATATTCGGGAACGCAGATCAGATCGGCCAGCGCCTGCGCCTGGCGGCGCACCTCCGCCGTCTCCGGCGCAAGCGCCGGGTCGTCGCCGAGCTGGAGCTTGCGCAGCGACAGGTCGACGACCTTCGGGAGATCGATGCGCGGCTTGCGCCAGAGCAGGGCATCCTCGCTGAGATCGGTGACGTTGGGCGGGAAGATGCGCTTGCGCCCGAAGGCTGCGATCAGACTCTCGCGATAGCCCCAGGGATCGTTCTCGACGAGATCGCGGTCGGCCGTCACCAAAGCGCGCAGATATTCGCCGAAGGTGATGTCGATCGGCGGGCAATAATCGATCGCGCGGATGCACAGGAACAGGAACTGGCCGCCCACGCGCGCCGCCTCGTCGGCGAGCAGATCGACGAAGGCCGGGTGGAGCGCGCGGCCCTCGAGAACCGAGAGGCCGTAGATGGTGCGGAGCTGCGCCACGCGTCGTTCGAAGATGGTGTTGAACGCGTCCAGCACCGCCTCGACCAGCACCGCGCCGAGCTCGTGCGGCTCCTCGGTCGTGCCGTAGAAGCGCGTGCCGCCGCCTTCGGTCAGCAGCACGCGGAGCGGGCCGGGCCGGCCGGTCGCCGCGCCGAACTGGCGGGCGATCGTGAAGATGCCCTTGCCGCCGGTGAGCGTGCCCTGGCCCTTGGCGATCTCGCGCTGCACGCTCTCGGCGTGGGAGAAATGGTGGAGAACGGCGACGAGGTCGGCGAAGGCCTCGTGGAAGGCGAGCACGTCGGGATTGGTGTCCTCATCGAAGCGGGCGCGCATCCCGTCGAGCAAGGCATGCGCCATTTCGTGGGCGATGATGTCCTGCGAGAGGCAGGTGTAGATCGTGCCGCCGGGAAGCACCTGGCCGCCGGCATCGTGCGTGGCGGCGAACTGGCCAAACGCGATCTCGCCCTTGGCCTTCGAATAATAAGCATTCTGGTCGTCGCCGCCGTGCGGCCGGAGGCGGAGCCGGCGCCCCTCTGCGGAGGGATTGAAGCCCCAGCAGGGTTCGCGCCCGAGCGCCGTCTCGAACTGCGCGACGACGTCCATCGCCACCGCGTAGACCATCTGCTGGTGGAAGCGCGGGTCGCTCGCCGACGGCGGCAGCCCCTGGGTCAGCAGCAGCGCGCGGTCGTCGAGATCGACGAGCGGGAAGAGCGGCGTTCCCTCAAGCGGATCGACATCCTCGACCACTTCGACCATCGACCCCGCCGGCAGCGCCTGATCGGGCGCATCCGGCCGCTTTTCGAGCGCCTCATAAGGGACCGAGACGACCATCTCGGCGCCTTCGTAGCGCGAGCGCATCGGATCCGAGCTGTAGATGCGCAGCGGCCGGTAGAGCGGGTCGCCGTCCAGGCGGCGGTAGCGACGGCATTGCGAGCCGCGGAACAGCACGTCGCCGTGGAGGAAGTCCCGATCGAGCTGCGCGCGGGGGAGGGAGGGGCCGCCATCGGCGCTCGAATCCATCGCCGATTGCTGAGCGGCGGCGCGCGAGCCGGCCGTGTCGTCCCCGTCCTCGATCTTGTCCGCCATGACCGGCCCCTCGCAGGTGGAGACCGGGTGCTCCGGCCCGGGAGGAGGGTACGTCACCTCCTTCCGGCCGACCACCGCCAAATATAACCGATCTGGGCGGCGCATGAGCAGCGGCGTGCGCTGGGGGGACCCGAAATTTCTGCATGGCGGTGCCGCTCTTCCGCGATTGTGCGGCGCAATAGGCTGTCCTAGCGTCGCGGCATGACAGAGAATGGGGGAGTAGCGGCGCGATCGGCGGCGAGCCTGATCGGCGCGGCGCGGCGGATCACGATCAAGATCGGATCGTCGCTGCTCGTCGACGGCGAGCGCAGTGACGCGCGCCGCGATTGGCTGGCCAGCTTGGGCGAGGACATTGCCGGGCTGCGGGCCGAGGGGCGGCAGGTGATCGTCGTGTCGTCGGGGGCGGTCGCACTCGGGCGGCGGAAGATCGGCCTCGGCCGCTCGCCGCGCCTGGCCTACAAGCAGGCGGCGGCCGCCGCCGGCCAGTCGCTGCTGATGCAGGCCTGGGAGGCGGCGCTGGCGCCGCACGGAATCACGACCGCGCAATTGCTGCTGACGCTCGACGACACCGAGCAAAGGCGGCGCTGGCTCAACGCCCGGGCGACGATGGACGTGCTGCTCGCCCAGGGCGCGCTGCCGGTGATCAACGAGAATGACAGCGTCGCCACCGACGAGCTGCGCTACGGCGACAATGACCGGCTGTCGGCGCGGGCGGCGCAGATGATCCGCAGCGACATGCTGATCCTCCTCTCCGACGTCGACGGGCGTTATACGGC
>JAFAEZ010000007.1 GCA_023423775.1 Pseudomonadota bacterium
ACCTCCTGCCGGCCGAGCGGCGTGATGTCGAGATAGTTCCAGGTGCCGCCCATCTGCTCGTCGCCGCGGCTCTTGACGAAATAGGTGCGGAAGATGCGATCGCCGTCGCGGTAGAACACGTTCGTCCCGTGCCATTCGTCCACGCCGAAATCCGCGTCGAAACCGTCGGTGACGGTGACCCATGGAATGGTCCAGCCCATCCGCTGCTTCAGCCGCGCAATGTCCGCCTGCGGCGCGCGCGACGCGAAGACCAGCGTCGTGTCACGGGCATTCAAATGCGCGACATGGGCGACCTGGTCGGCGACCATGGAGCAGCCGCGGCAGGCATGATCGGGCCAGCCGAACACGCCCGGCTCGAAGAAGGCGCGGTAGACGATCAATTGCCGCCGGCCCTGGAATAGGTCGACCAGACTGACCTTGCCGCCGGGGCCCTCGAACGCATAGGTTTTGTCCACCGCCATCCACGGCATGCGCCGGCGTTCGGCGGCCAGGGCATCGCGGGCACGGGTATGGGCTTTTTCCTTCACCAGCAATTGCAGGCGGGCCGCCTCCCAGTCCTGCGGCGACACCACCGGCGGCGTCTGCATGGCGGGCTGTCCGTTCGTCCCGGCGTTTTGAACTGATGTCATGATGGCTCTCCTCATTTCCTGCTTCGGCCGTCATTCCGCGCCGCGCGATGACGGAGGCGGAACCAACCGCCCCTCACCGCACGTCGTCGGCCGTCAACGGTTTCTGGCACCGTGCGGTTGCGCGGTGGGAGTAACAAGTGTGGCGGGATTGACATGGAATCGCTGATCACGGCCGCTGCGCGTGCGCTCGAGGCCGGCGATCCGCTCGGCGCGCTGAACCGCGTTGCGCTGCGCAACGACGCCCCCTCGCTGGCGCTGCGCGGCATTGCGATGGCACAGCTCGGCGATCTCGCGAAAGCGAAGTCGCTGCTGCGCAGCGCCGCGCGCGCGTTCGGCCCGAGAGAGGCGGTGGCGCGCGCAAGATGCATCGTGGCCGAGGCGGAGATCGCGCTCGTCTCGCGCGATCTGAGCTGGCCGGTGAAAGCGCTCGCGGCGGCCCGCGCGACGCTCGACAAGCACGGCGATCTCGCCAATGCCGCCCATGCCGGCCACATCGAGGCGCGCCGTCTGCTCCTGCTCGGACGTCTCGACGAAGCCGAACATGCATTGGCCGGGCTCATCACCTCTCCGCTTCCGCCGGCCTCGCAGGTCGTCCGCGAGCTCGTGGTCGCCGGCATCGCCATCAGGCGGCTCAGGACGGAGGATGCACGCGCAGCGCTGGACCGCGCGGCACATGCAGTGCGCCTCGCCGGCATTCCGGCGCTCGCGGCGGAGGTCGAAGGTGCAAACCTCGTGCTCGACACGCCCGCGGCGCGCCTGATCGCCCGCGGTAGGGAGCATCCGCTGCTGCTGGGCCAGATCGAAGCGCTGGCGATGTCCAAGGCACTTGTGGTCGACACCTTCCACCACACCATTCGCAGGCAAGGCGTCGTCGTGTCGCTCGGAACGCGGCCGGTGCTGTTCGCGCTTGCCCGCCAGCTGGCGCAGGCCTGGCCCGCGGACGTGTCGCGCGAGGCACTGATGGCCGCGGCGTTTCACGCCAGGCATGCCGATGAATCGCATCGTGCCCGGCTCCGGGTCGAGATCGGACGGCTCCGCGCCAAGCTGAGGCCGCTCGCGGATGTCAATGCGACGAAGCAGGGTTTTGCGCTGACACCGCGCAAGACGCGCGAGGTTCTCGTGCTGGCGCGGCCGGTCGAGGAGAAGCACGCCACCGTCCTCGCCCTGCTCTGCGATGGCGAGCCGTGGTCGAGCTCGGCGCTCGCGCTGGCACTTCGCACGAGCGCGCGGACGGTGCAGCGAGCGCTCGACGAGCTGGCGCGCTCGAACAAGGTGCAGTCGTTCGGACACGGCCGCGCGCGGCGCTGGATGACGCCGCCCGTCCCGGGTTTCCCGACAGGCTTGTTACTCCCCACGCCGCTCCTCAAGACGTAGGATGAGGTCAGTTCACATCCACGAGGGATCGCGCACATGAAACGTTCGGCTGCCGAGATCGTCAGGGAGTACGGGCCCTTTGCCGGCGTCGAAGCCGTGCATGGCGTCACCTATGACGGCAAGCATGTCTGGTTCGCATCCGGCGACAAGCTGAACGCCGTCGATCCGGACGACGGCAAGATTGCGCGCTCCATCGATGTCGCCGCGCATGCCGGAACGGCGTTCGATGGCCGGCACCTGTTCCAGATCGCCGAGGACCGCATCCAGAAGATCGACGCCGCCACCGGCAAGGTGCTCGGCACGATCCCTTCGCCCGGCGGCGGCGGGGATTCCGGACTGGCCTGGGCCGAGGGCTCGCTCTGGGTCGGCCAGTACCGCGAGCGCAAGATCCATCAGGTCGATCCCGAAACGGGCAAGGTCCTCCGCACCATCGAGAGCAAGCGCTTCGTCACCGGCGTGACCTGGGTGGACGGCGAGCTCTGGCATGGCACCTGGGAGAACGAAGAGAGCGACCTGCGACGGATCGACCCTGAGACGGGCAAGGTGCTCGAGCAGCTCGACCTGCCGGCCGGGACGGGGGTTTCGGGGCTGGAGTCCGACGGCGGCGACCGGTTCTTCTGCGGTGGCGGCGATCGCGGCAACGTGAGAGCCGTCCGCCGTCCCCGGCGCGGCTGATCGCCAATGACGGCTTGAACGCGCGGCAACGGCGCGTTCGCAGTCGTTAACCTGTTCGCCCCAATTCCACCCCATCGGTGCGCTCTAGCGCCCTCCTCGCCCGCCCTGTAAAATCCCCGTCGGGCGACTTGGGGGATTGATGCGACTGACGTTGAATCTGAAGACGATCCTGATCGCCGTCGCGGTGCTCGCGGCGTCGTTCTTCATCAGCTTGAAGGCGATGGACCTGCTGGCGCCGCGCGCGACCAATTCGGCGCCGCCGGTCGCGCAGCTGCCGCCGCTGCCGCCCGTCTCGAAAAGCTCGATCGTGATCGCGCCGGTCGCGATCGCGCTGTCGGCGATCCGCGACCAGGCCGAAAAGGCCGCGCCGCGCAATTTCGCGGGGAAGGCCGACAACCCCATCTCGCAGATCCTGGAGAACGCCGATATCGGCTGGTCCGCCGCGCGCGGACCGATGGCGGCCAGCGGCGACAAGGACGTGCTGACGATCTCGACGCCGCTCACCGGCAAGCTCAACGTGACGGGCTCGCTGTCGTCGAAGGCCACCGGCGCGCTTGGCGACGCACTCGGCAGCGTGCTCGGCGGCGATGCCGCGAAACGGATCGGCGCGGTCAACATCAAGAACTTGAACGCCAGCGCGGAGATCAAGGGCAACGTCGTGGTCACCTCGCGTCCGAAGCTCGCGGCCAACTGGCACCTCGAGCCCAATCTCGGCGCCCAGGTCAATCTCGGCGACACCAACCTCAACGTCGCCGGCGCCAAGGTCAACGTACCGGCGCAGGTGAAGCCGCTGATCGACAAGAATGTCGGCGAGCAGATCAACGCCGTCTCCGAGCGCATCCGCAACGATCCGTCCCTGCGCGAGAATGCGAAGGTGCAATGGGCCAAGGCCTGCCGCTCGATCCCGCTGCAGGGCTCGGGCTCGTCGGCGCTGCCGCCGCTCTGGCTCGAGATGAAGCCGGTGCGCGCGATCGCGGCGCAGCCGCGCGTCGACGCGCAGAACGTGACGCTGCTGCTCGGCCTCGAGGCCGAGACCCGCGTCACCTCGACGCCGACCAAGCCAGACTGTCCGTTCCCCGAGAAGATCTCGATCGTGCCGCCGACCGGCACGGGCGTGAACATCGGCGTGCCGATCGACGTGCCCTTCACCGAGATCAACAAGCTGATCGCGGCGCAGATGGTCGGGCGCACCTATCCCGAGGATGGCTCCGGCCCGGTCGACGTCACCGTCAAGAGCGTCAACGTCGTTCCCTCCGGCAACCAGTTGCTGATCTCGCTGTTGGTGCGCGCCAAGGAGAAGAAGAGCTGGTTCGGCCTGGGCGCCGCGGGCACCGTGGCCCTCTGGGGCCGGCCGGTGCTCGCCCAGGCGCCGCAGCCG
>JAFAEZ010000061.1 GCA_023423775.1 Pseudomonadota bacterium
GCCGCCGCTGCCGGCGGCGCCGCGCTCAGCGCACGCACGGCTGCGGCGATCACCGCCGGGTCGCGGGCGACGAGCCGTCCCGCCTCGGGCCGATCGACCACCTCGCGTGCCCCGCCGACATCGCTGATCACGATCGGCGTGCCGCAGGCGAGCGCCTCCACCCAGACATTGGCCAGGCCTTCTGATGATGACGGCAGCACCAGCGCGTCGGCGGCGGCGAGCAGGCCCGGCAGATCGGCATGAGGCCGATTGCCGAGGAAGCGGACACGAGCGCCGATTCCGGCGGCGCGGACCTGCCGCTCGAGCGCGCGCCGATCCGGCCCGTCGCCGACCAAGAACAGCGTCGCGCCGGGAATCGCGCGCAGCGCCTCCAGCACCAGCGCCTGCCCCTTGCGCGGGATAAGGGCTCCAGCGGTGACCAGGAGCATGCCGCTCACGCCGAGCCGCGCCTTCGCGACCATTCGGTCGACCGGAACGAAGCGGTCGAGATCGACGCCGGTGCAATGGGTCCGGATCTTGTCGCGCGCGATGCCCAAGGCGGCCATGTCGCCCGCCAGCGCATCGCTCACGGCGAGCAGGCCGTCGGCGGCCGCGGCGGCCTCCACGATCTGGCCGCGTGTGCCGGCAGGGCGGCCCCAATGATGGATGTCGGCGCCGCGCGCCTTGATCGAGAAAGGCACGCCGAGCACATGCGCAAGACGTGCCGCGGCCGGACCGTCCGGCCAAAAGAATTGGGCATCGATCACGTCGAACGGAAATTCCGCGCGCAGGCGCCGCAGCCCCGGCAGCAGGGCCGCCGCCATCCGCCGCGCCGAGCCCGCCTGGCCGAGCGGGCCCCATACGCGATAGGCGGGCCGCCAGACCGGCAGCCCCTTCCATTGCTCTTGTTCGGCCAGCGCCGCGCGGGCGGCATAATGCGGGTGGCGCGACAGCGGCCAGGGCGGCAGCCCGACCGGCGACACGACCCGCACCTCGACGTCGGGCAGCGCGGCCAGGCCCAAAGCCTGGCGCTCGACGAACACGCCCAGCGTCGGCTGGGCCGCGTTTGGAAACAGGGTCGAAAGGGTCAGCACGCGCAGCATCGCCTTGCCTTAGCAGCCCGGCCCTTTTCAGGGCATTAAACTGCCATTCATCGCGGCTGGGCTCTTTGCCTCCTATCCTGCTTGGCGTCCGCCAAAGCCTTCGCTAAGAAGCCGAACATGCTGCGCAACATCCCCCGTCCGCTTATCGGTCTCGCCATTCTCGCCGCGATCACCCCGTTGGCGGGCTGCGCCAGCGGCGGCAAGCGCACCCGCGCCGACACCTCCTATGTGGCGCGCGACGTCAACACCCTCTACAATGCGGCCAAGTACCGGCTCGACCGCGGCCAATATATGATCGCGGCGGCATTGTTCGACGAGGTCGAGCGCCAGCATCCTTATTCGGTGTGGGCGCGCCGCGCGCAGCTGATGAGCGCGTTCAGCTATTATCTCGCCCGCGAACATACCAAGTCGGTCGAATCGGCCCGCCGCTTCCTTTCGATCCACCCCGGCAACAAGGACGCGCCCTACGCGCTCTATCTGATCGCGCTCAATCATTACGAGCGGATCGAGGACGTGAACCGCGACCAGAGCATTTCCAAGCAGGCGCTCGACGCGCTGGGCGAGGTCGTCCGCCGCTACCCGCAGACGCGCTTCGCCGCCGATGCCCGCCTCAAGATCGACCTCGTCCGCGACCATCTCGCCGGCAAGGAGATGGAGATCGGCCGCTTCTACCAGCGCCGCCAGCAATGGCTCGCCTCGGTGGTCCGCTTCCGCACCGTCATCGACGAATATCAGACGACGACGCACACGCCCGAGGCGCTGATGCGGCTTACCGAATCCTATCTGGCGCTCGGCATTCCCGAGGAAGCGAAGAAGGCCGCCGCCGTGCTCGGAGCCAATTATCCGGGCACCAAATGGTATGAGCGCGCCTACGAGCTGGTCCAGAAGCACGCGCCTGCCGCCTGACGTGGCGGGGCCGTCATGCTGACCGCCCTTTCGATCCGCGACGTCGTGCTGATCGAGACGCTGGACCTGGAATTCGGTCCGGGTCTCGGCGTGCTCACCGGCGAGACCGGCGCCGGCAAATCGATCCTGCTCGACTCCCTCGGCCTCGCGCTCGGCGCCCGCGCCGATAGCGGGCTGGTGCGCAGCGGCCAAGCGCAGGCCGTGGTCAGCGTCAGCTTCGAAGTGCCGCAGGATCATGCCGCGCGCCTCCTGCTCGCCGAGAACGGGCTGGACGGCGAGGCGGACGAGCCGATCGTCATCCGCCGCATCGTCAAATCGGACGGCGGCAGCCGCGCCTTCGTCAACGACCAGTCGGCCTCGGTCGCCCTGCTTCGAGACTTGGGCGCCCTGCTCGTCGAAATCCATGGCCAGCATGACGACCGGGGCCTCTTGAACGCGCGCGGCCACCGCGCCTTGCTCGACAGCTACGGCCGCATCGACACGCGGACGTGCGAGGCCGCGTTCCAGGCCTGGCGCGGCGCCGAGGCGAAGCTCGCCGCGACCCGCGACATGATCGAGGTCGCCGCGCGCGACCGCGAATATCTGGAACATGCCGTCGCCGAACTGACCGCGCTGGCGCCGCAGCCGGGCGAGGAAGAGGAACTGGCCGGGCTGCGCGCCAACATGCAGAAAGGGGCGCGGCTGGCTGAGGACATCGCAGCGGTGGCCCAGCTCGTCGAGGGGTCGGAGGGAGCCCTCGCTCTCCTCCGCCAGGCCGCCCGGCGCCTCGACCGGTTCGCCGACGAGGACGAGAAGCTGGCCGAAGCGCTTGCCGCGATCGACCGCGCCGTGGTCGAAGCGTCCGAGGCCGAGGATCGTCTCGGAGAAGCCGCCGAAGCGATGGCTTACGATCCGGCCCGGCTCGAGGAGGCCGAGACACGACTGTTCGAGATCCGCGCGGTCGCGCGCAAGCATCGGGTCGACCCCGACGCCTTGCCCGCGCTGGCCGAGGAGCTGGCCGCGAAGCTGGAAGCGATCGAGACCGGCGACCAAAGCCTCGCGGCGCTGGAGCGAGCGGTGCAGGAAAGCCGCGCCGCCTATCTCGCGGCGGCCGAGACGTTGACCGAGGCGCGCGACGAGGCCGCCGCCCGGCTCGACGCGGCGGTGGCGCAGGAACTGGCGCCGCTCAAGCTCGATGCCGCCCGATTCAAGACCGTCATCGAGCCGCTCGACGAGACGCAATGGGGCGCGCGCGGTCGCGACCGGGTCGAGTTCGAGATCTCGACCAATCCCGGCTCGCCGTTCGCGCCTTTGATCAAGATCGCCAGCGGCGGCGAATTGTCACGCTTCATCCTGGCGCTGAAGGTGGCGCTCGCCGAGCGCGGCGGCGCGACGACGATGGTGTTCGATGAGATCGACCGCGGCGTCGGCGGCGCGGTGGCGAGCGCGATCGGCGAGCGGCTGCATCGGCTCGCCGGGCGCGCCCAATTGCTGGTCGTGACCCACAGTCCGCAGGTGGCGGCGCGCGGCAATCAGCATCTGCTGATCGAGAAGAGCCACCAGGGCCTGGTCACCCGCACCAGCGTGCAGGCGCTCGACGAGACCCGCCGCCGCGAGGAAATCGCCCGCATGCTCTCGGGCGCGCACGTCACCGACGAGGCCCGCGCCCAGGCGACGCGATTGCTGGAGGCGGCCTAAGGCAAAAAAGACCTTCACCCTGCCCTCTCCCCGCAGGCGGGAGAGGGAAATAGTCGCTCCTTCTCCCGCCTGCGGGAGAAGGCTGGGATGAGGGTCTTCTTCTTGTTACTCAGCAGCTATGGCCGTTGTCCGCCGCACGATCAGTCGACACGCCGCGCCACTGCGCCGCGCAATGACCGATGCCGAACGATCGATGTGGTTCGCGCTGCGCGATCGGCGCCTCGGCGGTTACAAGTTCCGACGCCAGTGGACGATCGGCGACTATGTAGTCGATTTTTGCTGCCTCGAAGCGAATCTCATCGTCGAGGTTGACGGCGGCCAGCACAACGAGGAACGCGATCGAACGCGGAGCCGCTATCTGCGGGAGCGGGGGTTTCGAATCCTTCGGTTCTGGAACAATGACGTGATGGGGAATCTGGACGGGGTGCTGGAAACGTTGCTGATCGCGATCGAGGCCGAGCGGACGAAGGAAGAAGGCCCTCACCCCAACCCTCTCCCGCAGGCGGGAGAGGGAGAGTGACCGACATCGAAGCGGCGGCCGAGCTTGCTCGCCTCGCCCAGGAAATCGCCCGCCACAATCGGCTCTACCATACCGACGACGCGCCGGAGATTTCCGACGCGGACTATGACGCGCTGGTGCGGCGCAACGCGGCGCTGGAGGCGGCCTTCCCGCATCTGGTGCGCGCCGACAGCCCGTCGCGGCAGGTCGGCGCGGCACCCGCCGGGCATCTTGCCAAGGTGCCGCACGCTCTGCCGATGCTCAGCCTCGACAACGCCTTTTCCGACGAGGAGGTGACCGACTTCATCGCCCGTGTGCGGCGCTTCCTGGCGCTGCCCGCCGATGCCGAGGTGGCGCTGACCGCCGAGCCCAAGATCGACGGCCTGTCCTGCTCGCTGCGCTACGAGAAGGGCGTGCTCGTCCAGGCGGCGACGCGCGGCGACGGCACGACCGGCGAGGACGTCACCGCCAATGCGGCGACGATCGCCGACATCCCGCAGCGCCTGCACGGCGAGGCCCCGGACGTGTTCGAGGTGCGGGGCGAGGTCTATATGGCCAAGGCCGATTTCGCTGCGCTCAACGCGCGGCTGCTGGCCGAAGCCGACGACCCGGACAAAGCGCGGCAGTTCGCCAATCCGCGCAACGCCGCCGCCGGCTCGCTGCGCCAGAAGGACTGGAAGGTGACGGCGGCGCGGCCCTTGCGCTTCCTCGCCCACGGCTGGGGCGAGGCCAGCGCCCTGCCCGGCGAGACCCAGTGCGCGGTGATGCAGGCGATCGCCGGCTGGGGCCTGCCGGTCTCCGACGATTTCCAGCGCTTCACCGATCCGGCCGCCTTGCTCGCCCATTACCGGAGCATCGAGGCGAAGCGCGCCGACCTGCCGTTCGACATTGACGGCGTGGTCTACAAGGTCGACCGCCTCGACTGGCAGCGCCGGCTCGGCCAGGTCGCCAAGGCGCCGCGCTGGGCGATCGCGCACAAATTCCCGGCCGAACGCGCCGAAACCACCTTGAAGGCGATCGACATCCAGGTCGGCCGCACCGGCAAGCTGACCCCGGTGGCGCGGCTGGAGCCGGTCAATGTCGGCGGCGTCACCGTCACCAACGCGACCCTGCACAATGCCGACGAGATCGCGCGGCTGGGCGTGCGGATCGGCGACCGCATCGTGATCCAGCGCGCCGGCGACGTGATCCCGCAAATCGTCGAGAACCTGACGCGCGACGAGGACCGGCCGCCTTACCTCTTCCCCGATCACTGCCCCGAATGCGCTTCGGAAGCGGTGCGCGAGGAAGGCGAGGTCGACATACGCTGCACCGGCGGCCTCATCTGCCCGGCCCAGCGGGTCGAGCGGCTCCGCCATTTCGTCAGCCGCCATGCGCTCGACATCGAGGGCTTGGGCCTCACCCATATCGAGAGCTTCTTTGCGGACGGCATCATCCAGTCCCCCGCCGACATCTTCCGCCTGGGTGAGAAGCGCGACTTGCTGCTCGGCCGCGAGCGCTGGGCGGCGACTTCGGTCGACAATCTGCTGGCGGCGATCGACGCGCGGCGAAACCCGCCGCTCGACCGCTTCCTGTTCGCGCTCGGCATCCGCCACATCGGCGAGGTGACGGCACGCGACCTCGCCCGCCGCTTCCGCTCCTGGGACAATTTCCGCAGCGTGATCGAAGCGGCTGTCGCGGCCCGGGAGGCGATCCAGCCGACGCCGGCCGAGCCCGAGCGCAAGTTCCTGCTGAGGCGCAACAAGGCGGTGGTCGCGGCGATCGAGACGCCGGGCGTCGGGCCGGAGGTCGCCAACGCCCTGCTCGACTTCTTCGAGGAACCGCACAATCGCGAGGTGGTGGACGCGATCCTCGCCGCCGGGGTCGCGCCGCAGGACGTGGTCCACGAGACGCGCGAATCCTCGGTGAGCGGCAAGACCCTGGTCTTCACCGGCAGCCTCGAGACGCTGTCGCGCGACGAGGCCAAGGCCCAGGCCGAGGCATTGGGCGCCAAGGTCTCGGGCTCGGTTTCGGCCAAGACCGACCTCGTCATCGCCGGCCCGGGCGCCGGCTCCAAGCTCAAGAAGGCGGCGGAGCTGGGCATCGAGGTGATCGACGAAGCGCAGTGGACCGCGATCTTCGCCGAGGCTTCGGCCTGATACACGGCTGCCCCGGCGCAAGCCGGGTCCCAGGGGCCCCATCACTTGCCCCGGCTTGCGCCGGGGAACGCGCGGCTACTGCCAGCCCAGGGCCCGGCGCTTGCGCATCACCAGGGTCGGCCAGTCGCCGCGGACGATGCGCGAGCCGAGCATCAGCCCCTGGCGACGGTAAGCGGCGGCGACCTTCTCGGCCTGGTGGTCGAGCAGGCCGGCGAGGAGCAGCCGCCCGCCGGGCGCGAGCGCCTTCGCCACCGACGGCGCGAGATCGATCAGCGGCCCGGCAAGGATGTTGGCGATGATGAGGTCGTAGGGCGCGCGCGCCTGCAGCCGGGGATGCTCCATTCCCGCCGCCACCACCAGCTCGAGCTGGCCGCGGCCGCGGCCGAGCTTCACGCCGTTGATCGCGGCATTCTCCTCGGTGACCTCGATCGAGACCGGATCGATGTCCGACGCGGCCGCCTTGGCCAGCGGCCACAGCCGCATCGCCGCGAAAGCGAGCAGGCCGGTGCCGGTGCCAAGATCGAGAAGGTTGGAGAAGGACGCGCCGGTTCCCTTCAGCCGATCGAGCGCGATCAGGCAGCCGGTGGTGGTCTCGTGCTGGCCGGTGCCGAAGGCGCGGCCGGCGTCGATCTCCAAAGCGACCGCCCCCGCCGGCACGGTGTCGCGATAGGCCGGAGTGTGGACGTAGAAGCGGCCGGCGCGGATCGGCTCCAGCCCCTGCTGGCTGAGCGTCACCCAATCCTCTTCGGCGACCTTCGTCACCACCGGATCGACTCCCGCGGCGCTTGGCGCGAGATCGCGCAGCATCGCCAGCATTGCTGCGTCGGGCTCATGCTCGAAATAGGCGTCTAGCCGCCATTCGTCGGGGCGCGCGGGATCGGGCTCGCTGGTCATCAGCACCGGCGGCTCGTCGAGCAGAGCGAGCTGGGGCACGTCCTCCGCCACCGCCTCGGCCTCCGCCTTGGTGCAGGGCAGAGTGACCTTCCAGCTATCGGACATAGGAGGCGCCGTTGACGTCGATCACCGCGCCCGTCGCCGACGGCGGCGCGTCGACCGCCAGCCAGCGCACCGTCTCGGCCACTTCCTCGGGGGCGGCGACGCGACCGAGCGGGATGTCGGCGAGCAATTTGTCGCCGCCGCGGCTGGCGAGATAATCCTCGGCCATGCCGGTCATGGTGAAGCCGGGACAGACGGCGAAAGCGAGGATCCCCTCGCCGGCATAGCCGCGGGCGATCGTCTTGGTCATGCCGATCATGCCGGCCTTGGACGCGGCATAATGCCAGTGGTTCGGGCTGTCGCCGCGGTAAGCGGCGCGGCTGGCGACGTTGACGATGCGGCCGCCCTCGCCGCGCGCGCGGAAATGGAGGACGGCAAGGCGGCAGAGCTCGGCCGAGGCGGTGAGGTTGATCTGCATCGTCCGCTCCCAGCCGGCGAGCCAGGCGTCGTGGTCCTGGTCGATCGGCGACGCTTCGAACACGCCGGCATTGTTGACGAGCACGTCGATCCGGCCGCCGAGCCGGTCGAGCGCTTCCGCCCACAAAGCTTCGGCCGCGCCGGGCTGCGACAGATCGGAGGCGATGCGCGCGGCGTCGCCGTTGCTGCTGGAATGGCCGATCACCTGGTGCGCGCCCAGCGCGCCGACGATCGCCTTGCCGATGCCCCGGCTCGAGCCGGTGACGAGAATGTTGAGTGCCATGGCCGCCCGATTAGGGAAGCGCGGGCCTCGTGGGAAGCCTCAGACGGCGATGGTGGTGACGAACTCGGCGGTGGTGGTGCGGAAGCGGGTGAGCTGCTCGCTGACCCGGACGAAACCGTTCTCGACCTCGCCGATCTCGCTCACCACCTGATCGGTGTCGGCGCGGATCGCGGCGATCACCGACGACATCGAATCGGCGGCAAGCGCGGTCTCGTCGACCGCGGCGGTGATCATCGTCACCGTCTGGGCCTGAGTTTCCATCGCCTTGCTGATACGGTCGGCCGAGGCCTGGACCTCCTCCACGGTCTCGCGGATCGAGCCGTTGGCGTCGACGGTCTGCCGCGTCGCCTGCTGGATCGCCATGATCTTGGCGGTGATGTCGTCGGTGGCGCGCGAAGTCTGCGACGCGAGCGACTTCACTTCCTGGGCAACGACCGCGAAGCCGCGGCCGGCGTCGCCCGCGCGCCCCGCCTCGATGGTCGCGTTCAAGGCGAGCAGGTTGGTCTGACCGGCAATGTCGCGGATCAGGCCGAGGATCGATTCGATCGCCTCGACATGGGTCGACAGCGCCTGGCTGACATGGAGCGCGTCCGAGGCCTGGCTGCCGGCGCGGGTGGCGACGGCGGCTGCGGCCTCGACTTCGCTTCGCGCGTCCTCGATCGCGCGGATCAGCCCGGCCGCGGTGTGCGCCGCCTCGCGCATCGCGACGGCGGACTGCTCGGCCGACGAGGCCACTTCGGAGGTCTTGCCGAGCATGCCGCGGGCCGCGGTGGAGGTGGAGACGGTGCGGTCGCGCAGCGCATCGGATTCGCGCGCGGTAGCCGAGACGAGATCGGAGACGGTCTGCTGAAAATGCTCGCTCTGCCGACCGCGCGCTTCGGCGGCTTCATTGGCCTCGAGCAGCCCGACCTGCGCGAGGATGATGTCGTTGCCGTAGGAAACGAGACGTTGAAGCGTGCCGACATGCTTCCACAGCCGAGCGCGGTCCTCGCCGTAGCGCCCATCGAGCGCCTCGGCCATCGCGGTGGTCAGTTCGGCGCGCTTGGCGATCGCGACCGGCACCGAGAAATTGCGGACGTATAATTCGAGACCGTAAGCGGCGACCGCGTGGATCCAATCGGCATCGACCGGACTGGTGCAGCGCTCACGGAAATGCTCGGCCGCGGCCTCGTCCTGCACGGCGCGGATCGCGGCATCGAGAATGTCCCCCGCCTCGTCCCACAAGGCGCGCAGATCGCGCTCGAAGGCGCCGTCGGGATTGTAGATGGCAAGCCGCGCCGCGACCTGCTGCTCGGTCAATTTCTGCAACCGGGACCCGTCCTCATGCACGTGGAAGTCGGCCATGCGCGCCACTCCAAGTTCAATGACTCGGAATGGCGCTAGCATGGCCGCGTAAACGAATGATTTAGGCTGCGTAGCTCTGCACGAAGCGGTCGGTGGTCGACTTGAACTGCGCCATCTGCTCGTCGACCTGGCCGAAATTACGTTCGACCGCGTCGATCTCGCTGACCACGGTCTCGGTGTCGGCGCGGATGGCGGCGATGGTGGAGGACATGGAATCGGCGGCGAGCGCGGTCTCGTCGACCGCGGCGGTGATCATCGTCACGGTCTGAGCCTGGGTCTCCATCGCACGGCGGATCCGGTCGGCGGAGGACTGAACCTCCTCGACCGTCTCGCGGATCGAGCCATTGGCCTCGACGGTCTGGCGAGTCGCCTGCTGGATGGCGGTGATCTTGGCGGTGATGTCGTCGGTCGCGCGGGCGGTCTGCGAGGCGAGCGACTTCACTTCCTGCGCGACCACCGCGAAGCCGCGGCCGGCATCGCCGGCGCGGGCGGCCTCGATGGTAGCGTTCAAGGCGAGCAGGTTGGTCTGGCCGGCAATGTCGCGGATCAGGCCGAGGATCGATTCGATCGCCTCGACGTGACCCGACAGAGCCTGGCTGACGTGGACGGCGTCGGATGCCTGGCTGCCTGCCCGAGTCGCGACGCCGGCGGCGACCTCGACTTCGCTCCGCGCGTCCTCGATCGCACGGATCAGGCCGGCGGCGGTCTGCGCCGCCTCGCGCATGGCGATCGCCGACTGCTCGGCGGCTGCGGCCACTTCGGAGGTCTTGCCGAGCATCCCGCGCGCGGCGTTCGACGCGTCCGACGCCTGCGAGCGGAGCTTGCGGCTGTCGGTGGCGGTGCGCTCGACTACGACGAGCATTTCGTCGTTGAACTGGGCGCCGCGGGCGGTGCGGCGCTCGCGCTCGGCGCGCGCGCGGATGCGGTCATAATGGGCGGAGAAAATGTCGGCTTCGAGCAAGGTCGCCTGGGTCAGCGCACGGCTGAGGCGGGCCAGGCTCTCGTGATCCTCGGCGAAATGGCGGGTGAGGGCGTCCTGGATCGAGGTCGCTGCCGCCGAAATGCCCGCGATCACCGCGGTCAGCGGACCGAAGGCCGACGCGGCGGTGGCGAGATTGCCGGCATAGTCGACCCATTTCTGGCTGTGCAGGTCCGGGAATTTGAGCGCCATATAAGGCACGGCCGTCGCCACCAACTCGCGCTCGCGCGCCGGATCGATCGCCTGGCCGGGGCTTGCCGACTGGACGTATTGGCGGGCGAAGGCGCGGGCGATCGCTTCGCTCTCCGCTTGGATCACCGCCCAGATTTCACGGCCGCAATCCGCGAGTATGCCATCCGGATCGAACAGTCCGATACGGTCCTCGATCGCCACCCGTTCGCTCTTGTCCGTCGTCACGCAATTCACCTTCCATCGGAATCAGGCTCGTCCTGCCGGTTGCTAGGTGGCGCGCGTTAAAATCGCGTTAGTTATCGCTGCAGCCATTGCGGATTCCCGCATCGTCGCTTGGCGTTGCAAAGTCCGGCGCGCGTTCTAAAAGCGGCTTCGCATCCACAGGGCCCGAAAGACAGAGGAAGTCCGCTCCATGCACCGTAACGCCTCGCGCCCGCTCTCGCCGCATCTCACGATCTGGCGCTGGGGCCCTCACATGCTCGTGTCGATCCTGCACCGCGTGACCGGTACCGGCCTCGCCACGGTCGGAGCGATCGCCTTCGTCTGGTGGCTGGCCGCCGCCGCGAGCGGACCGGAAGCCTATGCGACCTTCACCGACCATGCCGACAATTGGTACGGGGTCGTCGTCGGCATCGGCCTCACCTGGGCGTTCTGGCAGCATACCGCCTCGGGCCTGCGCCATTTCGTGCTCGACCTCGGTGCCGGCTACGAGCTTTCGACCAACAAATTCTGGGCCAACATGACGATCGTCGCCTCCGTGCTGCTGACGGCGCTCACCTGGTTCTACATTCTGGGAGTGAAGTGATGAGGATGGAAACGCCGATCGGGCGCGTCCGCGGGCTCGGCTCCGCCAAATCGGGTGCGCATCATTGGTGGCTCGAACGGCTGACCTCGATTTCCACCCTGGTTCTGTTCGTCTGGTTCCTCGCCTCGATCCTCCGCCTGCCGACGCTCGACCACAAGGCCGTGGTCGAATGGCTGGAATCGCCGATCGTGGCGGTGCCGATGCTGCTGCTGATCGTGTCGACCTTCTGGCATCTGAAGCTCGGCCTGCAGGTGGTGATCGAGGATTATGTCCATGAGGGCGGGCTCAAGCTCTTCTCGATCACCCTGCTCAACTTCTTCGTGATCGCGCTCGGCGCGCTCGCTTTCTATTCCGTTCTCAAGATCGCCTTCGGCGGAGGGGCAGCCTAATGGCCGAAGCCTATAAGATCATCGACCACAGCTATGACGTCGTCGTCGTCGGCGCCGGCGGCGCCGGCCTGCGCGCGACCATGGGCGCGGCCGAAAAGGGCCTGAAGACGGCCTGCATCACCAAGGTCTTTCCGACCCGCAGCCACACCGTCGCGGCGCAGGGCGGGATCGCCGCCAGCCTCGGCAATATGGGTCCGGACCATTGGACCTGGCACATGTACGACACCGTCAAGGGCTCCGACTGGCTGGGCGACCAGGACGCGATCGAATATCTCTGCCGCGAGGCGCCCGCGGCGGTCTACGAGCTCGAACATGCCGGCGTGCCGTTCAGCCGCACCTCCGAGGGCCGGATCTACCAGCGGCCGTTCGGCGGCATGATGCAGAATATGGGCGAGGGCCCGCCGGCCCAGCGCACCTGTGCCGCCGCCGACCGCACCGGCCACGCCATGCTGCACGCGCTCTACCAGCAGAGCCTGAAGTATGACGCCGACTTCTTCATCGAATATTTCGCGCTCGACCTGATCATGGAAGGCGGCGAGTGCCGCGGCGTGATCGCGCTCTGCATGGAAGACGGCACCCTCCACCGCTTCCGCAGCCAGGCGGTCGTGCTCGCCACCGGTGGCTATGGCCGCACCTATTTCTCGGCAACCTCGGCGCACACCTGCACCGGCGACGGCAATGCGATGGTGCTCCGCGCCGGCCTGCCGCTCCAGGACATGGAATTCGTCCAGTTCCACCCGACCGGCATCTACGGCGCCGGCGTGCTCATCACCGAGGGCGCGCGCGGCGAGGGCGGCTACCTCACCAACTCCGAGGGCGAGCGCTTCATGGAGCGCTATGCGCCGTCGGCGAAGGACCTCGCCAGCCGCGACGTCGTCTCGCGCTCGATGGCGATGGAGATCCGCGAGGGCCGCGGCGTCGGCAAGGACAAGGACCATATCTACCTGCACCTGGATCATATCGATCCGGCGGTGCTGGCCGAGCGCCTGCCCGGAATCACCGAGACCGGCAAGGTCTTCGCCGGGGTCGACCTGACCCGCCAGCCGCTGCCGGTGGTGCCGACCGTCCACTACAATATGGGCGGCATCCCGACCAACTTCCACGGCGAGGTCGTGACGCTGAAGGACGGCAATCCCGACACCGTCGTCCCCGGCCTGTTCGCGGTCGGCGAAGCGGCCTGCGTCTCGGTCCACGGCGCCAACCGCCTCGGCTCCAACAGCCTGATCGACCTGGTCGTGTTCGGCCGCGCCGCCGGCCACCGCCTCGGCGACATCATCAAGCCGGGCGCGGCGCAGCGGCCGCTGCCGAAGGGTTCGGAAGAGCTGGCGGTCGGGCGGCTCGATCATTTCCGTCACGCCAAGGGCGGCAGCTCGACCGCCGAGATCCGCGCCGCGATGCAGAAGACGATGCAGGCCGATTGCGCGGTCTTCCGCACCGAGGCGACGCTGGAGGAGGGCAAGACCAAGATCGACCAGGTCTATCGGAGCCTCGCCGATGTCGGCATCACCGACCGCTCGCTGATCTGGAACACCGATCTGGTCGAGACGCTCGAGCTCGACAACATGCTGCCGCAGGCCGTCGTCACCATGCACTCCGCCGCCAACCGCAAGGAAAGCCGCGGCGCGCACATGCACGAGGATTACCCGCAGCGTGACGACCCCAATTGGATGAAGCACACGGTCGCCTGGTTCGACCGCGGCGCCGTCTCCATCGATTACCGCCCGGTGCACGAATATACGCTCACCGACGAGATCGACTACATCAAGCCCAAGGCGCGGGTTTACTAAGGATCCAAAGATCATGGCCGAGTTCAGCCTGCCGAAGAACAGCAAGATCAAGGGCAAGGGCCGGGAGCATAAGGCCGCTCCCGGCGCGACCCGGATCAAGAAGTTCAAGGTCTATCGCTACGACCCCGATACGGGCGAGAATCCGCGCTACGACACGTTCGAGGTCGATCTCGACACGTGCGGGCCAATGGTGCTCGACGCCCTCATCAAGATGAAGAGCGAGCAGGATTCGTCGCTGACCTTCCGCCGCTCGTGCCGCGAGGGCATTTGCGGCTCCTGCTCGATGAACATGGACGGACGCAACGGTCTCGCCTGCACCACCGCGATCGAGGACATCAAGGGCGAGGTCCGGATCACGCCGCTGCCGCACATGGACGTGGTCAAGGATCTCGTCCCCGATTTCACCCATTTCTACGCGCAATATGCGTCGATCGAGCCGGGGCTGAAGACCAAGACGCCCGAGCCGTCCGGCAAGGAGCGGCTGCAATCGCCCGAGGACCGCGCCAAACTGGACGGCCTTTACGAGTGCATCCTGTGCGCCTGCTGCTCGACCTCGTGCCCGAGCTATTGGTGGAATTCCGACCGCTTCCTCGGCCCGGCTATCCTGCTCCAGGCGTATCGCTGGCTCGCCGACAGCCGCGACGAGATGACCGGCGAGCGCCTCGACGAGCTCGAGGATCCGTTCCGCCTCTATCGCTGCCACACGATCATGAATTGCGCGAACGTGTGCCCGAAGGGCCTCAACCCGGCCAAGGCGATCGCCGAGACCAAGAAGCTCCTCGTCGAACGGGCCGTCTAAGGCCGGCATGCACCCGCTCATCCGCCACCAGCCCGATCCGGATCATCCGGGCTGGTGGACGTGGGCGCTGCCCGACGAATCGCGCTTCAACGCCACGATCGGCAAATTGCTGGTCCGCGCCGAAGGGCCGGGCAAGGCGCGCTGCCGCATGTTTCCGGAGGAGCGCCACGCCAATATCGGCGACGCCGTCCATGGCGGCGCGATCCTGACCTTCATCGACATGGCCCTGTTCGCCGGCGGCCATATGGCCGGGATGAGCGACAGCAATGCGGTGACGCTCGACTGTGCGGTGCAATTCATCTCCGCCGGCGAGATCGGGCGTCCGCTCGACGCGACGGTGGAGCTGCTGCGCGAGAGCGGCCGCCTCGTTTTCTACCGCGGCATCATCGAGCAGGAGGGACGTACCGTCGCCGCTTTCTCGGGCACCTTGAGCAAGGTCGCCAAGGCATGACCGCCGTTTCGCAGCGCTATGAGGAACTGCTGGGGGCGGGCGAGCTGCGTCCCGACCCTGACCAGCGCCGCGCGGTCGCCGTGCTCGATCGGCTCGCGAACGACCTCACCGAAAAGGCCAGCCCCGGCCTGTGGGCACGACTGACGGGCAAGGCGCCGCCCAAGGCGCGCGGCGTTTATATGTGGGGCGGCGTCGGCCGCGGCAAATCGATGCTGATGGACCTCGCCTTCGAGACGATCGCCGTCGCGCCCAAGCGCCGCGTCCATTTCCACGAATTCATGCTCGAGGTGCACGACCGGCTGCGGGTCGAGCGCCAGCGCGAGAGTGGCGACCCGATCGGGCCGGTGGCCGAGGCGATCGCCGCGGAGGCGCGCCTGCTCGCCTTCGACGAGATGGTGATCAACAACAGCGCCGACGCGATGATCCTGTCCCGGCTGTTCTCGAAGCTGCTCGAGCAGGGCGTCACCGTGGTCACCACCTCGAACCGGCCGCCGCGCGACCTCTACAAGGACGGGCTCAACCGCGAACTGTTCCTGCCCTTTATCGACCTGATCGAGCGGGAGCTGGACGTGGTGCCGCTCAACGGCCCGACCGACTATCGGCTGGACCGCCTCGGCGGGATGCCGACCTGGTACGTGCCCAACGGCCCGGTCGCGACGGTGGCGCTGCGCGACGCCTTCTTCCGCCTCACCGATTACCCGCCCGAGGATCGCGCCCATGTCCCTTCCGAGGACATCCCCGTGCCGGGCGGGCGTACCCTGCATGTGCCCAAGGCGCTGAAGGGCGTCGCCGTCTTCTCGTTCAAGCGGCTGTGCGGCGAGCCGCGCGGCGCCTCCGACTATCTCGCCATCGCGCGGCGTTACCACAGCGTGATCATCGTCGGCATCCCCAAGCTCGGCCCGGAGAAGCGCAACGAGGCCGCGCGCTTCGTGACCCTGGTCGACGCGCTCTACGAGAATAAGGTGAAACTGCTCGCCGCCGCCGACGCCGAACCGGCCGAGCTCTACACCCAGGGCACGGGCAGTTTCGAGTTCGAGCGCACCGTCTCGCGTCTGCTTGAGATGCAGTCCGAGGACTATCTCGCCGCGGGCCATGGCGAGCAATAGCCGTAGCGCATGACCGCAAGGGGAAATACGGGATACAAATTGTCCTGCGAGGCTGTTGCCCCCTACGCCCCGAGGGTCTAAGCGAGCCCCCAAATCCCTCGGCTGCGCCCGCAGTCGGTCTCGCTTGAACAAGAAAGGCTGGGGAGTCGCATGGCTCGCAAGAAAATCGCGCTTATTGGTGCCGGCATGATCGGCGGAACGCTCGCCCACCTCGCGGCGGTTCGTGAAATGGGCGACATCGTCCTGTTCGACATCGCGGAAGGCTTTCCGCAGGGCAAGGCGCTCGACCTCGCCCAGGCCGGCCCGGTCGACGGCTTCGACGTCGAACTCAAGGGCACCAACGATTATGCCGACATTGCCGGTGCAGACGTGTGCATCGTCACCGCCGGCGTGCCGCGCAAGCCCGGCATGAGCCGCGACGACCTGCTCGGCATCAACCTCAAGGTCATGAAGGCGGTCGGCGAGGGCATCAAGGCGCACGCACCCGACGCGTTCGTCATCTGCATCACCAACCCGCTCGACGCGATGGTCTGGGCGTTGCGCGAATTCTCGGGCCTGCCGCACAACATGGTCGTCGGCATGGCCGGCGTGCTCGACAGCGCGCGCTTCCGCCACTTCCTCGCCGACGAGTTCAAGGTTTCGGTCCAGGACGTCACCGCCTTCGTGCTCGGCGGCCACGGCGACACGATGGTCCCGGTGATCGAATATTCGACCGTCGCCGGCATCCCCGTCCCCGACCTCGTCAAGATGGGCTGGTCGACGCAGGAGAAGATCGACGCGATCGTCCAGCGCACCCGCTCGGGCGGCGGCGAGATTGTTCAGCTGCTGAAGACCGGCTCGGCCTATTACGCGCCGGCGACCAGCGCGATCGCGATGGCCGAGAGCTATTTGAAGGACAAGAAGCGGGTTCTCCCGGCGGCGGCGAACCTCACCGGCCAGTATGGCGTCGACGATCTCTATGTCGGCGTGCCGGTCGTGATCGGCGCCGGCGGCGTCGAGCGCATCGTCGAGATCGCCCTCAACGACGAGGCCAAGGCCAACTTCCAGGTGTCGGTCGACGCGGTGAAGGAGCTGCTGGTCGCCTGCAAGGGCATCGACAACAGCCTCGCCTGAGCCACTGACGTCACACGCTTCCGGAAAACGGGCCCGGCCGTCGCCAGGGCGCTAAAGGAAAACGAATGAGCATTCTCGTCAACGCGAATACCAAGGTCATCACCCAGGGCTTCACCGGCGCCCAGGGCACCTTCCACTCCGAGCAGGCGATCGCCTACGGAACGAAGGTCGTCGGCGGCGTGACCCCGGGCAAGGGCGGCCAGACCCATATCGGCCTGCCGGTCTTCAACACCGTCCAGGAGGCGGTCGATGTCACCGGCGCGGATGCGAGCGTGATCTACGTTCCGCCGCCCTTCGCGGCCGATTCGATCCTCGAGGCGATCGATGCCGAGGTGCCGCTGATCGTCGCGATCACCGAAGGCATTCCTGTGCTCGACATGGTCCGCGTCAAACGCGCCCTCTCCGGCTCCAAGTCGCGCCTGATCGGCCCGAACTGCCCCGGTGTGCTGACCCCGAACGAGTGCAAGATCGGTATCATGCCGGGCTCGATCTTCTCGAAGGGCTCGGTCGGCGTCGTCAGCCGCTCGGGCACCCTGACCTACGAAGCGGTGTTCCAGACCACCCAGCAGGGCCTCGGCCAGACCACTGCGGTCGGCATCGGCGGCGATCCGGTCAACGGCACCAACTTCATCGACGTGCTCGAATTGTTCATGGCCGACGAGGCGACCAAGTCGATCATCATGATCGGCGAGATCGGCGGCTCGGCCGAGGAGGAAGCAGCCCAGTTCATCGCCGACGAGGCGAAGCGCGGCCGCAAGAAGCCGATGGTGGGCTTCATCGCCGGCCGCACCGCGCCTCCGGGCCGTCGCATGGGCCACGCCGGCGCGATCGTCGCCGGCGGCAAGGGCGGCGCGGAGGACAAGATCGCTGCGATGGAAGCGGCTGGAATTCGCGTGTCGCCGAGCCCATCTGAGCTCGGGACCACCCTCGCCGACGTTTTGAAGGGCTGAGGAACAGTTAGGACGGCGCGTTGGTGGGATCGCGCGACGACAAGAAGGCGTATGACCGTGGATATGTTCGGCGACAGCGAACAGGAACAGGGCCCTAGCTGGGCCCGCAACAATTGGCCGATCAGCGAGCTCGACGAGCTCAATGCCGGCCTCGATCCCACCCGCATGGCCATCGAGGCGGTGCGCGACAAGGCCAAGGCGGCGGCGGCTTCGGCCGGCAAGTCCGACACCGACATCAAGCAGGCAGCGGATGATTCGATCCGCGCGATGATGCTGATCCGCACCTATCGGGTGCGCGGCCACCTCGCCGCCAACCTCGACCCGCTCGGCCTCGCCAAGCGCGAGCTGCCCGCCGATCTCACCCCCGAATTCCACGGCTTCTCGGGCGACGCGCTCGATCGCCCGGTCTATCTCGGCGGCACGCTCGGCTTCGAATTCGCGACCGTCCGCCAGATCGTCGCCGTGCTGCGCGCCAATTATTGCGGCAATGTCGGCCTCGAATACATGCACATCAACGACCTGGAGGAGCGCCGCTTCCTGCAGGAACGGATGGAGGGCAAGGACGCCACGATCAGCTTCACGCCGGAAGGCAAGAAGTCGATCCTCGCCAAGGTGATCCAGGGCGAGCAGTGGGAGCGATTCCTCGCCAAGAAATATGTCGGCACCAAGCGCTTCGGCCTGGACGGCGGCGAGTCGATGATCCCCGCGCTCGAGGGCGTGATCAAATATGGCGGCCAGATGGCCGTCAACGAGATCGTGTTCGGCATGGCCCATCGCGGCCGCCTCAACGTGCTGGCCAACGTCATGGGCAAGCCCTACCGGGCGATCTTCAGCGAGTTTGCCGGCGGATCGGCCAACCCGGAGGATGTCGGCGGCTCGGGCGACGTCAAATATCATCTCGGCACCTCGTCGGACCGCGAGTTCGACGGCATCAAGGTGCACATGTCGCTGGTCCCCAATCCGAGCCACCTCGAGGCGGTCGATCCGGTCGTGCTCGGCAAGGTGCGCGCGATCCAGACCCACAAGGGCGATTCCGAGGGCGATCAGGTCCTGCCCGTGCTGCTGCACGGCGACGCCGCCTTCGCCGGCCAGGGCATCGTCGCGGAATGCTTCGGCTTCTCCGGCCTGCCGGGCTACGGCACCGGCGGCACCCTGCATTTCGTGATCAACAATCAGGTGGGCTTCACCACCTCGCCGCAATTCGCGCGCTCGTCGCCTTACCCGTCCGACATCGCCAAGTCGGTTCAGGCGCCGATCCTGCATGTCAACGGCGACGATCCCGAGGCGGTGACCTTCTGTTGCAAGCTGGCGATCGAATATCGCCAGAAGTTCAATCGCGATATCGTCATCGACATGTGGTGCTATCGCCGCTTCGGCCACAATGAGGGCGACGAGCCGAGCTTCACCCAGCCGCTTATGTATGCCGCGATCCGCAACCATCCGCCGGTTTCCGAGATCTACGGCAAGCGCCTGATCGCGGAAGGGGTCGTCGACCAGGCCTGGATCGACCAGCGCGTCAAGGAATTCACCCAGCTGCTGGAAGGCGAATTCGAGGCCGCCAAGACCTACCTGCCCAACAAGGCGGACTGGTTCGAAGGCCGCTGGACCGGCCTCGGCAAGCCCGATACGCCCGAGACCGGCCGCCGCAACGTCGCGACCAGCGTCCCGGAAGAGGTGCTGCGCGAGATCGGCGAGATGCTGACCACGGTCCCAAGCGACCTCGAGCCGCACAAGACGCTGCTGCGCATTCTCGACGCCCGGCGCGAGATGTTCGCGACCGGCGAGAATTTCGACTGGGCGACCGCCGAAGCGCTCGCTTTCGGCACGCTGCTGCGCGACGATTACGACGTTCGCCTGTCGGGCCAGGACAGCGGCCGCGGTACGTTCAGCCAGCGCCATGCGGTGTGGGTCGACCAGAAGGACGGCCGCAAATATATCCCGCTGACCAAGATCGGCCCGGCCCGGTTCGAGGTGCGCGATTCCCCGCTCAGCGAATATGGCGTGCTCGGCTTCGAATATGGCTATTCGCTCGCCGACCCGAAGACTTTGGTGCTGTAGGAGGCCCAGTTCGGCGACTTCGTCAACGGCGCCCAGACGATGATCGACCAGTTCATCGCCGCCGGCGAGGCCAAGTGGCTGCGCGCCTCCGGTCTCGTGATGCTGCTGCCGCACGGCTACGAAGGCCAGGGCCCCGAGCACAGCTCGGCGCGTCCCGAGCGCTTCCTCCAGCTTTGCGCCGAGGACAATATGCAGGTCGCCAACATCACGACGCCGGCGAACTATTTCCACGTTCTCCGCCGCCAGATGCACCGCGACTTCCGCAAGCCGCTGGTGATCATGACGCCGAAGTCGCTGCTGCGGCACAAGATGGCGGTCTCCAGCCTCGCCGACTTCAGCGGCGAGAGCCACTTCCGCCGCATCCTCTCCGACC
>JAFAEZ010000067.1 GCA_023423775.1 Pseudomonadota bacterium
GCGCGGCACCAGCCGCCCCTCGAAGCGCCACAGGCCACGCAGGAAGGCAGCGGTCGCGTCGCCGCCCGCTGCGGCCGCGCCGCGCAGGTCCGCAGCCTCGGCTACTTGGCCTTGCGCGGCGAGCGTCTGCGCCCGTCGCCAGGGAGGATCAGTCTGCATCCCCCCTCTATGCCAGCCGCCCCGGGCAAGGGCCAGCCGCGCGCCAATCCGCTTTTATCGCCGACCGCATTGAGCCGGTTGAACAGTCGAAACCTCCCGGCTATAGCCGCGCTTCGGCGCTTCCGGAGACGTGGGTGAGTGGCTGAAACCAGCGGTTTGCTAAACCGCCGTAGGGATAATTTCCTTACCGAGGGTTCGAATCCCTCCGTCTCCGCCATCTGGCTCCGCGCTTAGCGCGTCACAGGCCTCGCTCGAAGCGGAATGCCGCTCCAAGTCAGCAACGAGGATGGTCCGGACGCCCGCGCCGATCTGCTTGCCCCATTTCATGCTCGCTCTATGCATGTCGGATGACGGTTGCCCGCTTCCTGATCCTGGTCGGCCTCCTTGGCGTCGGCCTATTCGCCTGGATGTATCGGGCTGCGGTCTCCGATCCAGTCCTGCGCCGCGCGGACATCGCTTGGGCGACTGAAATGGACGGGCGCGCGACTTTCACGGCTTTGCTGATCTCCGACCTGCATGTGGCCGGGCCGGACATGCCGCCGGAGCGGCTTGCCCGGGTCGTCGAGCGGATCAACGGACTTCAGACCGATCTGGTGCTGATCGCCGGCGACTTCGTCAGCGAAAAGAAATTCGCGTCTGACCGTTATCCGATCGCCACCGCCGTGGCGCCGCTGGGCGCGCTTCGGCCGAAGCTTGGGACTTTTGCGGTGCTCGGCAACCATGACCACTGGCGGAACGCCGCGCAAACGCTGCAGGCGCTCAGGAAAGCGGGCGTAACCGTCCTCGACAACGATGCCGTTCGGGCAGGACCGTTCGTCATCGGCGGTCTGGATGACGCATTCACCGGCCACGAGAATTTGCCATCCACGCTCGCGGCGATGCGGCGGCTGGGCGGCAAGCCCATTCTGCTGAGCCACAGCCCCGACCCTTTCCCCGAGGTGCCGCACGACGTTCGGCTCATGGTGGCAGGACATACCCATTGCGGGCAGATTCGACTGCCGCTCGTCGGCGCGCTGACGTACATGTCCGACTATGGCGAGCGCTATGCGTGCGGGCTCATCCGGGAGGAGGGCAAGGTGCTGATCGTAAGCGCGGGTCTCGGCACGAGCCTTCTGCCGCTCCGCCTCGGCGCCGTCCCCGATATGTGGCTGATCACGCTGACGCCATAGCTCCGCCGTTGCCTTGTCAGCGCCGCGCCGGTTGCTCTACACGCGCGCTTTCCCTTTCCTTCGAGGCCCGCCGTGCTCAGCCTGAATTTCATCCGCGAGAATCGCGATCTTGTCGCCAAGGCGATCGCCGACAAGAATGTCTCGGTCGACCTGGACGACCTGCTGCGGCTCGACGGCGAGGTCCGGGCGCTGAAGCAGGAGGTCGAGGAACTGCGCCGCCAGCGCAAGGAATTGAGCGGCACCTTCAAGTCGACCCCGGCCGACCAGCAGGCGGCTTTGCGCGAGCGGGTCAACGGCATCGCCCAGGCGATCGGCGACATCGAGGCCCGGCTCGGCGAGCGCGAGGAAGCGCTGAATGGCCTGATGCTGCGGCTGCCGGGCATTCCGTGGGAAGGCGCGCCGGTCGGGCCCGACGAGAATTCGAACGTCGTCATCCGCACCGAGGGAGCGGTCCCGGCGTTCGATTTCGAGCCGCGCGACCACGTCCAGCTGATCGAGATGAACGACTGGGCCGATCTCAGCCGCATCACCCAGGTTTCGGGCTCGCGCACCTATGCGCTGAAGGGCCGGCTGGCGATGCTCGAGAGCGCGCTGATGTTCTGGGCGCAGCAAAAGCTCGCCGCCGAGGGCTTCACTATAATGACCGTGCCGGCGCTGGCGCGGCCGCACGCCTTCGTCGCCACCGGCCATTTCCCGGGCCACGAAGAGGAAGCCTATGAGATCCCCAAGGACGATCTCTACCTCGCCGGCACCGGCGAGATCGCGCTGACCAGCCTCCATTCGGGCGAGATGCTGGAGGGCCAGCAGCTGCCGTTCCTCTATGCCGGTTATTCGCCCTGCTTTCGCCGCGAGGCGGGCAGCGCCGGCCGCGACGTGCGCGGGCTGCTGCGCGTCCATCAATTCTACAAGCTCGAACAATATGTGATCTGCGAGGATGACGACGCGGTCTCGGCCGAATGGCATGCCCGCCTGCTGGCCAATGCCGAGATGCTGCTGCAGGGGCTCGAAATCCCGTATCAGGTGATCGAGGCCTCGACCGGCGACATGGGCCTCGGCAAGTTCCGCATGAACGACATCGAATCCTGGGTCCCCTCCCTGGGCAAGTATCGCGAGACCCACAGCTGCTCGACACTGCGCGACTGGCAGGCCCGCCGGGCGAACCTCCGCTGGCGCGATGGCGAGCGCAAGGTGCGCTTCGTCCACACGCTCAACAACACCGCGCTGGCGAGCCCACGCATCCTCGTGCCCCTGCTCGAAAACCACCAGCAGGCCGACGGCCGCGTCAGGCTGCCCAAGGCATTGCAGCCGCTGATGGGCGGGGAGTTCCTCTAAGGCCCCGCCGCCCTTATGTTGGCGCGATGAGAGCAGATGACCAGCCGCCGCCCTTCCGCCTGTTCGCGCGCGAGGCGGTGGCGATCGCGGCCCGCTTCTACCGCGCCTTCGGCCAGGTCGGCGAGCACGGCCCGGCGGATGGCGAGCCGCTGCTGGTCGTACCCGGCTTCCTCGCCACCGACCGCACCACGCTCGGTCTGCAGCGCGCCCTGGCCCGCGAGGGCTATCGCGTCGCCGGCTGGGGGATGGGGCTGAACAAGGGCGCGCGCGCCGATATCCTCGACCGGCTCGTCGAGCGGATCGAGCGCCACGGCCAGGGCCGCCCCGTGACTTTGGTCGGCTGGAGCCTGGGCGGCCTCTACGCGCGGGAGGCGGCCAAGGCGCGGCCTGAGATCGTCCGCCGCGTCGTCACCCTCGGCTCGCCTTTCTCGGGCGACCTGCGCGCCAACAATGTCTGGCGGCTCTACGAGCTGGTCAGCGGCCATCCCGTCGATCGGCCGCCGCTCGACCTCGACCTCGAGGCCAAGCCGCCGGTGCCGACGCTCGCCATCTGGTCGCGCCGCGACGGCATCGTCGCCCCGGCCTGCGCGCGCGGCTGCGACGGCCAGAGCGACCGCCAGATCGAGCTCGACTGCAGCCATATGGGCTTCGCCGTCAGCGCCCGCGCCTACCCCAAGATCGCCGCCGCCCTGCGCGACTTCTAGCAACCCGAGGCTCCTTCTCGTCGTCGCAAGGCGCGACAATGACGAACAGGCCTACCCCAAGAATGGCGCAATCACTTCGGGCGGGACGCGGATCGGGCGGCCGCTGGCCTTGTCGATGATCGCCCAGGTCGTCTTCGCCCGCACCCGGACCTTGCCGTCGGTCCCGACGAATTCGACATGGCGGTCAAAGCGCGCGCCCTTGGGCGCCTCGCCGACCCAGGTGCGGCCGGTCACCGTCTCGCCAGGCCCGGCGGCGCGCAGATAGTCGATCTCGTGGCGGATCACGACCCAGATATAGGCGTCGGCATGGGCCGGATCGGCGACCGCATACCAATGCGCGGTGGCGACGTCCTGGATCCAGCGCACCCAGGCGGCATTGTTGACGTGGCCGAGCTCGTCAATGTCCTCGTCCCGGGCGGTGATCTGTTTCTCGAAGGGGGTCATAGGAGCCTCAGTGCGCCGTCCGGCGCGCGTTCGAAGGGCACGCCGGCGCGGGTGAAGAGCGCGGCGAGCGCCGTCTCGGGATCGCTGGCGCCGCGATCGAGCAGACGCGCTACGTCGCGGCCGAGTCCGCGGTTGCCGCTGCTCGCGTCCAGCGCGGCCAGCCATTCGCCGCGGCTCAGCACGCCGTCGGCGCGATTGGCCTCGATCAGCGGGCGCAGCCAGCGCGCGAACGGACGGCCCGAGGCGCTCTCGGCGACTAGGGCGAAGATCGCACCGCAGGCATAATAAGCGCGGTGCTCGCCGCGCTCCTGGGCGGTTGCGACCGGCCTCCTCGCCAGCTTCACGCAATCGTCGAGCGCGCGCTGCAAGTCGGCGCGCGCGTCATAGTCGGGGTCGACGGCGGATACCGCGCGGATCGCGAGCAGGTCGGCCCCGCCCTCGGTGATCCAGGCCTCGCGCGGGCTCGCATAAGCGACCGCCTGGCCGAGCCAGAAATGGGCGCTTTCGTGGGCGATGAACCAGCGGGTCTGGTGGCGCATGCCGGGCCGCTCGTCGGCCACGCCCGCACCCTCGAACGTCATCACCACCATGTCCGGCAGCACGCTGCCGCTCATGCTGACGAGGCCCGGGGTGGCGCCCGCCCAGCTCACCAGCACCGTCGGCTTGGCGCCAGGCGCAGGGCCGAGCGCCTCGGCGAAATAAGCCAGCGTCTTCGGCGTCGAATCGCTCAGGAACCTGCGCAGCCAGGCGGGGAGCTGGCGGTCGATGATCGTCGCCATCGCCTCGGTGACGAGCGGCTCGGCCGGGCCGAACAGGACATAAGTGTCGGGATCCTCGAGCGTGACCAAAGGCAGGCGGCGGCCGGCATGCAGCACCGGGCCGGCGCGGTCGCGAAACGTGACCCGGGTCGGAGTGCCTGTGCCCATGATTTCGGACGGGTCGATCGGCAACGCCCGCGCCTTCGCCCGCGACGCCACCGGGAAGGCCTTGAACTGCTCGCCGTAGAGCGCGACCGAGCCGTCGGTGAAGATCAGGGCCGGATCGTAACTGGTCTCGATATCCTTGGCGAACGGCGTGAAGCGGATCCGCACCCGCTCCGGCACCGTGCCCTTGTCGGCGACGAACGCGTCGTACCAGCCCAGCCGTTCGAGCCGCACGCCCGGCGTCAGCACCGTCCAGCTCTCGGGCCGCCATGGCCGGTTGCTCTCCCGCGCCAGGGGCGAGCGGGTGAACGCCCAGACCGGGGCGGCGGAGCGGAAGCGGAAATCCGCAGTCCAGCCGTCGCCGTCGCGTACGACCTCGACGTCGGCGGCCGCCTCGGCCGCGGCTCCGAAATCGGTGGAAGCTGCCGGCCTGGCCGCCGCTCCGTCCGCCACACCGGCGCACAGCGCAAGCAGAGCCAGGCCGAGCAGCGTCTTCACTGCGCGCCGTCGCCGATCTGGGTCAGCATGAACGCATAGGCTTCGGCATTCTCGCGCAGCCGCTCCCAGCGGCCCGATTTGCCGCCATGGCCCGCGCCCATGTTGATCTTCAGCAGCAGCAGATTGTCGTCGGTCTTCAGTTCGCGCAGCTTGGCCGCCCACTTGGCCGGCTCCCAATAGGTCACGCGCGGATCGTTGAGGCCGCCGGTGATCAGCAAAGGCGGATAGGCCTGCGCCTTCACCTGGTCGTAGGGCGAGTAGGAGCGGATATAGTCGAACGCCGCCTTGTCGGTAATCGGATTGCCCCATTCGGGCCATTCGCCGGGCGTGAGCGGCAGGCTCTCGTCCTGCATCGTGCTCAGCACGTCGACGAACGGCACGTCGGCGACGACCGCGCCCCACAGTTCGGGATCGCTGTTCACCACGGCGCCCATCAGCTCGCCGCCGGCCGATCCGCCCTGGATGCCGATATTGCCCGGCTTGGTGAAGCCCTCCGCCACCAGCCCCTTCGCGGCGTCGACGAAATCGTTGAACGTGTTGGTGCGCTTGGTGAGCTTGCCATCCAGATACCATTGGTAGCCGAGATCGTCGCCGCCGCGGATGTGCGCGATCGCATAGGCATAGCCGCGGTCGAGCAGGCTCATCCGCGTCGTGGAGAAGCTCGGCGGCACTGCATAGCCATAGGCGCCATAAGCGTAGAGGAAGAGCTTGCCCTGGCCGTTCTTCTCGAAGCCCGTCTTGTAGACCACCGAGCCCGGCACCTGCTTGCCGTCGCGGGTCGGCAGCATTAGCCGCTCGGTGGCGTAGAGGCTCGGATCGTAGCCCGACGGGATTTCCTGGACCTTGAGCGTCTCGAGCCGGTCGTCGGCCGGATGGTAATCGTAGACCGTGGTCGGCGTGACCATCGAGCTGTAGCTGAGGCGATAGGCCGCAGGCGCATATTCGGGGTTGGAACCGAGCGAGGCGGTGTAGCTCGCCTCGGGGAAGCGGATGCGCTCCTCCTGGCCGTCATAGGAACGCAGCCGGATCTGGTCGAGCCCGTCGACCCTCTCCTCGATCGCGAGATGGTCGCGGAAAGCGGTGGCGCCGCGCAGATAGACGCGGTCGGAGCCCGGAATCACCGTCTTCCAATCGCCGGGACGAGCCGGGTCGGCCTCGGCGATGCGGAAGTTCACATGGTCGTCGTTGGTGAGGATCCAGAGCTTCCCGTGGCTGGCGTCGACCGAATAGAGCCGGTTGGTCTTGCGCGGCGCGATCAGGGTGAGCGGCGCTTCCGGGTTCGACGCTGGCACGAAGCGCACCTCGCTGGTGGCGTTGTCGCCCGTGCCGATGAAGATCAGGCTGCGGTCGTGCGAGCGCGAGACGCCGACCGTGAAGCCGAGCTCGTCCTTCTCCTCGTACAGGGTCTTGTCGGTGCTGACGGGCGTGCCGAGCTTGTGCAGGCGGGCGCGGTAGCTGCGCCAATTGTCGTTGACCTCGGTGAACACCACCGCCTTGCTGTCGCTGGTCCAGACTGGCGCACCGATGCCGACCTCGGTGACGGTCTCGATGTCCTTGCCCGTGGAGAGGTCGCGGATGCGCAGCTCGAACCGTTCGGAGCCGTTGTCGTCGACCATGATCGCGGCGAAGCGGCCGTCGGGGCTCAGCTCCAATGCGCCGAGCTTGTAGAATTCCTTGCCCGCGGCTTCCGCCGGCTCGTCGAGCAGAATTTGCTCGGCGCCGCCCGCGGCCGGCTTGCGATACCAGG
This sequence comes from Pseudomonadota bacterium, assembly GCA_023423775.1. Lineage (GTDB taxonomy): Bacteria > Pseudomonadota > Alphaproteobacteria > Sphingomonadales > Sphingomonadaceae > Allosphingosinicella. The sequence goes on from JAFAEZ010000067.1 coordinate 6,977, forward strand.
TGCGATATTGCGCGCCGGGCTTGAACGCCCACCAGGTGAGCCAGTCGCCGTCTTTCACCGGCACCGAGGACTCATCCTCCTTGATGCGGCCCTTCATCTCCTGGAACAGGGTCTCGACCAGCCCGGCATGCGGCTTCATCGCCGCTTCGAAATAGGCGTTCTCGGCCTTCAGATATTCCAGCACGTCCGCGTCATCGACCTTGGGATAACCTTGGTCCTTCAACCAGAAATAGGGATCCTCGATCCGATAGCCGTGACGCTCGTAGCTGTAGGGGCGCTTCTCCGCCTTGGGCGGCGCGGGCAGGTGCGTGGCGTGGTTCATCGGAGCTTTCTGGGGCTGGGCCGCGAGCGGCGTGCTGGCAAGGAGAAGAGTGAGAACGAGACTGCGCATGAGATGGTCCCCCCGGGGTTGCGCGCACCGGGGGGGGGGGGGGGGGGGGGGGGTTT
>JAFAEZ010000082.1 GCA_023423775.1 Pseudomonadota bacterium
CAATCCTTCTTCTCGCGGGATTGTGCGGCGGCGCGGGCTGGGGCTAGCAGCCGCAGCCGGTGAGCGAGGCGCGCGCTGCCGAGCCTCCGCCCGCGCGGCTGAAGATACTCGAAGCGCCACTCAGCGAGGGCGAGTGGCGTCACCGGGAGATGGATGGCGGCGACGCGCTGCTCTTCGGCGCCGACCGCGACCGGCCGGTGGCGGCGATACGGTGCGACCAGCATGCCGAAAAGCTGCTGATCGAGCGGATGTCCGAAGAGCCCGCGGCCGGGATCGAGACCATGAAGGTCACCGCCGATGGCCGTACGCGGCGCCTGCCGGTGGTGTGGGACGGAGCGAGCCTGCCAGTCGCGAGCGCGGCGGTCGATCTCGGCGACCGGCTGATCGACAGCCTCAACCGGCCGAGCGGCCGGATCGAGATTGCGCTGGGTCGCGAGGCGCCGCTGGCGCTGCCGATGGACCGCAAGATCGGCGTGCTGATCGAGCAATGCCGCCGCGCGCCGATGAGCTGAGCCTAACGCCGCCGGCCGGCCCGGCGGCGCATCATGAATTTCTCGTCGACCCGGACGAAGCGGGTGGCGATCGTCACTTCGAGCAGGAACAGCAAAAGGCCGAAGGTCAGGCTGGCCATCGCGGCGATGAACAGCAGCGAGACCGGGATCGCGAAATTGAGCGCGACCAGATCGGCGACGAACAGGATCACCACGACCAGCGAGATGAGCAAGGCCGAAGCAGTGCACAGGCCGACCGACCAGTGGCAGAGCCCCATGCGGCGATCGAGAATGACCAGTTCCTTGCGGGCGATCTCCTCCAGTTCGGAATCGGGATCGGCCAGCAGATGCCGTTCGAGCGCCCGCACCCGATCCACCACGCGCGCCAGCCGCGTCGCGACGACGTTGAGGATGCCGCCGAGCCCGGCAAGCAGGAAGACCGGGGCGATGGCCAGCTGAATGATATGGGCGATGCTGGAAACGCTGGTGTCGGTCATGGCGCCTGCTTGGCGCGAGCGGCCGCGGGTCGTCAACCAAGGATCCAGGAACCCGGCCGCGGCCGCCGGGTTGAAAGGGAATGACCCACCGACAATCAGGCCTTGTTGCCGCGTTTCTGCTTCTCGCCGGCTGCGGCGCGCCCGCCAATGACAACCGAGCCGAGAGCGGCATCGCCGATGACGACAATGCCAGCGCCGCCGCCGTGCAACCTCCCGAACCTTCGGGCGCGCCCGCGCCTGCCGTGCCGGAAGGGCCCAAGGCACGCTGGGAGAATGGCGGCGACGACAAGGTCGCGACTTTGAGCCTGCTCGGAGCCGACGGGCGGATGACGATGCGGGTGCAATGCGAGGCGGGGCCGGCGCGACTCACCGTGTCGGTCCCCAGCTTCACGCCGATCGGGAGCGAGGACCGTTTCGCCTTCGGCGTCGGCAGCGAACCTGTGACCCTGGTCGCCGATCCCACGCGCCAGCAGGCGGGCGGGGTGACCGCCGAGGGGAGCATCCCGGAGGGCTTTGCCGAATTGCTGAATCGCGCCCGGACGATGAGCGCGCTCTATGGAACCCAGCGTATCGGCCCCGAGCCGATCCCTGCCGGCCAGATCGCGACATTCGCGAGGGGCTGCGTCGGGCGCTGACGGAACGGCGACCCCGGCGGTTCGTTTCCGCTGCATGACGAAGACCAAGACGCCGAAAGACCAAGGGCGCGCGCCCGGTCTTTATGACGAGCAGCTCCAGCGCCAGCAGCAGGAGAAGATGCTGTCCAAAGGCCCGCGCGGTGCGCGCGGGGATGAGCCTTCAGCCCCGTTCGTCCTCGCCCGCTAAGACAGGAGGGCGCGCCCGCAAAGGACGCGCCCGCCCAAATTCAATATCCTGTACCGCTCGTTTCCATGCTGCGGTTGATCGCTTCCCATTTTTGGCGGCCGGCATGAACCGACTGGTGATGGCTGCTGATGACGGCGCGCACTTCAGGGGAGAGCTGGTCGTCTTCGAGCGCCGCGTGCCATTTCTCGTCGAGATAGCTTTCGCCGCGATCCACTTCGTCGAGGACCGATTTATCGTCGCTGCCGGTCACCCGGTCGCGCAACGTCAGGAACATGCGGTGGGCGGCGGCGAGCACGGTGCCGTCATCCTCGGGATCGCCGCCGATCCGGCGGACTTCCTGCTGCAGCGCGCGCACGACCTGTTCGCGCTCCTGCGCACTGGCGCGGAATTCGGAAGCGAAGCGGTGGTCCGTCGCCTCTTCGGCGGAACGGCGATAGCCGTCGACGCTGTCGAGGGTGGTCGCGATCAGAGTGTTGAGCACGCTGATGTCGTGCCGGTTCTTGTCAGTATCGAGCATTGCAATCTCCTCCTGGCTGATGGCGGCACAACGCCTCGCCCGCTCAAAGGGTGCAGCGGAACGGCCGCGCGCGGCGGGGCGTTCTCAGGTTAGGTTTCAATGCTTTGAGGAGGCTGGCAATGGCCAATCCGACGACAGATCAGGGCCCCGACGAACGCGAGCGTGGCAAGCGCGGGTCGTTCGATCACGCTTCGGGCGAGGTTCACGGCAGCGGCTCGGGCGCCGGCGGCAGCGGCAATCCGCGGGAGGATTATGACAGCGACCCGATGGCCGGCGCCGGTGCCATGCCGGCCGGCGGCCCGGTGCCGGCCGATGAGGCGCGGCGCGGGCCGAAGGATCGCGACGGGGAGACGTACGGATGACCGCTCGCCCGCCCGCTCATCCCTTGCCGGCGAGCGGAGAAGCCCGTCACGGCGAGATACCCGAAGCCGCCGAGCGCAAGAAAGGCCAGGGCGACGATGATGCCGCCGTAACGACGCCGAGCCCGGAGGCGGCCAATCCGGACGGCTCACCTTATCGTTACGATGATCTGGGCCGGTAGTCGGAGAGGCGCTTAGCGCCCGACGGGAATCGCCTCATTCTGCGGGGCTTTCCCGGCCCTCCATCCGTCGTATCCGCAGGAACGCGGATGAGCATCTGGCCGTTGGCAAATCCTCTGACCTAGGAGGAAATATGACCAACCAAAGCGACAGCGACCGCGGCAAGGGCAACCGGACCGAGGGTCTCAGCGGCAGCGAGCTTCAGCAGTCCCAGTCGGGCGGCGGCAGCGGCGAGTTTGGCGGCAATCGCGACCAGCAGCAGCGCGCCCAAGGTGGCACCGGCGGCGAGCAAATGGGCGGCGGTTCCATGGACAGCGACATGGGCGCGGGCGGCGGCAGCTCTGGCAGTGGCGGCTATCAGAACGCCGAGAACCAGCAGCACCATCAGGGCCAGCAGCGCGACAGGCAGGCCAGCGACATGAGCCAGAGCCGCGGCGAGCGTTTCGACGAAGAGCAAGGCGGCGGCCGCGGCGTCGACAGCGTGAGCCGCGACCAGGAAGGCGGCAGCTGGGACCAACAGCAAGGCAATATGGACCGCGAGGGCCAGATGGGCGGTCGCCAGTCCGAAAGCGGCGAATGGGACCAGCAGCAGGGCAATATGGATCGCGATCGCCAGCAAGGCGGCGGCATGGATCGTCAGCAGGGCGGCGGGTCCGACATGGCACGCGACCAGCGCGAGCATCAGGATCGCGGCCAGAGCGAAATCGACCGCGACTGATCGCCGGATCAAGGAAGGCAGAGGCTCGTCTCTCGCGAGGCGGGCCTCCGCTCGTCCGGAAAAGGAACTGTTCGGCGGCACGCACGTCTGTTACGCATAAGTTATGACGGCTGGAGATTGCGAATGGCAAAGAACAAGTCGAACGATGCGGGTGCGAAGAAGGCCGGAAGTTCTTCGGCATCGGACAAATATGCGAAGACGCTTCGCGACGCGGGCCAGAAAGCGGCCGAGCTTGCCCAGAACCCGGTAGCGCGCAGCATGCTGGCGGCAGGCCTTGTCGCCGCAGCCGCGGCGCTGACCGCCAACCAGAAGGTCCGCGCCAATACGCGCAAGGCAATGCAGGACGCTGCCGACAATGCCGAGGCGGCCGCCGATACGGCCAGCAAGGTGGGCGCGGCGATCGTGACCGCGGCGACCGAAGCGGTCCGCAAGATGATGGGCAGCGAGCGCCGCGACCCGGCCAGCAAGCCCACCCCGGATACGCCGCTTCGTCGCAGCACCGATGAGCCGGCGGCCAAGGCCGCCAAGCCCAAGAGCCCGGCGAAGAGCAGCACAACCAAGCCGGCGGCGGCAAAGCCCGCAACCGCCAGGCCCGCCGCGAAGAAGGCGGCCCCGCGCGCCAAGGCCGCGTCGGCCGGCTCGGCTGGGGCTGGGTCCAAGTCTGCGAAGAGCGGGACGAAGGTCCGCAAGAGTCCGGCGAAGAAAGCAAGCTCGCCCGCGGCGAGCTGAAGCGCGCCGGCCTTCGTGCCGACCCGCCATCGGGCAAAAAAAAGCGGGGCGCCCCATTGGGGGCCCCCGCCATTTAAGCACAAGGCCTGGGGTTT
>JAFAEZ010000001.1 GCA_023423775.1 Pseudomonadota bacterium
CCTGCGGGTCGACAAGCGCGGCATCGGCGCCAGCGCGGCGGCCGCGCCGTCCGAGGAAGCCCTACGCATTGACGCCTTTGCCGGCGACGCCCGCGCCTGGGCGGCGGAGTTGCGCCGCCAGACCGGCGCGCGCTGCGCCTGGCTGCTCGGCCATAGCGAAGGTGCGCTCCACGCGCTGATCGCCGCGCAGGACAATCGCGACGTGTGCGGTCTCGTGCTGGTCGCCGCACCCGGCCGCGACCTCGCCGACATATTGCGCGAGCAGTTGCGCTCCAATCCCGCCAACGCGCCGATCCTCGACCAGGCGCTGGCGATCGTCGCCGAGCTGGAAGCGGGGCGCCCCTATACGGGCGATATGCATCCCGGATTGATCCCCTTGTTCCGCCCGAGCGTGCAGCCGTTCGTGATCTCAATGATGAAGGTCGATCCCGCCACCCTCGTCCGCAGCTACAAGGGGCCCGTGCTTGTCGTGCAGGGTACGACCGACATCCAGACCGCGGTCGCCGATGCGGAGCGCCTAGCTGCCGCCCGGCCCGGCGTGGCGTTGGCGGTGATCGAGGGCATGAATCATGTGCTCAAGCGCGCGCCGGCGGACCGCGGCGCCAATGCGGCGACCTATGCGCAGCCCGATCTTCCGCTCGCGCCGGGCCTCGCCGACCGGATCGCGGCCTTCATCGCCCGCCGCCGATAGGAGCCGCGGACGGAACCTAAGCCGCCTTTGTCTTTTCTTTCGAGCAGCGCGGCGCCCGCCGCGGCACCCGCAAGGAAAGGCCGCTTTTGACCCCGCCTCCCGCCCGGCCGACATCCGCGCTCGCCCCGCTGGCCCATCCTGTCTTCCGGGCGGTGTGGATCGCCAGCATGGCGTCCAATTTCGGCGGCATGATCCAGGCGGTGGGCGCCTCGTGGATGATGACCTCGATCGCGCCCTCGGCCGAGATGGTCGCCCTCGTGCAGGCCTCGACCACGTTGCCGATCATGCTGCTCTCGCTCGCCGCCGGCGCGATCGCCGACAATTATGACCGGCGCCGCGTGATGCTCGCTGCCCAGATCTTCATGCTCGGCGTTTCGGTGGCGCTCGCGGCCTGCACCTGGCTCGGCCTGATCACGCCGTGGCTGCTCCTGCTCTTCACCTTCCTGATCGGCGTCGGCGCCGCCTTCCATGGGCCGGCCTGGCAGGCTTCGGTCGGCGACATGGTCCCGCGCCACGATCTGCCGGGCGCGGTCGCGCTCAACAGCATGAATTTCAACATCGCCCGCAGTCTCGGCCCGGCGGTGGGCGGCGCGATCGTCGCCGCGGCGGGAGCCGCCGTCGCCTTCGCGGTCAACGCCTTCACCTATATCGGCCTGATCACGGTGCTCGCCCGCTGGCGCCCGCACCGGCCGGAGCGCAAGCTACCACGCGAACGGCTCGGCGTCGCGATGGCCGCCGGGGTGCGCTATGCGGCAATGTCCCCGTCGATCGGGGCCGTGCTCGGCCGCAGCCTGCTGTTCGGCCTCGGCGCCAGCTCGATCAGCGCCTTGATGCCCCTGGTCGCGCGCGATCTGATCGCGGGCGGCGCGCTCACCTATGGCATTCTCCTCGGCGCGTTCGGCGTGGGCGCGGTCGCCGGAGCCTTTTCCAGCTCGCGCTTGCGGACGATCTTTTCCTCCGAAAGCCTGGTGCGGATGTCGTGCCTCGCCTTCGCCGTCGCGGCGGCCGTGGTCGGCGCCAGCACGTCGCTGCCGATCACCACCCCCGCCCTGCTGATAGCGGGCGCGGCCTGGGTGCTGGCGCTGTCGACCTTCAACGTCACCGTCCAGCTCAATTCCCCGCGCTGGGTCGTGGCGCGGGCCCTGTCGCTCTACCAGATGGCCGCGTTCGGCGGCATGGCGGTGGGCAGCTGGATCTGGGGCATGGTCGCCGAGGATCACGACATCGAGACCGCGCTGCTTGGCGCCGGAGCAGTGCTGGTACTGTGCGCGATCGCCGGCCTGAAGCTGCCTTTGCCCTCGACCCGCGACCTCAATCTCGATCCGCTGCGCGAATGGCGGCCGCCCGATCCGGCGATCGACATCCAGCCGCGCAGCGGCCCGCTGGTGGTCACGATCGAGTTCCGCATTCGCGCCGAGGACGTGCCGCAATTCCTGTCGGTCATGGCCGAGCGCCGGCGCATGCGGCGGCGCGACGGGGCGCGCCGATGGACCTTGCTGCGCGACGTCGCCGACCCGCAATTGTGGATCGAGCGATTTCATCTCGCCAACTGGATCGAATATATCCGCCACAACAACCGCATCACGCAGGCCGACGCCTGGGTCACGGGCGCCGCCCGCGACCTGCATATCGGGCCGGAGCCGCCGGTTGTCCGCCGCCTGATCGAGCGCGAGCCCGACTATCAGGAGCAAGGTCTCGGCGACCTCGCCGAACCGCTTACCGACCCGCGCCGCTTCGGCTGAGCTATCGACCCCAAACTTCCTCGATCCGCGCGTCCCGTCCGCAGCGATAGCGGTAGAAGCGGTATTTGAGCTTGTTCTTCTTGTAATAATCCTGGTGATAGCCCTCCGCCGGCCAGAAGCGGCCCGCGGCCAGGATCGAAGTCACCACGCGCCCGCGCAACGCCCGATTGGCCTCGGCCTTCGCCGCTTCGGCCGCCTTGCGCTGGGCCGGGCTCGAGACGAACAGGGCGGTGCGGTAGCTGTCGCCGCGGTCGCAGAACTGGCCGCCCGCGTCGGTGGGATCGACCGTGCGGAAGAAATGACGGGCAAGGCGGTCGTAGCTCACCTTGGCGGGGTCCCAGGTCACCCGCACAGCCTCATAATGGCCGGTGCCTCCCGCCGAGACCTGCTCGTATGTCGGGTTGGCGACGCGCCCGCCGGTATAGCCCGAAACGGCCGAGACCACTCCCGGCACCTTCTCGAAATCGGCTTCGGTGCACCAGAAACAGCCGCCGGCGAAGACCGCGCTCTCGGTGCGGGGGGCCCGGGTCGCGGCAGTCGCTTCCCCGCCGCCGGGCAGGTCGGAGGCTTGTTCCGAGCCGCATGACGCCAGCAGGATCGCCGCGACGACGAAGGATATCCGGTTCACTTACTCCTCCTGCGAGGCTCCGTTCAGCAAATCCAACTGCGCGGCGCTGAGCTCCAGCTCGACCGCACCGAGCAATTCGTCCAGCTGATCCACGCTGGTCGCGCTGGCGATCGGCGCGGTCACGGTCGGCTGCGCGGCGAGCCAGGCCAGCGCGACCTGCGCGGGCGTGGCGCCTAAATCCGCCGCGACTTCGTCGAGCGCGGCAAGAACGCGCAGCCCGCGCGCGTCGAGATATTTGTCCATGCCGCCGCCGCGCGGGCTTTTGCCGAGATCGGCCTTGCCGCGATATTTGCCAGTGAGGAAGCCCGAGGCGAGACCGTAAAAGGCGACCATCCCTAGCCCGCGTTCAGCGACGAGGTCGGCCAGCGGGCCCTCGTAGCGCCCGCGCTCCACCAGATTGTACCAGATCTGGAGCACGCTGTAGCGCGCGACGCCTTCGCGCGCCCTGATGTCGAGCGCCTCGCCCAGCCGCTCCGCGTCGATCTGCGATGCGCCGATCGCGCGCACCTTGCCGGCCTTCACCAGGCGATCGAACGCGCCGAGCGTCTCCTCGAGCGGGACGCTGGGATCGTCCTTATGGGAATAATAGAGGTCGATGTGATCGACGCCGAGCCGCGCGAGCGAGCGGTCCGCCGCCTCCGCGATCCAGTCCGCGCTAAGCCCCTTGTCGTAGCCGACCTTGGTTGCGATCAGCACGTCGTCGCGCCGCCCGCGCCGCTTCAGCCACTCGCCGATGATCGTCTCGGACTCGCCGCCCTGATTGCCAGGCACCCATGAGGAATAGACGTCGGCCGTGTCGATCATCGTGCCGCCGCGCGCGACGAAGCGGTCGAGTATCTCGAAGCTGCGTTCGCGATCCGCCGTCCAGCCGAACACATTGCCGCCGAGCACGAGCGGCGGAGTCGTCAGCCCGCTGTCGCCGAGTTGCCGCATCGCCACCATCGCTCGTCTCCTGCTGCCGCGGATTAGATGGGCTCGGCCCGGGCCCGCGTCCACCCTTGGCGACCATTCAGGGAATCTTTGTCAATTTCAGCGACAGTGCCGGCCGTGTCGGAGAATCTTACACCCTTCTCCGGGGACGAGGCGACGGGCCGGACGTGATCAGGATCTTCAAACATTACGTCCCGCACACCGTTCTCCTGCTGTGCCTCGTCGATTTCGCCGTGCTGATGCTCGCGGCCGAAGCCGGCTGGCTGCTGCGGCTGTGGCAGATCCAGAGCGCGGCAGCCCCCGAGATCCACCGCCTGCCGAACATGCTGACCTTCGCCCTGACGTTGCAGCTGACCATGGCCGGCGTGGGCGTCTATGCGGTCGAGGCGCTGACCTCGCTCCGTTACGCCGGGACACGCCTACTGGTCGCGCTCAGCCTCGGTTTCCTCCTGCTCGCTCTGATCTTCTTCATCGCGCCATGGCTGAGCTTCTGGCGCTCCAACCTCCTCTACGCGCTGGGGATCGCCACCGCCGGCCTGGTCGGGGTGCGGCTTGCAATCGGCGGCTCGCTTGGCAGCGAAATGTTCAAGCGGCGCGTGCTGGTCCTCGGCGCCGGCGCCCGCGCCGCACGGCTCGCCGCCTTGGCCCGCCAGCCCGGCGCCAGCTTCGCCGTCGTCGGTTACGTCTGCATGGCCGATGGTGCGTCAGCGGTGTCGGGCTCGATCAACCGCGCCGACATCGACAATCTGTCCCATCATGTGCTGCGGCTCGGCGCGACGGAGGTCGTGCTGGCGCTCGAGGAACGGCGCAACGCACTGCCGCTGGCGGACCTGCTCCGCGTCAAGACGACCGGAGTCTACGTCAACGATCTGTCCTCCTTCCTCGAGCGCGAGACGGGCCGGGTCGACCTCGACAGCCTCAACCCGTCGTGGCTGCTATTTTCCGCTGGCTTCTCGGCCGGCCGCCGCCTTTCGAGCGCGGGTAAAAGGCTGTTCGACGTGTTGGTCAGCGCCGCGATTCTGGTGCTGACCGCGCCCCTGATTGCCGTGACGGCTCTATTGGTGAGGCTTGAAAGCCCCGGCTCGCCTTTCTTCCGCCAGCGCCGCGTCGGCCTCTACGGCCAGCCGTTCGAGATCGTGAAATTGCGCTCGATGCGGCTGGATGCTGAGGTCGGCGGGGTCGCAGTCTGGGCGCAGAAGGACGATCCCCGCGTCACCCGCGTCGGCCACGTCATCCGCAAGCTCAGGATCGATGAATTGCCGCAATGCTGGAGCGTGCTGAAGGGGGAGATGAGCTTCGTCGGCCCGCGCCCAGAGCGGCCGCAGTTCGTCGCCGATCTCGAAGCGCGGCTTCCATATTATGCCGAACGCCACATGGTGAAGCCCGGCATCACCGGCTGGGCGCAGGTCAATTATCCCTATGGCGCGTCGGTCGATGATGCGCGCCAGAAACTCGAATTCGATCTCTATTATGCCAAGAATTATACGCCCTTCCTCGACGTGCTGATCCTCCTGCAGACGATCCGGGTCATTCTCTGGCCGGAGGGCGCGCGCTGATGCTCGGCCTGATCGGCTTCTGGAGCCACGCATTGGCCGCCTTGCTCTATGGGGCGCTCGCCATCTGGCAGTTGCGCCACTGGAACGGCGACCACCGCAACCGGCCGCTGGTGGCGGCCTTCGCGATCACCTCGATCTGGGCGATCTTCGCCTCGATGCTCGGCCAGCACCAACTCCTGACGGGCGTGGCCGAGGGCGCGCGCAATTTCGCCTTCCTCGCCTTCATGTACGGCATCGTGCGCAGCGCCGAACCCGACGAGCGCCAGCGCGCCGTGCGGATCGTCTATTTCACCGTTGCCGCGGTGATCGGCCTCCAGATCGTCGTCGCCGGCGTAGTATCGCGTTTTACCGGTAATTCGGAGGCGCAGGCGGCGCTGATCGCGACCGCCGACATTCTCGGTCTCACGGTCGCGGCCGGCGGCCTCGTGCTCGTCCACAATCTCTACGGCCAGGCCAGTCCCGACAGCCGCTGGGGCATCCGCCTGCCGACGATCGCTCTCGCCGGCATGTGGCTCTACGACCTCCACCTCTACACGGTCGCCTATCTGACCCGCGATCCGGTCCACGACCTGCTGGCGATGCGCGGCGCGATTCTGGCGATGCTGGTCCCGCTGTTCACGCTGGCGAGCCGGCGCAACGCGCAGTGGAAGATGCAAATTTCGCGCGCGGCGACCTTCCAGTCGCTCTCGGTGATCGCGATCCTGGCCTATCTGATCCTGATGATGTCGGCGACCCAGGCGCTGGAGCTGATCGGCGGCCACTGGGTGCGGATCGGCCAGGTCGGGCTCATCTTCGCGATGAGCCTGGCCGCGCTGCTCCTGCTCCCCTCCGGCCGCCGCCGCGCCTGGGCGCGGGTCATGCTGGCCAAGCATCTGTTCGAGCATCGCTACGATTATCGCGAGGAATGGCTGCGCTTCACCCGGACGATCGGCCTGGGCGGCGAGGATGCAGCGCCGCTCGGCGAGCGGGTCATCAAGGCTATGGCCGACATTGCAGGATCGCCGGCCGGCCTGCTGCTCCTGTCCGACGACCGATATCGCCTGACGCCCGCGGCGCGCTGGAACTGGAAGCGCGAGATCGGCCATGGCAGCCCCGCCGACCGGGACTTCGTCCGGCAGCTCGAAGCGAGCGGGCACATCCTCGATTTCAGCCAGGCCGCGATGGCCGCAGAGGACGGCGCACAGATGATATCGCCCGCATGGCTGCGTGCGGACGGCGCGGCCTGGGCCGGCATCCCGCTGCTCCACAACGACCGGCTGGTCGGCCTCGTCATCCTCGCCCATCCGACGATCCGGCGGCCGCTCGACTGGGAGGATTTCGACCTGTTCCGCGCCGCCGGCATCCAGGCCGCGAGCTATCTCGCCGAGGCGCGCAGCCAGGACGCGCTCGCTCACGCCCAGCGCTTCGACGAGTTCAACCGCCGCTTCGCCTTCATCATGCACGACATCAAGAATCTGGTGAGCCAGCTCAGCCTGGTGACGCGCAATGCCGAGCGTCACGCCGACAATCCGGAATTCCGTGCGGACATGATCGCGACGCTGCAAAGCTCGGTGAAGAAGATGAACGACCTGCTCGCCCGCTTGGGCCGCGGCAACCAGAGCGAGGGCGAGACATTGCGCCCGATCGCGCTCGATCCGCTGCTGACCGCGGTGGCGGCGGCCAAGGCGCGAGGCCATCCGGTTGCGCTGGGAGGCGATCACGACCTCGTCGTGCGGGCCGATCCGACCCGGCTGGAGCAGGCGCTGATCCACATCGTCCAGAATGCCATCGACGCCAGCCCGGCGGGCGAACCCGTCGTGCTTCGCGCCGAACGCCGCGAGGCCGACATCGCCATTGAAATCGCCGATCGCGGCTCCGGCATGTCCGCCGATTTCGTCCGCACCCGCCTGTTCCAGCCCTTCGCCTCGACCAAGGAAGGCGGCTTCGGCATCGGCGCCTTCGAGGCGCGGACGCTCGTCACCGCGATGGGCGGACGGCTCGACGTCGAATCGCGGGAAGGCGAAGGCACCTGCTTCACCCTCTATTTACCGGCCGCGCAGACAGAGGCGCTGCCCCAACCCGAACGGATGCGCGCATGAGCGAGGCGAAACCCAAGCTGCTGATCGTCGAGGACGACGAAGGCCTGCAGCGGCAGCTCCGCTGGGCCTATGACGATTATGACGTACTGGTCGCCTCCGACCGCGGTGCCGCGGTCGACATGATGCGCGCCGAGGAGCCGGCGGTGGTGACGCTCGACCTCGGGCTTCCGCCAGACCCCGACGGCGTCAGCGAGGGCTTCGCGACGCTGGAGACGATCCTGACATTGAAGCCGGAGACCAAGGTGATCGTCGCCTCGGGCCACGGCGCGCGCGAAAGCGCGCTGCGCGCGATCGCATCGGGCGCCTACGATTTCTACCAGAAGCCGGTCGACATCGACCAGCTCGGCCTGATCGTGCGCCGCGCCTTCCAGCTGCACGGCATCGAGATCGAGAACCGCCGGCTCGAGGAGCGGGTCGGCGACGACCGCACCGTGCTCGGCACGATGATCACCGCTGCGCCGGAGATGACCAAGGTCGCCCGCACGATCGAGCGCGTCGCCAATGCCGCGGTCTCGGTCATGCTGCTGGGCGCCAGCGGTACCGGAAAGGAGCTGCTCGCCAAGGGCCTCCACCAGGCCAGCGACCGCCGCGGCGGCGCTTTCGTCGCGATCAACTGCGCAGCGATCCCGGAGAACCTCCTCGAGGCCGAACTTTTCGGCTACGAGAAAGGCGCCTTCACCGGCGCCATCAAGACTACCGAGGGCAAGATCGAGCTCGCCCATGGCGGCACGCTCTTCCTCGACGAGGTCGGCGACATCCCGCTGCCGCTCCAGGTGAAATTGCTGCGCTTCCTGCAGGAGCGAGTGATCGAGCGGATCGGCGGGCGCAAGCCGATCGCGGTCGATACCCGCATCGTCTGCGCCACCCACCAGGATCTGCCGGCGATGATTCAGGCCGGCAGCTTCCGCGAGGATCTCTACTACCGCCTCGCCGAGATTGTGGTGAAGATCCCGACCCTGGCCGAGCGCCACGGCGACGCGACCCTGCTCGCAAAGCATTTCTTGAACCTCTTCGCCAAGCAAATGAACCCGCAGGTGAAGGGCTTCACTCCGGGCGCGCTGGCGGCGATCAACGACTGGCCGTGGCCGGGCAATGTCCGCGAGCTGGAGAACCGCATGAAGCGCGCCGTGATCATGGCCGACGGCAAGCTGATCACGGCCGAGGATCTGGATCTCGGCATCGGCGAGGAGACGGCGTTCCCGGTCAACCTCAAGGCGGCGCGTGAGGAGGCCGACCGCAAGGCGATCCGCCAGGCGCTGGCGCGCACCGAGAACAATATCTCGAATGCGGCCAAGTTGCTCGGGATCAGCCGGCCGACCCTCTACGATCTTCTCAAGCAGCACGATCTGCAGCCATGAGGGCGTCCTTGCTCGCCATCGCCCTCGTGCTGGCCGGCTGTTCGAACGCCGCGCCCGAGGGCGATGCCTATGCTAAGGGCGTAAAGGCACTGGCGGCGGACGATCCGCGTACCGCTCGCGTCGAATTCCTCAACGCGATCCAGGCCGATCCGGCCAATGCCGCGACGCGCGTGATGCAGGCGCGCACCTATCTCGCCTTGGGCGACGGTGCGGCTGCCGAAACCGAAATCGCAGATGCCGTCAAACGCGGCGTCGCGCCGGAGGACGTGGCGCATCTGCTCGCCCATGCCCGCCTTCTCCGCGGCGAAGCGCAAGGCGCGCTGGAGGCGCTGCGACAGGCGCGCCCCGAACATGCCGCCGTGGCCGCTCGACTGCGCGCCGAGGCGTTGCACGCATTGGGCGACGGCAGCGCTGGCGCGGCCTTCGACGAAGCCATCGCGCTCGCGCCCGACGACCCGATCCTGTGGACCGCAGTCGGCCGCTTCCGCCGCGACAACGGCAATCTCGCCGCTGCGCTCGAAGCCGCCGACCGGGCGGTGAAACTGAAGCCGCGGCTGGTGGATGCCCTGTTGCTGCGCGGCGACCTCACCCGCAGCCAATATGGCCTCGCCGCAGCCTTGCCCTGGTTCGACCGCGCGGTGCAGGTGGACGCGGCCCATGTCCCGGCCTTGCTGGAGCGCGCCGCCACTTTGGGCGATCTCGGCCGCACTGTCGCGATGCTGGGCGACACGCGCAAGGTGCTTAGCCTGTCGGAGGGCAATGAGCGAGCCTTCTACCTCCAGTCCACGCTGGCCGCGCGGGCCGGCAAGTTCGATCTCGCACGCTCGCTTTATGCCCGGACCAAAGGCCGGTTCGACCGCGAGCCGGCGGCGATGCTCCTCGCCAGCGCGATCGACTTTCAGACCGGAAGCATCGAGCAGGCGGCACAGCGCCTGGCGCGGCTGATCGACCAGCAGCCCGGCAATCGCAAGGCGCGCCGGCTGCTCGCCGCTTCCTACTGGCGGCTGGGCGATCCGGCCACCACTGTCGCCGCGCTGCGCCCGATCGTCGACTTGCCCGACGCCGATTCCTACTCGCTGTCGCTGATGGGGATGGCGCTCGCCAAGGAGGGCAACCGCGACGGCGCCGCCCGCTACCTCGCCCGTGCCGCCCAGCCGCAAAGCCGCAGCCCGACCGCGCTCGGCGCACCGGTCAGCGAAGCCGAGCTCGCCGAAATCCGCCGCTATGCGGCTTCGCACCCAGGCCATGCGCCCGCCCAGCTCAGGCTGATCGGGGCGCTACTTTCCAACGGTGTGCGCGACGAAGCGCTGCAGCGCGCGCTGGCGCTTCAGTCTGCCAATCCCGGTGCGCCCGACGCCCATGTTCTGGTCGGGGACGCGCGCGGCATATCGGGCGATTTCGCGGGAGCGGCCGAGGAATATCGCAAGGCCGCCAATCTCGCCTTCACCGAGCCGACGGCGATGCGGCTGATCGAGGCGCTGCAACGCTCGGCCCGGCCGGCCAAGGCGGCGCAGGTACTGCAGCTCTTCCTCCAGCAGAATCCGCAAAGCGTGCCGGCCCGGCTGATGCTGGCGACGCGCATGATGGAGACGCGCGACTGGCCGGGCGCGATCCGCGTCTATGAAGGGCTACGGCGCCGTTTGGGCGACCGCGACGCGGTGATGCTCAACAATCTCGCCTGGGCTTATTCGGAGGAAGGCGAACTGGACGCCGCGCTGCCGCTGGCGCGCAAAGCCTGGAGCCTCGACAAGGACAATCCCGCCACCGCCGACACCTATGGCTGGCTGCTGGTCAAGAGCGGTCGCGACAAGGCGCAAGGGCTTGTGCTGCTGGAGCGCGCGGCGCGCGGCGCGCCGACCGACGCCCTCATCCGCCGCCACCTCGAAGAGGCGCGGCGGAGCTGAGGAGCGGCGGGTGGGACCCTTAGCGGGCCCGCACGAGATCGACGCCGACATAGGCCGGCGGCGTGTTGCCGCGGCGGACGAGCAGCAGCACCGAGGTGCGGCCCGCCTTGCGAACCGCCTCGACGGCGGCGGCCGCTTCTTCCGGCGTCGCGACCGCGCGCTGGTTGACCGACAGGATGATGTCGCCGGTGCGGATCCCCTTGGAAGCCGCATCGCTCGACGAATCGACCGACGCGACGACGACGCCGCGGACATTGGTGTCGCTGAGCCGCAGCGAGCGGGCGATTTCGGGCGTCAGCGTCTGAACGGTGACGCCGAGCGAGGCGCGCGCCGCCTTCTGACCGGTGGACTGCTGCTCGGACGGCGTGTCGGTGACTTCCTCCTCCTGGACGCCGCCGAGCTTGGCGAGTTCCTGCTCGGACGGCCGCTCGGCGACCGTGACGGTCACGCGCTGGCGGTTGCCGTTGCGGATCAGATCGATCGGGATGCGCGAGCCGACCGGCTGCTGCGCCACCAGCCACGACAGGGTCTGATCCGGAGTGACCTCGCGGCCGGCGACTGCGACGACGACGTCGCCCTGCTGGATGCCGGCGCGGGCCGCCGGGCCGCCGGCCGTGACGCCGCGGATCAGTTCGCCGCGGTTGCGCGGGATGCCGAGCGACTTGGCGATGCCTTCGTCGAGCGGCTGCAGGCTGACGCCGAGATAGCCGCGCTTCACGCGCTCGCCCTTGCGCAGCGCCTCGATGACCGGGCGGGCCTGCTCCGCAGGAATGGCGAAGCCGATGCCGACATTGCCGCCGGTGGGCGAAATCAGGGCCGTGTTGATGCCGATCACGTTGCCGTTGACGTCGAACATCGGACCGCCGCTATTGCCGGTGTTGATGGACGCGTCGGTCTGGATGTAGCGGTCGTAGGCGCCGGCGCCGATATTGCGGTGCAGGGCCGAGACGATGCCGGCGGTGACAGTGCCGCCGAGGCCGAACGGGTTGCCGATCGCGACCACCCAATCCCCGACGCGGGTCCGCGTGGAATCGCCGAAGCGGACGAAGGGCAGATTGCTCGACTTGATCTTGAGCAAGGCGAGATCGGACGCCTCGTCGCGGCCGACCAGTTCCGCCTCGAATTCGCGGCGGTCGGAAAGCGTGACCGTGATTTCCTCGACGGTCGCACCGGTCCGCGCCGGCGAGATGACGTGATTGTTGGTGACGACGTAGCCGTCGGCCGAAATCAGGAAGCCCGAACCGAGCGAGCCACCGCGCTGCGTGACGGTATCCTCATTGCCGCCCTCGGGAACGGGCGCACCGAAGCGGCGGAAGAACTCCTCGAAACCCGGCGGGAGCGCGCGACCGCGGCTCACCTGGATGCTTTGCTTGGTCGAAATGTTGACCACCGCCGGCGCGAGCTTGTCGGCCAAGTCGGCAAAGCTCATCGGCGCGCCGGGACGCGGCGTCGCAGCGGCGATCGTCCCGGGTTCGTTCTGCGCGGTCTGGGCGCCGACCGGGCCGACCGCGAGGGTCGCGGCGGTGCCACCGAGAAGCAATGCGGCGGTGAAGCCATAGACGTAACGCACGATGTCGTTCTCCTCACACTTTGTGCCCGGACGGGCGGACCCGAACGGGCCTTAAGGTCGCGGTTCCTAGGCTAGGTCGCGAGGCTGAACGGGGATTGAATGGCCCCGTTCCCTCGCCTCAGCGCCGACCCTGAAACTCCTTCAGATACTGGTTGTTCGGCGACAGGATGATGCTCGAACGGCCCTTCTGCTCGCCGCTGCCGTCGTCGATGAAGGTCTGCTCATAGGACTGCATGGCGCGGTAGAATTCGTAGAAGTCCGGATCCTTGCCGAACGCCTCGGCATAGGTGTTGGCCGCTTCGGCATCCGCTTCGGCGCGGATGATCTGTGCCTGCTTGAGGCCCTGGGCGCGGATCGAGCGCGCTTCCTGCTGACGCGCCGTCTGCATCCGCTGATAGGCGGATTCGAGCGGAGTGCCCTCGGGAAGGTCGGCGCGCTTGATGCGCACGTCTACGATCTCGGCACCATATTGGCGCGCGACGCGGTTGAGCGCGGCCTGGATATTATCCATCATTTGGCCGCGCTCGGGGCTGAGCAGGGCCGCGAACGGCCGCTTGCCGAGCTCGTTGCGGAGCGCCGAGCCAAGGATCGGGCGAAGCTGCTCGCTGACGCGCTCCTCGGTCCGTGCCGAGATGAACATCCGCAGCGGATCGACGATGCGATAGCGCGCGAAGGCGTCGACCTGGAGGCGCAACTGATCGGTCGAAAGCACCTGCTGGCGCTCCATGTCGACGCTCAGGATGCGCTTGTCGATGAAGTGGACTTCCTCGGCGAACGGCCAGCGCGCGATCAGGCCGGCGCCGGTCTGTCCGAACGGAGCGCCGGCGCGATACGGGTTGATGATACGGTCCGGCTCGCCGAAGCGGACGATGACCGCCTGCTTGGTTTCGGGGACGACGGCGAGGCTGCTGCCCGCCACGATCAGCAGGAGAAGCGCGATCACCGCCAGGGCGATCGGGTTGCGGCCGAGACGCTGGATCATCGCGCCGCTCCTTCCTGGGTCTGTTGCTGTTGCTGGCGGCGCTGCATTTCCGGGAGCGCCAGATAGGGCGTCACGCCCGGCGCTTCGATGATCGTCTTGTCCACCTTGGAGAGCACTTTTTCCATCGTCTCGTAATACATGCGCCGCCGGGTGACCTCGGGCGCGAGCTTATATTCGGCATAAACCTTGTCGAACGCGGTCGCCTCGCCCTGCGCCTTGGCAGTAAGCTGGAGCGCATAGGCGCGTGCGTCATTCATATAGGACTGGGCCTGCTGCTGGGCGGCCGACACTTCCTTGAAGGCGTCGTTGACCGCGGCCGGCGGATCGGACTGCTTGATCGCGATGCCCTGGACGCGGACGCCGGCGCCGTAATCGTTCAGCAATTGCTGCATCATCTGTTCGACGCGCTGCTCGATCTCGCTACGGCCGGCGCCGATCGCGTCGTCGAGCGAGACGCCCGCGACCACGGCGCGCATCGCGCTCTCGGCCACTTCGCGGATCGTCTCTTCGGGATTGGCGATGCGGAACAGGTAGAGTTCGGGGTCGCTGATCGTCCACCGCACCGAATAAGCCAGGTCGATGATGTTCTGGTCGCCGGTGAGGATGAGGTTCTCGACGGCGCGGTCGGTCGAACCGATGTCGATCGTGCGGATCTGCTGGACGTCGACCTTCTGCACCCGGTCGATCGGGGCCGGCAGCGAGAAGCCGATGCCGGGGCGAAGCGTGCCGCTATAGCTGCCGAGCCGGGTGATGACGCCCTGCTCTTGCGGGCCGATGCGGTGGACGCTGGTGAACAGCACCCAGAGCAACAGGAAGATGCCGAGACCGTACAGCCAGTAAGGCTTGCCATCCGTCGTCGGGAATCGCCCGCCGCCGCCGCTGCCGAACCGCTCGCGGCTCTTCTTCAGAAACTCGTCGAGCGAGGTGACGT
>JAFAEZ010000013.1 GCA_023423775.1 Pseudomonadota bacterium
GCTCCGACCGCGGCACGCAGGCGGCGACGGCGACCAGTCCGGCCAGCGACAGGATACGCAAACATCTCATTCTCACGGTTCCGCTCTCCCTCTTGCCGACTCAACAGCACGGCGGGCATTTCGATCCAAGCCCGGATTTGCCCGGCGGGTTGGAAAGCGCGGCGTAACGGGCTAGCGGCGAACTCCAGCCAAGGGATTTCTCATGCGCATTGCACTCCCCCTTCTTGCCGTTGCCGCCCTCGCCGCCTGCGCCCAGCCGTTCGAGGGCCGCGTCGCGGCGCGCCTCGCAGAGGCGGGCCTGTCGCGTCCGATGGCGGAGTGCATGGCCGAACGGTGGGTCGACCGGCTGAGCGTGCTGCAACTCCAGAAAATCTCGAACCTCGCCGACAACCTCAAGGACGAGAAGGGCAAGCTCACCGCCGGCCGGTTCATCAGCCGCGTGCGCCAGCTCGACGATCCGGAGATCGTCGAGGTCGTCACCAAATCCTCGGTCGTCTGCGCGCTTTCCGCCTGAGGGCGGGTCTCAGGCCTGCGGCCGCGCCGGTATTTCCAGTCCGCGCTGCACCGCGGGCCGCGCGAGCCCGCGCTCAAGCCAGGCGGGGACGTTCCTGAGGCTGGCATAATCGACCAGCTCGCCCGCGTCGTAGAACCCGATCAGATTGCGGACCCAGCCCAATGTCGCGATGTCGGCGATGCTATACTCCTCGCCCATCAGCCAGGTGCGGCCCTCGAGCCGCTTCTCGAGCACGCCGAGCAGCCGCTTGGTCTCGGCGACGTAGCGCTCAAGCGGGCGCTTGTCCTCCAGCTCGCGGCCGGCGAATTTGTGGAAATAACCAACTTGGCCGAACATCGGGCCGATCGCCGCCATCTGGAAGAAGACCCACTGGATCGTCTCGTAGCGCAACGCGGGGTCGGCGGAGAGGAAGCGGCCGGTCTTCTCGGCGAGATAGAGCAGGATCGCCCCGGATTCGAACAGGCCGAACGGCTTCCCGCCGGGGCCGTCGGGATCGATGATCGCGGGGATTTTGCCGTTCGGATTGAGCGAGAGATAGTCGTCGGTCCAGGTTTCGTTCGCGCCGATGTCGATCAAATGCGGCTCGTAGGGAAGCTCCATCTCCTCGAGCGCGATCGACGCCTTCACCCCGTTCGGCGTCGGCAGCGAGTAAAGCTGGATACGGTCGGGATGGCGGGCCGGCCAGCGGCGGGTGATCGGAAATGCGGATAGGTCGGCCATGGGTCCCTCGTCATCGGAAGAGAGAGGGACGTAGGTTCGGCGGGCTCGGTGCGCAACCGGCCCGGGCCCGGACGCGAAAAGAGCGCGGCAACCCGAACCCGAAAGACCGAGATGCCGCGCTCCTGACGCATACAGGCCCCCGGGGGGCGGTGGCGACTATGCGGATTCGCCGTTAACCTGAGATGAGCGGCCGTCTGCGGACTGCCCTATTCGGCGGCCGCATGCACAGGCCGCATCGCGGCGCGGGCACTGCGGTAGCGCGCGACGAAATAGATCACCGTCGGCCAGATCACCGTGTTGAGGATGTCGAGGGTCGATGCATCGATCCTCCATTGCGCGGCGAAACAATCGACAATCTCGTTCGCCACTGCGAAGACCCACACCACCAGTACCGGCAGCGGCGAATGCAGGCGCTTGCCCAGGACGACCGCCGCGACGACGAAGATGAGCAGGCCGAAATGGACGTGGAGCAGGTCTTCCTGCGCCCCGGTATATTCGGACATGGCCGTCTTCACGGCGGCATAATGGTCGGCGATGTTCAACGCACACTCCTGAACTGGTGATCTGGCTCGCGTCCGCCTCAGGCGTAAGCGAGCAGGGAATCGCGCTTCGCCGCGAGCTCTTCGTAAGGCGCAATGCCGGCGGCACCGGCGATCGTGGCCATCGCCCGGTCGAGCCGCTGCCGCGAAATCTCGGGCATTGCGCCGACGCCGGCGGCGACCGCCACCATCTCGTCCAAATCGCCCGAACAGTGAAGGGCGAGGTCGCAGCCCGCCGCAAGGACGCCGCGGGCGCGCTCGTCAAAGCCGCCAGTTAGCGCATGCATGCCCAGATCATCCGACATCAGTAGGCCGTCGAAGCCGATGCGGCCGCGAATGATCTCGCCGATCACGACCGGCGACAGGCTGCCGGGGCGCTCGGCGTCCCACGCCGTGTAGACGACGTGCGCGGTCATCCCCATCGACGCGTTCGCCAGCGCGCGGAACGGCTCGATGTCGCTTTCCAGCTCCTCGGCCGACGCCGTTACGACCGGGAGCTCGACATGGCTGTCGCTCATCGAGCGGCCATGGCCGGGCATATGCTTGACCACGCCGACCACCCCGCCGGCGCGCAGTCCCTCGATCGTGGCGCGGCCGAGCGCCGCCACCTGCATCGGCTCGGAGCCCAAGGCGCGGTCGCCGATAATGTCGTGCGCGCCCGGCTGGCGTACGTCGAGCAAGGGCAGGCAATCGACGTTGATCCCGACCTCGTGCAGCATCACGGCAAGCGCCTGGGCATTGGCCTCCATCGCCGCGATCGCGCTGGCGGGGGCGACCCGGTAGAGCTCGGCGAAGCGCTCGCCCGGCGGGAAGGCCGGCCAGACCGGCGGCTGCATGCGGGCGACGCGGCCGCCCTCCTGGTCGATCAGGATCGGCACGTCGTCGCGGCCGTGGAGGGCGCGCAACTCGTCCGTCAGCGCGCGAAGCTGTTCGCGATCCTCGACGTTGCGCCGAAACAGGATGTAACCGGCCGGATCGGCGTCGCGAAAGAAAGCCCGCTCATCCGCCGTCAGGCGCGGGCCGGAAAAACCGTAGATAGCGGATTGCATCGTCTCTCCATCAGCCCGGCGCGGCGATGCGCGCCGGGCCGCAATCAGTTCACGCGCTCGCAGGTCTCGCCGGCAACGCGGAGACGACCGCAGAGGTTCGCGGCATCGGCGCCGCTCGCCCGCAGGCGGTACAGCGTCCGGCCGCCACGCTCGACCGGCGTAACCGAGTGAGTGAGGGGCGCAAGATATTTGAAGCGTCCGGACAGCGCCTTCCAGGCATTGTTCGCGGCGCTCTGGCTCGAAAAAGCGCCGAGCTGAATGGTCGCGCCACCGCCCGACGCTGCCGGCGCCGGTGCTGGCGCTGGAGCGGGCGCGCGAACCGGAGCAGGCGCAGGAGCCGGAGCCGACGCCTTCGGTGCGGGAGTCGGCGCTGCTTTCTGGACCGGAGCCTCGGGCACGGCGTTCACGTCGATCGCGCCCGACGGCTCGGCGCCCGCGCTGGCGGCGAACGAGGTATCGCCCTTGCCCTCGACTTCCATCCCGCCCGGATCCTGCGGCTTCACCTTGTAATCGCCCTCGGGCGCCGCGATCAGTTCGGCCTCGCCTTCAGGGCCGGACGCGGAGCGGTTGCTCATCCAGAACAGGCCGCCGACGATCAGGCCGATCGCGGCGAGGCCGATGACGACGAACGCGATCAATTTGGCGGCCGAGGGGCCTTCCGTTTTCTCGTCTTCCTCGACGGCCTCGAGCCAGGGCAGGCGGTCGCCGTCGTCGAGCGGCGTCGTCTCATCGGAGCGAATGTCGGTCATCACTGCATCTCCTCGGCAGCGGCCACTCCCATGATGGCCAGGCCGTTGCGGACAACTTGCCCGATTGCCGAAGCCAATTCCAGCCGGGCCCGTGTCAGATCGGGATTCTGTGCCACGAGGAAACGCCTGGCGGGATCGTCGTTACCTTTGTTCCACTGGGCGTGGAACGCAGCCGCCAGGTCATTGAGATAAAAAGCAATGCGGTGCGGCTCGTGCGCCGAGGCCGCGCTTTCGACGATGCGAGGGAACTGCGCCGCCAGCTTGATCAGCGTCAATTCGTCGTCGTCGAGCAGAGCGAGGTCGGCCGGCGCCGAAATGTCGATCCCCTCCTCCTTGGCGCGGCGGTGGAGCGAGGAGATGCGAGCATGGGCATATTGGACGTAGAAAACGGGGTTGTCGCGCGAGGCCTCGACCACCTTGGCAAAATCGAAGTCCATCTGCGCGTCGGCCTTGCGGGTCAGCATCGTGAAGCGAACCACGTCCTTGCCGACCTCGTTCACGACGTCCGCCAGCGTCACGAAATTGCCGGCGCGCTTCGACATCTTGACCGGCTCGCCGCCGCGCAGCAGCCGCACCATCTGCACGAGCTTCACGTCGAACGGAGTCTTGCCCTCGGTCAGCGCGGCGACGGCGGCCTTGATCCGCTTGACCGTGCCGGCATGGTCGGCGCCCCAAATGTCGATCAGCTGGTCGGCTTCCTGCGCCTTCTGGAAGTGGTAGGCGAGGTCGGCACCGAAATAGGTCCAGCTGCCGTCCGATTTCTTGATCGGCCGGTCCTGATCGTCGCCGAACTGGGTCGCGCGGAACAGCGGCAGCTCGACCGGCTCCCAATCGTCGGGCGTCTCGCCCTTCGGCGCTTCGAGCACGCCGTCATAGACGAGGCCGCGCTCGCGCAGCCAGGCTTCGGCGTCGGCCGGCTTGCCGGCCGCCTGTAGCTCGGCCTCGGACGAGAACAGGTCGTGGTGGATGCCGAGCAAAGCGAGATCCTCCTTGATCATCACCAGCATCGCAGCCACGGCTTCCTTGCGGAACAGCACCAGCCACTCGGAGTCGGGCTTACCGACGAAGCGGTCGCCATATTCGGCTGCGAGCTTCGCACCCACCGGCTTCAGATAGTCGCCCGGATAGAGCCCCTCGGGAATCTCGCCGATATCCTCGCCCAGCGCCTCGCGGTAGCGCAGGTGCGCCGAGCGGGCGAGCACGTCGACCTGGCCGCCGGCATCGTTGACATAATATTCGCGGGTGACCTGGTAGCCGGCATATTCGAGCAGGCTCGCAAGCGCGTCGCCGACCACCGCGCCGCGGCAATGGCCCATGTGCATCGGACCGGTCGGGTTCGCCGAGACATATTCGACGTTGACGCGCTGGTCGCTGCCCATGGCGGACGCGCCATATTGCGCGCCGTCGGAGAGGATCGTGCCCAGTTCCTCGCGCCACACATTCGCGTTCAGGCGGATGTTGATGAAGCCGGGGCCAGCGACTTCGACGCCTTCAACCTCGTCCAGCCGCTCGAGCCCGGGGGCAATCAAAGCGGCCAGCGCACGCGGATTGGTCCCCGCCGGCTTGGCCAGCACCATCGCCGCATTGGTCGCGAGATCGCCATGCGCCGCGTCGCGCGGCGGCTCCACCGCCACCGCCTTGCGCGAAAGACCGGCGGGCAGATGCCCTTCCGTCTCGAGCTGGTCGAGGATGGCGTCGAGATGCGCGGCGAAGCGTGCGTAAAGGGTCAATGGTCACATCCGTAATCTGGAAAGGCGGGGCCTTAGACGATGCCGGCGGCGATTTGAAGCGGCGGCTATTGCGCGGCGAGGCGGCGGATCGCGCGATTGTCGTGACGGTAGAGGCCGGGGGCCTGCTGGCGGAGCGCGTAAGCGGCGGCTGCGGCTACGATATTCGCGTCGATCGCCGCATAGCGGTCGAGCGCCCCCCGCAGGACGAGGTTGAGGAGTGGACTGAGCACCAGGCCAATCCGTTCGGCCGGACGCGGCGCCCCTTCCCGCTGGCCGCGCAACAGGCCGGGCCGAAAGATGTCCAGCCGCGCGAATGCCAAGGCTTCGAGCGCTTGTTCCATTTCGCCTTTGGTGCGCAGGTAGAAAGCGCGCGAGCGGGCATCGGCGCCGACCGACGAGATCGCGGCCATTCGGCTAGCGCCGGCAGCACGGGCAGCCTTCGCAAAGGCGGCCACCATATCCAGATCGACGGCACGAAAAGCGGCTTGCGAGCCCGTCGCTCGGATCGTGGTGCCGAGCGCCGAGACTGCGGCGTCCGCGCCGATCCCGCACACGATGTCCGGCCATTGGGCGGGCGGGGCGACATGCTCGGTCAGCCCTGGGTGGGTGCGGCCGCTCGGACGGCGCGAGAGCGAATGGACCTCGTCGCCCGATGCGAGCAGGCGATCGAGCAGCGCCGCGCCGACCAATCCGGTGCCGCCGATCACCGTAACCCGCATCGTCAGAAGCCTTCCGGCAACTCGACCGGGCCGACCAGTTCACGGTGGCGCGTGATAGCGTAACGGTCCGTCATGCCGGCGATGAAGTCGCCGATCCGGCGCAGCACGGCCGCCTCGTCGCCCTCGGTTCGCCACTCGGGGGGAAGCAGCTCCGGATCGTCACGATAGGCCGCGAACAGCCGCGCCAGAACCTTCTGCGCCTCGCGCGCCACGGCATCGACGCGCGGCGAGCGATAGATGCGGGCGTAGAGGAAGGTCTTGAGCTGGCGCTCCTCGTCCGCCCCCCTCTCCGAAAAGCCGACCAAAGGCCGGCCGCAGCCGCGCGCATCGTCCGCACTCGCGATGCCCGCCGCCGCGATCCGGCGCTCGGTTTCGCCGATCACGTCGTTGACCATCGCGCCGATCTGGTCGCGCACCATTTCCGGCAGCAGCCGGTCGCGCCGCACGCCGGGAAAGCGGGCCTCGACCGCGCCCCAGTTGCGGCGGACGCACGGCACTTCGAGAAGATCCTCCAGCGTGATCAGGCCGGCGCGGAGGCCGTCGTCGATATCGTGATTGTCGTAGGCGATGTCGTCGGCGATCGCGGCGACCTGCGCCTCGAGGCTCGGCCAGGTCGCGAGATCGAGCGGAAATTCGGAATCCGCTTCGGCCAGCGCCCAGGGCGGCCGAGCGACCGGCCCGTTATGCTTGGCGAGGCCTTCCAGCGTCTCCCAGCTCAGGTTCAACCCATCATGATGCGGGTACGGCGTCTCCAGCCGGGTCAGCAGGCGCAGAGTATGGGCGTTGTGGTCGAACCCGCCGGCCCCCACCATCGCCTCCTGGAGCGCGTCCTCGCCGGCATGGCCGAACGGGGGGTGGCCGATATCGTGGGCGAGGCACAAGGCCTCGGTGAGGTCTTCATTCAGGCCGAGCGCGCGCGCCATCGTCCGGCCGATCTGCGCGACTTCGAGGCTGTGGGTCAGGCGGACCCGAAAATGGTCGCCGTCGGGGGCAATGAAGACCTGGGTCTTCTGGCGCAGGCGGCGGAACGGGATCGAATGGATGATGCGGTCGCGGTCGCGCTGGAAGGCGTCGCGCGGACCGCGGACCTCGCCCCCTCCGCCGCCGTGGAGCCGACCGCGCGAGCGCGCCGGATCGGAGGCGTAGGGCTTCAGCGCGACGCGAGCTTCACGACCGCCTGCCCTTCCGGGCTGGTCCAGGCGAAGCCCGTCAGGCCTGACTTGGTGAGCTCGTTCACGAATGACTGCGCTTCCTTCTCGGTCTTGAAAGGTCCGACGAGAAGCCGGTTAGTTGCGCGCAGCGGGGTCGTCCATGCCGTTCTGCTCGCCAGCAGCTTGGGCGCCTTGTCCTTCAGTCGGCCGAACTCCTTGGGGAGCGCGTCCTTGTTGGCCCCGCCGGCAATCTGCACCCAGACCCGGCTCGGCTCCTTCGGGGCGGCCGGCTCGGCCTTCTTTTTGGCCGCGGCCGGCTTGGCGTCCGCGAGCTTGGTGTCCTTCGCCTTTGCCGGCGCAGCCTTGCTCTCGACCGGCTTGGCGTCCGCGAGCTTAGTGTCCTTCGCCTTTGCCGGCGCAGCCTTTGTCTCGACCGGCTTGGCCTCCTTGACCGGAGCGGCCTTGGGCGCCGCCGCCCTGGCGATCTCGACCGCGGGCGCGATCGTCGCGTCCTCCTTGAGGTCCTCGAGCGAGGGCGGCGTTCCCGCGGTCGGGGGACCGAACGGTATCGGCTCGGCCCGGGCCAGCTTCACCGGCGCCCGCGTCGCGGCCTGCGACTGGGCTTGGGCCGACTGCGCAGGCGCGGCCGGCTGCGGCCCGGCCTGGACGGGCTGGGCGGGGGCGGCCTTGGCCTCGATCTGCGGCGAAGGCGTCTCGGGAAGCGCCTGGATGAGCGTGGCGAGATCCGCGAAACCCGGG
>JAFAEZ010000094.1 GCA_023423775.1 Pseudomonadota bacterium
GCATTCGCACCGCGCCCGCGCCACCGGCTTCGCCTGGAAGGACGGACTGATCATCACTCCCGACGAAGCACTGGCCGCGGAAGGCGCGGTCGAGATCGGCCTTCCCGACGGCAGCCGAGCGGCCGCCACGATCGCCGGCCGCGACCATACGACCGATATCGCGCTGCTGCGCATCGATGCCGCGATCGCGCCAATCAAGCTGGCGGCGACGGTCCCGCCCCTCGGGGCCCTATCGGTGGTGGTTGCCACCAACCACGATACGCCGAGTGCGGCGCTCGGGATGGTATCGGCATCCGGCAAAAGCTGGCGCTCGTTACGCGGCGGCGACATCGACGCGCGGATCGAGCTCGATGTCCGCCTGCGCGGCAGCCAGCAGGGCGGGCTCGCGCTCGATGCTTCGGGCGATGCCTTCGGCATGGCCGTGCTCGGACCGCGGCGGGTGCTGGTGATCCCGACCGCGACGATCGAGCGCGTCGCGCCCCAGCTCGAGGCGCGTGGCCGCATCGCACGCGGTTATCTCGGCCTCGGGCTCCAGCCCGTGCGGCTCGACGACGGTATCGGCGCGATGGTGATGAATGTCGACAAGGCCGGACCTTCGGCTGCCGCCGGCATCCGCCAGGGCGACGTGATCGTGGCAGTCAACAACCAGAAGCTCTCCGGCGTGCGCGCCTTGTCGCGGACGCTCGGACCGTCGAGCGTCGGCGCGGTGGTCGATGTCGCGGCACGCCGCGGCGGCGAGCCGGTCAGCTTCAAGGTCACGGTCGGCGAGAGGCCGGAGGCGTGAGCGAGGACAACGCCCCGGAGATCGTGCTGGCCCTGGAGATCGACGATCCCGCTCTCGCCGATCGCCTAGCGAAGCTGCTCGGCAACGTCACAGGGCTTCGCCTCGCCGCGCCAGGCGAAGCCGCCGCGGCAACCGTAGTCGCCCGTGATCCGCGCATCGTGCCCGGCGACATCGCATTGACCCAGCGCGAGCTCGACGTGCTGGCGCTGATGGCCGAGGGCGCCTCCAACAAGATGATCGCGCGCCAGCTCGGCATCTCCGTGCACACCGTTAAATTCCACGTCGGCTCGCTGCTCGACAAGCTCGATGCCACCGGCCGCACCGACGCGGTCGCGCATGCGGCGCGCCGCGGCGTGATCGAACTATGACGTCGCGGGGAAGCTGAGCTGGACCGTCAGCCCCGGCGCATTGTCGTGCAGCACGATCTCCGCGCCATGAAGGCGCGCAACTGCGGCAACGAGGCTGAGGCCGAGGCCATTGCCCGGCGTGTAGCGGCTCTGCTCGAGCCTGTAGAAGCGCTTGAACACGGAGTCGCGCTCCTCAGCTGGGATCCCCGGGCCATCGTCGGCGATCGCGATCACTGCGCCACCAACGGCGGCGCGGCAGGTGACGGTCACCTGCCCGCCTTTGCGGCCGTGCTTGATCGCGTTGTCGACGAGATTGGCGATGGCATCGAACAGCAGGTCGCGGTCGCCTGTGACGGGCACCTCGCGGTCGCCCGCGAGGCTGAGCCTCGTCGCGACCTGTTCGGCGGCGGCATCGTAGAGCTCGACGACCTCGCCGGCGATTTCGGCGAGGTCGAGCGCACGAAACGCGCCGGTGCGCGCCCTTGTCTCGATCTCGGAGATCCGTGTGATGGAGGCAAACATGCCGAGCACGGCGTCGAGATCGGCGATGGTGTCGCCGATCAGCGCCGCATCGGCCTCGCCATTGCGCGGCGCATGATAGGCTTTCTCCAGCCGGCCGCGCATGCGCGTCAGCGGCGTGCGCAGATCGTGGGCGACGTTGTCGCTGACCTGCTTGACCTCGCCCATCAGCGTCTCGATGCGGTCGAGCATCTGGTTGAGGTTTTCGGCGACGCGATCCCATTCGTCGTTGCTGCCGCGCAAGGGAATGCGCTGGTCGAGGCCTGCGAGCATGATGGCGCGGCTGGTGGCGTTGATCTGTTCGATCCGCCCGACGGTGCGCCGCGTCACCAGCACGGCCGCAAGCCCGGCAAGCACCAGAAGCAGCACGGCGACCGCTGCCATCGCGAGCTCGATCATGGCGGTAAATCCGTCATGATCGACGGCGGCGCCGAGCCGTCCCTCGACATAGGCGAGCGTGCCGAAATAGACGTAGGCCATGATCGCGGCGACGATCAGCCCGAACGCGGCGATCGCGATCAGCGCCAGGCGGAAGGTCGAGGAGCGGAGTGTCTTAGCCAGGAGCACGGAGGCAATATCCGATGCCGCGAA
The DNA here is from genome assembly GCA_023423775.1 of Pseudomonadota bacterium. Lineage (GTDB taxonomy): Bacteria > Pseudomonadota > Alphaproteobacteria > Sphingomonadales > Sphingomonadaceae > Allosphingosinicella. The sequence continues at coordinate 2,242 of JAFAEZ010000094.1, forward strand.
TGGTGTGGATCAACGGATAGTCCTGGGCATCGTCGACCTTGCGTCGGACCCGTCCGACATAGACGTCGATGATATTGGTGGAGGGATCGAAATGCAGGTCCCAGACATGCTGGAGCAGCATCGCGCGGGAGACGACGCGGCCCTCGTTGCGGACGAGATATTCGAGCAGCTGGAACTCGCGCGGCAGCAGCGGGATCCTGCGGCCGCGGCGGCTGGCGCTGCGCGCGATCAGATCGATGGCGAGGTCGCCGACGCGCAGCAGCGTCTCCTTGGCGATGGTCTCGCTGCGGCGGCCGAGCGCCTCGAGCCGCGCCAGCAGCTCGGTAAAGGAGAACGGCTTGACGAGATAGTCATCGCCACCGGCGCGCAGGCCGCGCACGCGGTCGTCGACCTCGCCGAGAGCGGAGATGATGAGAAACGGAGCGGCGACACCGTCGTCGCGCAGCTGGCGCATCACGGTGATGCCGTCGATATCGGGCAGCATGCGGTCGATGGTGATCACGGCATAATCGCGCGAGGCGCCGTGGCTCAGGGCTTCGCGCCCGCTGGCTGCGAGATCGACCTCGTAGCCGGAGGTCGTCAACTCCTCGACGAGCTGGCCTGCGGTTTCCGGATCGTCCTCGACGACCAGGATGCGGCGGTGACCTCCGGTCATGCGAAACTCCGCGCGACAATCGCCACCAGACTATCCCGTTCCGGGGCTGAGCGGAACCGCCCGGTGGCGATCGCGACAATGGTGCGCTACGGCGATGCTAGTACCAACCGTCTCCGCACACATTGACCCATTGCCACCCATAGGGCGTCAAACTCCTGCGCCAGCAGCCATCGTCGTAATAGTTGTAATAATTGGCGTAGTAGTAGGGCGCGCCGAAGAAGGCGAACCGGTTGAAGCGGTGACGGTGGAAGAAGGCATGGCGGCCAATGAACGGCCTGCCGTGCCAGCCCGGGCCAGCAAACCGCGGGCCGAAGGCGGCGCGGGTCGCTAATGGTGCACCGGCAAAACGCGGCCCCATGGCAGCACGGGCGGCCATTGGCGGGCCGGCGAAGCGGGCGCCACCGAAACGAGCACCACCCATGCCGCCAAATCGCATGCCGCCGCCACCCATACCCCCGACGTGCATACCGCCCCCGCGCATTCCTCCGCCGAAGCCGCCCGCGTGCATTCCGCCACCACCGAAGCCGCCACCACCGAAGCCGCCACCGCCGTGGCCTCCGCCACCACCGCCGCCACGGGCCCGCACCGGCGAAGCGAGCGCCATTGCAGCGGCGACCGTCACCGCGGTAAAGCCTTTGAGAAGCCTGTTGTTCATCGAAGCATCCTCCGTGCTGCGCGGCGAAACCAATGCCACGCGAGAAGGACGAGATGAGAGGAAGGGACAAGCAGCTTCAACTTACAAACGCGCCAGATTCTGACGCGAAAGTTAGGGAGACCCGGCTTTCTCCCCGCTCTTCCGCAGAGAGAGGCTAAATTTCACGCCCGCTTGCCGTTGTTCTTCTCCGCCGCGCGGCGCATCGCTTCGGCGAGGGCGCCGCCGCCGGAAGACTCCTGCTTGCGCGGCGCCGACGACGTCATGCGGGACGTGTTGCGCGTGTTGTCGCGCTGCATGCCGGGGGCATCCTTCTTGGCGCCGACCTCGTCGTCGAGCCGCAGCGTGAGTGAGATGCGCTTGCGGGCGACCTCGAAGTCCAGCACCTTCACCTTGACGATGTCGCCAGGCTTCACCACCTCGCGCGGATCCTTGATGTAATTCTTGGACATCGCCGAGATGTGCACGAGGCCGTCCTGGTGCACGCCGATGTCGACGAAGGCGCCGAAGGCGGCGACGTTGGTCACGGTGCCCTCGAGGATCATGCCCTTCTGGAGATCCTTGATCTCCTCGACGCCTTCCTTGAACACCGCGGCCTTGAACGCGGGGCGCGGGTCGCGGCCGGGCTTTTCGAGCTCGCGCAGGATGTCGGTGACGGTCGGAAGGCCGAAGGTCTCGTCGACGAAATCCTTGGGCTTCAGCGTACGAACGATCTCGCTGCTCCCGATCAGCGCCTTGATGTCGCTCTTGGTGGCCGCGAGGATCCGGCGTACCACGGGATAGGCTTCCGGATGCACGCCGGATGCGTCGAGCGGGTCCTCGCCGCCGAGGATGCGCAGGAAGCCGGCGCACTGCTCGAACGCCTTGGGCCCGAGCCGCGGCACCTCCTTGAGCGCCTTGCGCGACTTGAACGGTCCGTTGGCGTCGCGGTGCGTCACGATGCTCTGCGCAAGGCCGGAGCCCACGCCCGACACGCGCGCCAGCAGCGGTGCGGAGGCGGTGTTGACGTCGACGCCGACGGCGTTCACGCAATCTTCGACCACGGCATCGAGCGATTTGGCGAGCTTGGCCTGGCCGAGGTCGTGCTGGTATTGACCGACGCCGATCGCCTTGGGCTCGATCTTGACGAGCTCGGCGAGCGGATCCTGGAGCCGCCGCGCGATCGAGACCGCGCCGCGCAGGGTGACGTCGAGGCCCGGCAATTCCTCCGAGGCGAAAGCCGAGGCGGAATAGACCGAGGCGCCGGCTTCCGACACCACGATCTTGGACATCTTCAGCTCGGCCAGTCCCTTGACGAGGTCGGCCGCGAGCTTGTCGGTCTCGCGCGAGGCGGTGCCGTTGCCGATCGCGATCAGCTCGACACGGTGCTTCATTGCGAGCCTGCCAAGAATCGCAAGCGACTCGTTCCACTGCCGCTGCGGCTCGTGCGGATAGATCACCGCGGTATCGACGACCTTGCCGGTCGCGTCGGTGACGGCGACCTTGACGCCGGTGCGATAGCCGGGATCGAGCCCCATGGTGGCGCGGGTGCCTGCCGGTGCGGCCAGCAAGAGGTCGCGCAAGTTGGAGGCGAACACGCGCACGGCCTCGGTCTCGGCCGCATTCCACAGCCGCATGCGCAGGTCGATGTTGAGATGCACCTGGATCTTCGTGCGCCAGGCCCAGCGCACGGTATCGACCAGCCAGCGGTCACCGGCGCGCTTGAGGTCGGCGATGCCGAACCGCTTCATGATCCGCAGTTCATATGCCCCCGGCACGCCCGGCGGCGGGGCTTCCGCCTCGGCCTGGATCTGCAGGTCGAGGACCTCTTCCTTCTCGCCGCGGAACATCGCGAGAATCCGGTGCGATGGCAGTTTGGTCAGCGGCTCGGAGAAATCGAAGTAGTCGGCGAACTTCTCGCCTTCGGTCTTCTTGCCGTCGCGCACCTTGGAGGCCATGCGCGCATTGGTCCACATCTCCTCGCGCAACGCGCCGATCAGGTCGGCGTCCTCGTCGAAACGCTCGACCAGGATGGCGCGGGCGCCGTCGAGCGCCGCAGCGGCATCGGCAACGCCTTTTTCGGCGTTGACGAAGCTTTCGGCCACGACCTTCGGATCGTTGCCGGGCTCCGTCATCAGCTGATTGGCGAGCGGCTCTAGGCCGGCTTCCTTGGCGATCTCGGCCTTGGTGCGGCGCTTCGGCTTGAACGGCAGATAGATGTCTTCGAGGCGGGCCTTGCTGTCGGCGGCGAGAATGGCGGCTTCGAGCGCCGCATCGAGCTTGCCCTGCTCGCGAACCGATTCGAGGATCGCCTTGCGGCGGTCCTCGAGCTCGCGCAGGTAAACCAGGCGCTCCTCCAGGGTGCGCAATTGCGCGTCGTCGAGCGCACCGGTCGCTTCCTTGCGGTAGCGCGCGATGAAGGGAACCGTGGCGCCGCCGTCGAGCAGCGTCACCGCCGCCTCGACCTGCTCGGCCCGAACCCCAAGCTCCTGCGCAATCTTCTGGTTGATATTTGCCACGCGAGAATCCCTCTATCCAAGCACGCGACACGGGGCGAACCACCGGGTCGCGGGACGCCGCTTATGGACCAAGCCGGGTTGATTCATCAAGGTGCGGCGGCGGGCCGTCGACAGACGATTTTTTTGTTGAACCGATGCGATCTCGCCACATTCGTGGGGATGTGGCCGAGACGGCGCAGCATACTCCATCGTCGTCCTGGCGAAAGCCAAGAAGACGTCCGGGATTGACAGCAGCCTCCGTTCCACGGCTGGTGGACTCGCCGGGCCACCGAACTCTAAGGACCAGTCATGCGCACCACATCGGTCGGCGTCTTCAAGGTCGCCACCAAGGGCCCCGGCGACGTCTCCGGCCTCATGGATATGATCGGCTCCGGCACGATCGATCCGGCATCCGTCCTGGCGATCCTCGGCAAGACCGAGGGAAATGGCGGCGTCAACGATTTCACCCGGGAATACGCCGTCGCTGCGCTGTGCACAGCGCTGGCGCCGAAGCTCGGTCTGTCCCCAGAGGCGGTCGAACAGCGCATCGCCTTCGTGATGTCCGGCGGCACCGAGGGTGTGCTCAGTCCACATATCACGGTGTTCACGCGGCGAGAGGTTGAACGCCCGGCAGGCATCTCGGGCAAGCGCCTGAGCATCGGCATGGCACACACACGCGATTTCCTTCCCGAAGAGCTCGGCCGCTCCGCGCAGATCACCGAGACCGCCAGGGCCGTGGAGGCCGCGATGGCAGACGCCGGAATCAGCGATCCTACCAACGTCCATTTCGTGCAGATCAAGTGCCCGCTGCTCACCAGCGATCGCGTCGAGGCAGCAGCTGCGCGCGGCAACAAGACGGTGACGAAGAGCTCCTACAGCTCGATGGCCTATTCGCGCGGCGCCTCCGCGCTCGGCGTTGCCGTTGCGCTCGGTGAGATCGCCTCCGATCTTCGCGACCAGGACGTGCTGCGGCGCTACGATCTGTTCTCGAAGGTCGCCTCCACCTCGGCCGGCATCGAGTTGATGCACAACGTCGTCATCGTGCTCGGCAATTCGGCGTCGTCGGTGAGCGCGTTCGAGATCGGGCATGCCGTGATGAACGATGCCATCGACGCCGCGGCGGTAACAGAGGCCCTGGAGAGCGTCGGGCTCGGCATCGCGCCGCAAGCAATCAACGGCCGCGAGCTCGTCAACGTCTTCGCCAAGGCCGAGGCCTCGCCCGATGGCACCGTGCGTGGATCTCGCCATACCATGCTGGAGGATACCGACATCAGCTCGACGCGCCACGCACGCGCCGCGGTCGGCGGGCTGATCGCGGGCCTTGCCGGCACCAGCGCGGTCTACGTGTCCGGCGGCGCCGAGCATCAGGGCCCGCCGGGCGGCGGACCGGTTGCGGTGATCGCGCGACTGCCGGATTGAGACGGCGGTATCGCCGCTTCCCGCTACCCCTCCGCCCCATGCAACCCTGCCCTTCGCGCCGGCTCAGTTGATTCAGGCGAGCCCTTGCGAAAGGAAGGGGCGCCGCTACCCAAGGGGATTTTGACCACATGACTTTGCCGATGAGCTGGAATGAATGGGCGCAGCATGACGGCGTGGCGCTGGCCGGGCGCGTCCGCAAGGGCGAGCTGACGGCAAAGGACCTGGCGCGCCAGGCCGCAGCCGGCGTCGCCAAGGTCAATCCGGCGCTGTCAGGCGTGGTCGAGCTGTTCGAGGACGTGATCGCCGACCCCGCCAAGGATGGCGCCAACCTCTCGGGCCCATTTGCCGGCCTGCCCTTCCTGATGAAGGACCTGGGACCGACCATGAAGGGCCGCCTCCAGGAGATGGGCTCGCTGTTGATGCGCGGCAATCGCGCTAGCGCCGACACGTTCCTGACCGGAAAATTCCGCCAGGCGGGGCTCAATCTGATCGGGCGCACGACGACGCCGGAATTCGGCGTGTGCAGCTCGGCCGACAATCCCGCCGTCTATGTCACGCGCAATCCATGGAATACCGACTACACCACTTGCGGCTCGTCGGCGGGCAGCGCCGCGATGGTCGCGGCCGGCGTGGTGCCGATCGCGCATGCGACCGACGGCGGCGGCTCGATCCGCATTCCCGCCGGCGTCAACGGCAATATCGGGTTGAAGGTCTCGCGCGGCGTGTTCTCGCTCGCCCCGCACATGTCCGATCTTACCGGTCTCGTCTCGATCCAGGGCTGCCAGTCGCGCTCGGTGCGCGACACCGCCGCCTTCGTCGATCACGCGCGGGGACCTGCGCCCGGCGAGTTCATGCCGTTCTGGACCACGGCGCAGCCTTATTCCGAAATGATCAAGCGCGATCCCGGCAAGCTCCGCATCGCGCTCTCGCACAGCTGGGGCGATTACAGCGCGACGCCTGAGATCGCTGCCGAGTTGGAGAAGACCGGCCGCTTCCTCGAAGGCCTCGGCCATCACGTCGACTACGCCCTGCCCGAACTCGACTTCCGCGCCGCGTTCGCGGCACAGACCACCTGCTACATCTCGAACTTCGCGGTGGTGATTTCCAACATGCTCGCCGCGCGTGGGCTGGAAAAGCCGCCGGAAGATCTGATCGAGCCCATCAACATCCGCATCTGGGAGGCCGGCCGGCACACGAGCTTCGCCGAACGCGCGAGGATGCAGGGCGTGTTCAACACGACCTCGCGCGGCTTCGGCAGCTTCTTCGAGCAGTGGGACGTGATCCTGACGCCGATCACCGCGCTGCCGACGCCGAAGGTCGGCACCAGGGAGTATCTCACCATCTCCGACAATCCCGATGTGCTCGACTGGTTCGGCAATCTCTGGCGCTTCTTCGCCTTCACGCCGCTCGCCAATCTCTGCGGCATGCCCGCGATCTCGATGCCGATGGCAACCCAGGACCACGGCCTGCCGCTCGGCATCCAGGCGATCGCCAAGCAGGCCAATGACGGCCTGCTGCTGCAGCTCGCCGCCCAGATCGCGCGCGCGCTCGACGGCAAGTGGAACGGCGGCAGGAAGCCGAAGGTGCATGTGGGCTAGGAAGCTGCGATCGAAGTGACATGCGATCGCACGTCCGGCCTCAGTTCTTCACCGCCGGAATTTCCTCGTTCGGCTGCTGCTGGCCCTGCTTGTACATCGCCAGTGCCTTGTCGAGCGCTTCGCGCAGCGCCAGCGCTGCGGCCACGCTGCAACGCAAGTGAGCGGTCTGGACCACGTCGACCCTGACGGCGGCACCGACCGGCATCAGCAGATTGGCGGCGAGCTCGATCTGGATCGCGCCGTTGTGATGGCCGAAGCAGGAGGCGCCGTCGAAATAGACGATCGGCGCCCGCTCGGCGCTGGAGCTGGAAATGGTGACGGGCCCCTGGGCGGTCGAGGGCGTTTCGGGGTCGGTCATGGGCGCTCCTTGCAGCTACGCGAACGAAAAGAAGTCCCACCATCGTCGCTTCGGCCCGCCCTGTCG
>JAFAEZ010000120.1 GCA_023423775.1 Pseudomonadota bacterium
GTCGTCGATGGCGCCGCCACGACGGTCGAGCCCGCGCCGGCCGCCACCAAGACCCAGGAAAATTACACGCGGGCCTTCGCGATCGGCCGCGAAGTCTCGGTGACGCGCAAGCCCACCGGCGGGGTCAAGCGCCTCACCGTTGCGGTCGCGTTGCGCAACCCAGCGAGCGGCGCGCCGCGCAGCAAGCAGGAACTGGCCGAGATCGAAGCGCTGGTCAAAGGCGCGGTTGGCTTCGACGCCCAACGCGGCGACGCCGTGGCGCTCAGCGCCCGCAATTTCGCGGCGGTCGAGGAGACTGCCGAGAATTGGTGGGACGCGAGCTGGGTCGGGATGCTCGTCCGCAATCTGACCGCGCTCGCCATCGTCGCCTTACTGGTCTTCGGGGTCGGCAAGCCTCTGATGAAGCGCCGGGCCGCGGCTAAGGGGCAGGCAGCGGCGGCGGCCACCGGCAACGAGATTGCCGCGGCCCTGGCCCAGGAGCGGGCCTCGCCCTCGTCGGGCGACGTCACGCTCAGCATGATCGAAGCGGCGCCGAGCTACGAGGCGCGCGCCGTCCTCATCCGCAATTTCGTGCGCCAGGATCCGGCGCGGGCCGCGATCGTGGTGCGCGACCTGCTGCGCGCCGACCGCGGCGAAGGAGTAGAGAAGAATGGCTGAGGCCGATCCCGTAACCCCGCCCGAGGTCAAGGGCGTCGAAGCCGCCGCCATCCTGCTGATGGTGTTGAGCGACGAGGAAGCGTCCGAGCTGCTCGGTCGCCTCGAGCCGGCCGAAGTCCAGCAGCTGGGCGCCGCCATGTTCAGCGTGTCGGACGTCACCGAGCCGCAGGTCAACCAGGTGTTCGACCAGTTCATATCGCGGGCACGGGAGACCACGTCGATCGGCTTCGGCTCGGCCGGACGCATCCGCTCGGTGATGGAGAGCGCGCTTGGCCCCGACCGCGCCGAGAATATCCTCGCCCGGATCACGCCGGCGACGCGCAGCCGCGCGCTGGACGATTTGCGCTGGATGGACCCGAAGACGATCGCCGGGCTGATCGCGCAGGAGCATCCGCAGGTCGCAGCTCTGGTGCTGTCGCATCTCGACGCGCCGGTCGCAGCCGAAGTGCTCGAGCTGCTGCCGACGGGGATGCAAGGCGATGTCATCTATCGCGTCGCCACCCTCGATTCCGTCACCGCCGAGGCGCTGGAGGACCTGGAGCGCATCCTGGTCCGCGAAGTGGCGCGTTCGTCGGCGCCATCGACCTCGCGCGGCGGCGCGACCGAGGCGGCCAAGATCATGAACAATATGGTGCCGGGCAGCGATCAGCGGATCATCCGCAACATCGCCAAGCTCGACAAGAATGTGGCGCAGACGATTCAGGACGAGATGTTCGTCTTCGACAATCTGATCGACATGGACGACAAGAATCTGGGCCTGCTGATGCGGTCGATCGATACCAGCATCCTGGTGGTCGCGCTGAAGGGCGCCGACGACAAGCTCAAGGACCGAATCTTCGGCTGCATGTCGACCCGGGCTGCCGACACGATCCGCGACGAGATGGAAGAGCGCGGGCCGATGCGCCTCGTCGAAGTCCTCGACGCGCAGAAGGAGGTGCTGGCCGTCGCTCGGCGCCTCGCCGAGGATGGGACATTGATGCTTCCCGGCCGCGGAGGCGACTATGTCTGACGCGATCGAATCCGCGTCCTGGATCGGCGCCTTCGCCGGCTCGGGCCGCGTCGCCACCTTCACGCCCTGGGCGTCGCAGAAGCCTGGCATGGCCGCCAGCGAGGGCGAGGACGAAGGCCCGTCCGCGGTCATCGACCCGGCCGCGATCCGCGCCGAGGCGTTCGCGCAAGGCTTCGACGAAGGCCGCCGCACGGTGACGCTCGAATGCGCCGACGAACGCGCGGCTATCGCCCGCCTGGCCGAGGGGCTGGAGGTGCTTCGGCCCGAGCCGACCAATGCGCTCGCCGCCTTGCTGGCCGAGACGGTCGAGCGGCTGGTCCGCCAGGTCGTCGGCGAAGTGGCGATCGACCCGAAGATATTGGTGAGCCGCGCCGAAGCGGCCGCCGCCCTGATCGGCGAGGAACTGGAGCCGTCCAAGCTGCTCGTCCATCCTGACGACGCGCCCCTGCTGGCGGGCGCCCGCATCCCGGTCGAGATCGTCGCCGACCAGACGCTGGAGCGGGGGGCGATCGTCCTCCAGGCCGCTACCGGCTGGGTAGAGGACGGCCCCGCGGTCAGGCTCGACCGGCTCCGCACCGCCCTCGCCAAGCTGGGGGCGCCCGAATGATCGCGCAGCAGGCCGCGTCGATGCTGGGCGCGCTCGACATTGCCGAGGAACGGCCGCGCCGCATCGGTCGCCTCGCCGCTTATGACGGGCTGATGCTCGAGGCGACGGGCTTCGCCCAGCCGATCGGCGCCGGCGCCCGCATCATCGCCGCCGATGGTCGCGCCGCGCGCGCCGAAGTAGTCGGCTTCCGCGGCAACCGCACGCTGCTGATGGCGCTCGATTCCGACGCGCCCCACGCCGCCGGCGCGCGGGTCGAGCCCGACCATGGCGGCGGCCTGGCCGATGT
>JAFAEZ010000167.1 GCA_023423775.1 Pseudomonadota bacterium
AAGCCGGGGTACACCGCCCCCGGCTTCGCTCGACACGGCTGGCGCTGCCGGTCGCCCTGCTCGCCGCTTTCTTTCCCGGCCCCGTCTTCGCCCAGGCGCGGACCGACGCGACCGTCATCCTATCGACCCACGCGCAGCAGCGCGCCGATCAGGAAAGCTACGGCTACGCCACCGCGGTGATCGCCGGCGACATGATCTACCTCTCCGGCATCGTCGCCGGCCAGGGCCCCGGCGAGACCGACCTCGTCCCGGCCTATGACCGCGTCTTCCGGCAGATCGATGCCGCGCTGAAGCGCGTCGGCGCCTCGCTCGACGACGTCGTCGACATGACCACCTACCACACCGACATCACGGCGCAGATCGACACCTTCGCACAGGTGAAGAAGCGGCATTTGACCGGCCTGCCGCCGGCCTGGACCGCGATCGACGTCGACCGTCTCCTTCCCGATGCGGGCCTCACCGAGGTCAAGGTCGTCGCCCACCGGCGCGGCGCCGCCGCCGCGAAATAATTCGAGGATCCTCAGCCATGTGGCGCAATTATCTCACCGTCGGCATCCGGGCCCTGGCCAAGAACAAGACCTATGCTTTCATCAACATCTTCGGCCTCGCGCTGGGGCTTGCCGCCTGCCTGATGATCCTCCTGTTCGTCCGCTACGAGCTGAGCTTCGACAAGCAGCTGCCGGGCGCGGACCAGGCCTATCAGTTCCAGTCCTATTTCACCGATCCCGATGCGGGCGAGGTGCAGAAGATCCAGATGGCGCCCTATGTCGCGCGCGACCTGCTCAAGAAGGATTTTCCGCAGGTCGAGAACAGCGTCCACGCGCTCTCGTCCGGGCCGATCGTGCTCAAGGGCGGCCAGGCCTATGCGACCGAGGATTTCCGCTTCGTCGACGGCAATCTGCTCGACATCCTCCAGTTCCCGCTGGTGAAGGGCAATCGCGCGACCGCTTTGAATCAGGTCGGGTCGCTCGTCCTGACCGAGACCGAGGCGCGCAAATATTTCGGCAACGACGATCCGATGGGCCAGACGCTCACGCTCTCGTCGCGAGGCAAGCAGACCGACTTCCGCGTCACCGGCGTCCTCAAGGACCTGCCGAAGAACACGCATTTCCGGGCGACGATGATCGCCCGCTACGATCCGCAAAGCTACTGGGCCGACCAGCCCCAGTTCCTGACCCAGTGGGGCTGGCAGTCGGGCTGGGTCTACGTCAAGCTGCGGCCGGGCGCCGACGCCGACGCGATCAACGCCCAGATGGAGGCGTTCGAGAAGCGCAACATCCCCGACCAGGTGTTCGGCGGGCAGCGCACCAACCAGGGCGACTTCTCCGAGTTCAAGCTGGTCAATATCGCCGACGTGCATCTCGGCGACGCGCAGGAAGCGGCGATGACGCCCGGCAACGACCGCCGCTCGATCATCACCTTCGGCGTGATCGCGGCGCTCATCCTGGCGATGGCCTGCGTCAATTTCACCAACCTTGCCACCGCCCGCGCCAGCCAGCGCGCCCGCGAAGTGGCTTTGCGCAAGGTGCTCGGCGCCAATCGCAAGCAGCTCGTCACCCAGTTCCTGGGCGAATCCGTGCTGGTCGCGGGTTTCGCCATGCTGCTGGCGCTGGCGTTCGTGGAGCTGGTACTCCCCGCTTTCTCGAGCTTCCTCGATGCCGACCTCAAGATGCGCTATTTCGGCGAAGGCGGCCTTATCCTGCCGATCATCGGCCTGGTGCTGCTCGTCGGCGCTGCGGGCGGCATCTATCCCGCTTTCTATCTCTCGCGCTTCCAGCCGGCGACCGTCCTCAAGGCCAACAAGTCCTCGGCCGAGGCGCAGGGCTCGGGTTCGCTGCGCAACATCCTGGTGGTGGCCCAGTTCGCGGTGTCGATCGGGCTCATCATCTGCACGGCCGTGGTCTACGCCCAGACCGCGCACGCGCGCACAGCCGACCCAGGCTACAAGCGCGACGGCCTGCTCCAGCTCGAAGGTGTCGGGCGGCGCGAGATGTTCCCGCTCGCCGACACGCTGATCCGCGAGCTGAAGCAGATCGACGGCGTCACCAATGTCGGCCGCACCAATATCGGCATCGCGACCCGCAACAACCAGAATACGGGCGTCCAGATGCCGGGCCGCAACGAGCCGATCAACATCGGCAATTATGCGATCGACAACGGCTTCTTCGACACGATGGGCATCAAGCTGCTCGCCGGCCGCACCTTCGACGAGAGCCGGCCGATGGACGACGCGACCACGCCGTTTCCCGAGGATCCCGCGGCCGAGCGCGCGCTCGTCGCCCGCGGCCTGAACGTGGTGCTGAACGAGCTCGCCGTGCGCCGCCTCGGCCTCGGCACGCCGCAGCAGGCGGTCGGGAAGACGATCAAGATGATCACCAATCCCGAATATGGCGGCGTGATCAATGCCACCATCATCGGCGTCGTCCAGGACAGCCGGTTCCGCTCGATCCGGGAGTCGATCGACCCGATCATCTTCCAGTCGAGCCGCTTCGGCCAGGGCTGGATGCTGGTCCGCTACAATGCCAGCGATCCCGCTCGCGTCCGCCGCGACGTCGAAGCGGTGTGGAAGCGGATCGCACCGGAAATCCCGTTCGACGCCAAGTTCAGCGACGAGATCATCGGCGAGCTCTATGCCGCCGAGGACGCCCGCGCGAAGACCTTCGCCGGCTTCGCCATCCTGGCGGTGATCGTCGCCTGCCTCGGCCTGTTCGGCCTCGCCGCCTTCACCGCCGAGCGGCGCACCAAGGAGATCGGAATCCGCAAGGTGCTGGGCGCGCGCAGCCGCGACATCGTGAAGCTGCTCGCCTGGCAATTCTCCAAGCCGGTGATCATCGCCAACATCATTGCCTGGCCGATCGCCTGGTGGGTGATGCGCGACTGGCTCAACACCTTCGACACGCGGATCGCACTCGGCCCGACGCCTTTCGTGCTGGCCGGCCTGCTCGCGCTCGGCATCGCGATCGGCACCATTGCCGGCCATGCGATCCGCGTGGCGCGGGCCAATCCGATCCACGCATTGCGATACGAATGAGGACGACCCGACCGTAGCTGGGACCAGGCAGAAAGGGGACGGAACGATGTGGCGGAACTATCTGACTGTGGGCATCCGCGCCCTCGCGAAGAGCCGGACCTACGCCTTCATCAACATCCTCGGCCTGGCCATCGGCATGGCCGCCTGCCTGATGATCCTGCTCTACGTCCGCTACGAGATGAGCTACGACAAGTGGATCCCGAATTCCGACCGAATCTACCAGATCCAGAGCTGGTACAAATCGAGCGAGACCGGCGAGGAAGCCCAGCTCCAGATGACGCCCTACGCCTCCGGCGCGGCGATCAAGAAGGATTTCCCGCAGGTCGAGCGGCAGGTCTATGTCTGGAACAACAACCCGGTCTTCACCAAGGACGGACAGGCCTCCGCGACCGAGGATTTCCTGTTCGTCGACGATGATTTCCTGAGCGTGGTGCCGCTGCCGCTCGTCCGCGGCAACCCCAACGCGCTCGGTCAGGTCAACAGCGCCGTCCTCACCCGATCCGAGGCGATCAAGCGCTACGGAACCGATGACGTGGTCGGCAAGACGTTGAGCTTCATCACGCGCGGCATCACTCGCGAATTCCGCATCACCGGCGTGCTGCAGGACCTACCCAAGAATTCGCACCTGAAGCTGACCGGCCTCGCCCGGCTCGACTTCGCGGGCTACAATTACGACACGCCCGACGTGCTGACCTGCTGGGGCTGCCAGAACGGCTATGTCTATGTGAAATTGCGGCCGGGCGCGGACGCCTCCGCCATCCAGTCCGGTTTCCCGGCCTGGGAGAAGCGCAACATCCCCGACGAAAGCGCGGGCGAGGCGCGCTTCAACGCCGGCGACGACCAGGACTGGCACATCGTCAACGTCAAGGACGTCCATCTCGGCAAAGCGCAGGCCGGTGCGATGGCGCCGGGCAACGACCGCACCACGATCACCACTTTCGCCGTGATCGCCGTCCTGATCCTCGGCATGGCGGTGGTCAATTTCACCAATCTCGCCACCGCGCGCGCCAGCCAGCGCGCCCGCGAAGTGGCGCTGCGCAAGGTGCTCGGCGCGACACGACGGCAATTGATCGTCCAGTTCACCGGCGAATCGGTGATGATCGCCATCGTCTCGATGCTGATCGCCCTTACCCTGGTCGAATTGCTGGTGCCGCCTTTCTCGGCCTTCCTCGAGGCCGACATCCAGGTCAGCTATTTCGGCAAGGACGGCATCCTGCTGCCGGTGCTGCTGCTGGTGCTGATCGTCGGCGTGCTGGGGGGCCTCTATCCGGCCTTCTTCCTCTCGCGCTTCCAGCCGGCCTCGGTGCTGAAGGCCAACAAGTCCTCGGCCGAAACGCCCGGCACGGGCCGGTTGCGCAACGCCCTGGTCGTCGCCCAGTTCGCGGTGTCGATCGGCCTCATCATCTGCACCGCCATCGTCTATGGCCAGACCGTCTACGCCCGCACCGTCGATCCCGGCTACAAGCGCGACCATATCCTCCAGGTCGACGAGCTCAGCCGCTACCAGTTGATCGACAAGGGCGAGATGATCGCCGAGCGCACCAAGCGCGTGCCGGGGGTCCAGGCGGTCGGCCGCACCACGATCGGCGTCGCCACCGACAACAACAACAATACGGGATTCATGGTGCCCGGCCGCACCGAGCCGATCACGATCGGCACCTATCAGGTGGACGAGGGCTTCCGCGACGCGATGGGCCTCACGCTCGTCGCAGGCCGCTGGTTCGAGGAAGCGCGGCCGATGGACGACATGACCCTGCCTTATCCGCCGGACGATGCGGCGCAGCGGGCGATGGCGCAGCGCGGCGGCAATATCGTCGTCAACGAGCTCGCCACCCAGCGGCTCGGCTTCAAGAGCCCGCAGGAGGCAGTCGGCAAGACTCTCAAGGCGGCGATCGTCGACAATGAGATCGGGCTGGTGCCGGTGACGATCATCGGCGTCGTGCGCGATTCACGCTTCCGTTCCGTCAAGCTGCCGCTCGATCCGATCATGTTCTCCAACTGGAACAGCGGCCACACCCACATGATCGTCCGCTACAATGGCGATCCGGCCGCGGTACGCAGCGGCGTCGAGCGCGTCTGGAAAAGCATCACCACCGACGTGCCGTTCGACGCCAAGTTCAGCGACGACATCATGAGCGACCTCTACGACGCCGAGGAAGCACGGGCGAAAACCTTCGCCGGCTTCGCGGTGCTGGCGGTGATCGTCGCCTGCCTCGGCCTGTTCGGCCTCGCCGCCTTCACCGCCGAGCGGCGCACCAAGGAGATCGGAATCCGCAAAGTGCTGGGCGCGCGCAGCCGCGACATCGTCAAGCTGCTCGCCTGGCAATTCTCCAAGCCGGTGATCATCGCCAACATCATTGCCTGGCCGGTGGCCTGGTGGGTCATGCGCGACTGGCTGAACGGCTTCGACGCCCGCATCGGCCTGTCGCCGACACCGTTCCTGCTCGCCGGCGGCCTCGCTTTGGTGATCGCCATCGGCACCATCGCCGGCCACGCCTTCCGGGTGGCCCGCGCCAACCCAATCCACGCCCTTCGCTACGAATAGGATAATCCATGAGCGCCATCATCTGGGCCGCAGCCGCCCTCGCCATTACCGGGACGATCGCCTTCGCCGCCTTGCGCGCGTGGCGCGGCTGGATCGACCTCAAGCGCTTCGAGATCGCCGCGCGCCAGGAAAGCGCGCGCGAAACCCCGGACCTTGCGCCCGGCGTCCGCATCGAGATGGCCAATCTCAAGGAGCGCCTGCGCAAGCTCGAGGCGATCGCGCAGGGAGTCGACCTCTAGACGAGACCGGCCACCAGGCCGCGCTCGACCGCCTCGGGGGCCTGAATGTACCAGCCATGCTCGGCCTTGCTGGTGACCTCGTCGATCGAGACGCTGCTGCCGCGGATGAGCGCGTCATAGCCCTCCTGCTGCAGCGTCAGCCCCATGTCGATCTCGGAAATCACCTGCTCGAGCTCGATGCGGAGCGCGCGCAACGGCCCGTCGAGGGCGAGATCCTTGCTGAGCTTGCGGCAATGGATCAGCAGCACCGCATCCTCGGTGAGGTAGCGGTCCTCCCGCGGGAAGCCGCCCATCACGGTCGCTCCGGCCGAATAGACCACGGTCTTGCCGATGAAGACCAGGCGCCGCTTGAGGCGCTCGCGGGCGAGCTTTACTTCGAGCGCGAGCCGCCGGCCAATCTCGGCGTCGCCGCCGGTGGTGGTGACCTCGACCGCGATCGGCTCCTCGCCCGCGCCCAGCTTGCCGAGCTGGTCGAGGAAGCTGTCCAGGCTGTCCTGCGCGATCGGCCCGTTCAGCCGGACCTGCGGCGTGCGTGCCAGTTCGGAGATCGATGCGGATTGGGTATCGCTTCGCGCCATGCTTCACCTCGATAATGGTCGGGCAACGGCGCGCGCGCTAATCCGTTCCGGACCGTGTCGGGAACGCAGCCGCCGCACGGCGGGTTGTTGCGGAGCCGAAACCCCACTGCCCGCGAAAGGAAAGACCGTTTGAGCAAGGACAAGGAACTGCGGATCGGCAGCCGCCTGCTGATCGGGGCGATAGCGGGTTTCGCCGGCACGCTGGCGATGACGGCGGCGATGCGCCGCATGCACGAGACGCTGCCGCCGCCCGAGCGCTACCCGCTCACGCCGCGCGAGATCATCGATTCCGCGGCCGATGCGGCGGAGGTGCCGCTGAGCGGCGAGGCGGCGAAGGACGTCACCACCGCCGCCCACTTCCTCTATGGCGCGGCCTCGGGCGCATTGCTCGGCGTGGCCAATGCCTCGCTCGGGCCGGTCGCGGGCGGGGCCGCCGGGGTCGGCGTGTGGCTCGGTTCCTATATGGGCTGGATCCCGGCGGTGAAGCTGCTCAAGCCCGCCACCGATCACCCGCCCCGCCGCAACCTGCTGATGCTGGCGGCCCATGTCGTGTGGGGCGTCGCCACTGCGGGGGCGATGCGCGAACTGGTCGCGGCGCGCGAGACCATCCTTAAATCCGGCCCAGATAAGGACATTCCGCCCTCGCGCCGGGTCTAGCCCCGTTTACCCCCGTCCCAACCTATGCTAGTAAAACTACGGTATCCAATCCGGGGGGCGGAGGGTGAAGTCATGCACGTCGTCTGCCTTTTATTCGGGCATCGCCGGTCGCTGAAGAAAGTGCGGCACCATTATATGGGCTTCAAAAGCGCGTGCCGCTGGTGCGGGACGCCCATGCTCCGGATCGAACATGGCCAGTGGCGACCGATGACCAGCGAGGACCAAGCCCCGCCGGCCAACTGGCCTTTCTCCGAAACCGGCTGATCTCAATCGACGTGGGGGCTGAGGTTGGGCGGGTCGCTCGCCGGGAAGCTTTCGTCCGATGCCTCGTCCACCTTGTCCCAGCTCTTGGGCGGGTCGCGCATGGTCGAGCGCCCCGCCGGCCGCACATTGCCGCTATTGCCGACCGGCCCGGGCGGACGCTCGTGACGCAAGGCCGGCGCCGGCCGGCCGTCTTCCTCGCCAGTCCCGCCGCGGCTGCGCCAGAGCCGGGTCGCGATGAACCCCAGCCCCGCCGCGCAGGCGGCCCCGATGCCGGTGACTAGCGCGGTCTTCCTGTTCCATTCGGCCATGGTCAGAGCGCCTCCAGCGTCGCAGGCTGGGCCGGGGGAAGCCCCTTGGATGCGGCCATCTCCATCAGTTCGGCCTTGCGCGCGGCCATCTGCTCGCCGAGCGCCTCCAAGTCGACGTCGACATGGCGGGCCTGGGTGAAGATGTTGCCGTGCTGCTTCTCTTCCTCCTTCACATGGTGCTCGATCTGCTCCTGGAGGACCTTCACCTTGGCGTCGTAATAATCGTCGTCCGGGCCGCCCGCCTCGATGTCGTTGATCAGCACCTTGGCGCCGTCATGCTCGACCATAGCCTCGTCGAGGTCGTCATCGTCGATCTTGCCGCGCAAAGCGGGGTAGAAAATCTCCTCCTCGATCATAGCGTGAACCTTGAGCTCGGTGCAGATTTCGCGGGCGATCTTCTCCTTGCGGCCGTCGCCCGACGCTTTCTCAAATTGTTCGAACAACGCTTCGACGCGGCGATGGTCCTCGGCGAGGAGCTGCAGCGCATCTTGCTTGGTTGGGGTGACCATTTAATGCCTCCTGATTGCGCCAGTGGAACATTCGGAACGACGCGCCGGTTCCGCCGCCGAGCAGCCGAGGATGAAGCGTGAACGACACCGAGACCCTTTCCCCCGTCCTTCCCAACGAGACCGAGGAGGCGACCCGGCGGCTGCTCGAGAAAGCGTGCGAGCGCGGCATCAGCTTCGCCACGGCCGAGAGCTGCACCGGCGGCATGCTGGCCTCGCTGCTGACCGACGTGCAGGGCGTCGCGCATGCGTTCGACCGCGGCTTCGTGACCTACACCAACGAGGCCAAGGCCGAGATGCTCGGCATTTCGCTCGACCTCATCGAAGAGAAAGGCGCGGTTTCCCGCGAGGTCGCGATCGCGATGGCGGAGGGCGCGCTTGAGCGCTCGCGCGCGAACATTGCCTTGTCGGTCACCGGCTTTGCCGACAAAGGCGACGAGCCCGGCCTGGTCCATTTCGGCTGCGCGCGGGCGGGGCGGAAAACCGCACATCGCGAGGAGCATTTTGGCCCCGGCGGCCGCGGTGCTACGCGGATCAAATGCATGAAGGTGGCGGTCGAGATGATGATGGAGATGCTGTGATGGCGAAGGCACCTTTCGAGGCGATCCACCGCCACGGCTTCGTCCGCGTTGCCGCGGCCACACCGACCGCCTCGGCCGGCGACGTGGCCCTGAACGTCGAGCAGACGGTGCTGATGGCGCAGCAGGCGCATGACCGCGGCGTCGATCTCGTCGTGTTTCCCGAGCTCAACGTCTCCTCCTACGCGGTCGACGACCTGTTCCTGCAGGAGGCATTCCTTGACGCGGTCGAGGAAGGGATCGCCGAGATATGCCGGCGCACCGCCGACCTGGCGCCCGTGCTGGCGATCGGCGCCCCGATCCGCCGCAACGGCCGGCTCTACAATTGCGCGCTCGTCCTCTCCCGCGGCCGCATCCTCGGCGTCGTGCCCAAGAGCTTTCTCCCCAATTACCGCGAATATTATGAGAAGCGCTGGTTCGTGTCGGGCATCGGCCTCAACGGCATCGACGTGGCGATCGCGGGCCAGCTCGTGCCGTTCGGAACCGACCTGATTTTCGCCGCCGAGGACCTCGCCGACTTCATCTTCCACGTGGAGATTTGCGAGGATTATTGGGCGCCGCAGCCGCCTTCCACGGTCGGCGCGCTGTCCGGCGCTCTCATCCTGTGCAACCTTTCCGCATCGAACATCACGATCGGCAAGGCCGATGAGCGCAAATTGCTTTGCGCCTCGCAGTCGAACCGCTGCTGCGCGGCTTATGTCTATGCCGCCTCCGGGCCGGGCGAGAGCACGACCGATCTTGCCTGGGACGGGCAGGGCTCGATCTACGAGATGGGCGAACTGCTCGCCGAATCGGGGCGCTTCGACTGGGAGCCGGAGCTGTGCGTCGCCGACATCGACGCGCAGCGCCTGCGGCTCGAGCGCATGCGGATGCCGACCTTCAACGACAATGCCGTCGCCGCCGGCCATCCCGAGAAGACCGCGCGACGGATCCATTTCGAGCACGGCGTGACGCCCGCCGACATCGGCTTCGAGCGCAAGCTGCGCCGCTTCCCCTATGTTCCGAACCGGCCCGAGCAGCTCGACCAGGATTGCTACGAAGCGTTCAACATCCAGGTGCAGGGTCTCGCCAAACGCTTCACCGCGACCAGCGGCAAGCATCTCGTCATCGGCGTCTCGGGCGGCCTCGACTCCACCCATGCCCTGATCGTCGCGGCCAAGGCCTGCGACCTGCTCGGCCTGCCCCGTTCGACCATCCTCGGCTTCACCATGCCCGGCTTCGCCACCGGCGAGGCCACCAAAGGCAATGCCTGGGCGCTGATGAACGCGCTCGGCATCGTCGGCGAGGAAATCGACATCACCCCCGCCGCGCGCCAGATGCTGGCCGACATGGGCCACCCGTTCGCGAAGGGCGAGCCGGTGTACGACATCACGTTCGAGAATGTGCAGGCCGGGCTGCGGACCGATTATCTGTTCCGCCTCGCCAACCAGCGCAGCGGCTTTGTCGTCGGCACCGGCGACCTCTCCGAACTCGCGCTCGGCTGGTGCACCTACGGGGTCGGCGACCATATGAGCCATTATGGCGTCAATGCCGGCGTGCCCAAGACGCTGATCCAATATCTGATCCGCTGGGCCGTCAGCTCGGGCCAGTTCGACGCGGAGACCAACCGGATCCTCACCGCCATCCTCGACACCAAGATTTCGCCGGAACTGGTGCCGGCGGACGAAGCGGGCGAGATCCAGTCGACCGAGGACAAGATCGGGCCGTACGAACTGCACGATTTCTTCCTGTTCCACATCCTTCGCTCGGGCCAGTCGCCCTCCAAGGTCGCATTCCTCGCCTGGCAGGCTTGGCACGATGCGTCGCAGGGCCTGTGGCCGATCGCCTATCCGGATCATCTGAAGCGCGCCTACGATCTGCCGACGATCAGGAAGTGGCTCGAGGAGTTCTTGTGGCGGTTCTTCAAGACCAGCCAGTTCAAGCGCAGCGCGCTGCCCAACTCGCCCAAGGTCTCGATGGGCGGTTCGCTTAGCCCGCGCGGCGACTGGCGGGCCCCGTCCGACGGCACGGCGGCGCCGTGGCTGGACGAATTGCGCGCCGCGCTCGACGGGCAGAATTGAATGCCGCACCTGCGAAGACGATCATCTCGTCCGAGTTCCCGTTAGAACGGTCGCGAATCTAACCCAGATTAGCGCGGTTTCGCGGAACCCGGCTTCACCCCCTGACGTTGTCCGAAATGTCCTTCGTTCATCAGGGGTTTACATTGATCAGCTTCTCAAGCGCCCCGTCCAAGGGGCTCGGCCAATCCTCGGCTCTCCGCTCGACAGACCACGGCATCATCTGCTTTTCGCACCTGCGGTGGAACTTCGTCTTCCAGCGCCCCCAGCATCTGATGAGCCGCTTCGCGCAGGAACGCCGGGTTATCTATTGGGAGGAGCCTGAAAATGCGCTGCCGGATGGCGAAGCTGGCCTGAGCGTAAGAACCTGCGCCGAGACCGGTGTGGTCGTCGTCACGCCGACGTTGCCCCCGCATCTTAGCGAAGAGGAGCGCAATACCGCGCTGAAGGCGCTGCTCGACGCGTTCGTCGCCGGCGAGGACGCGCCGCTGGTGCGCTGGTACTACACGCCGATGATGCTGCCTTTCTCGCGCCATCTGCAGGCAGCGGCGACGGTCTATGACTGCATGGACGAGCTCGCCAATTTCCGTTTTGCGCCGCCGCAATTGCTCGACCTCGAGCGCGAGCTGTTCGCGACCGCCGACGTCGTCTTCACGGGCGGCTACAGCTTGTATGAAGCGAAGAAGGACCGTCACCCCAACATTCATCCTTTCCCGTCCAGCGTCGACCGCGCCCATTTCGCGCAGGCTCGCGCCGCCGATGCCGAGCCGGCCGACCAGAAGGATGTGCCGGGCCCGCGCTTCGGCTTCTATGGGGTCGTCGACGAGCGCATGGACCTGGAGCTGCTCGCGGCGCTCGCCGACGCCCGTCCCGACTGGTCGATCGTGATGGTCGGCCCTGTCGTGAAAATCGATCCTGCCGACCTGCCGCAGCGCCCCAACCTCCATTATCTGGGCGGCAAGCAATATGAGGAGCTGCCCGCCTATCTCGGCGGCTGGGACGTCGCCCTGATGCCGTTCGCGATCAACGAATCGACGAAGTTCATATCGCCGACCAAGACTCCGGAATATCTGGCCGGCGGTCGACCGGTGGTCTCGACTCCGATCACCGACGTGATCCGCCATTACAGCGATCTCGAGGCAGTGTTCATCGCCGACGGGCACGAGGCGTTCATCGCCGCCTGCGAGCAGGCGCTCGAACTGGCCCGAAGCGACGACGAGTGGCTGGACGAAGTCGATGCCAAGCTCGCCAATCTGAGCTGGGACATCACCTTTGCCCGCATGGCGGGCCTCGTCCGCGAAGCGATGACGGTCCCCGCCGCCGGGCCGCGAGTCGTGACGTCCTGCGGCAAGAAGCATTACGACTATCTGGTCGTCGGCGCCGGCTTTGCCGGCTCGGTGCTCGCCGAGCGGCTTGCCAGCCAGCATGACGCGCGCGTGCTCGTCATCGACAAGCGCCCGCACGTCGCCGGCAACGCCTACGACCACAAGGACGAGGCTGGCGTGCTGATCCATCAGTACGGGCCGCACATCTTCCATACCAACAGCGACGAGATCGTCGATTATCTGTCGCAGTTCACCGCATGGCGCCCGTACGAGCATCGCGTGCTGGCGCAGGTCCGAGGTCAGCTGGTGCCGATCCCGATCAACCGCACCACGCTCAACGCCCTGTTCGGGCTCGACCTCAAGACCGACGAGGAAGCGGCAGACTATCTCGCGTCGCGGGCCGAACCGGTCGACGAGATCGTGACGTCCGAGGATGTCGTCATCTCGGCCGTCGGCCGCGAGCTCTACGAGCTCTTCTTCCAGGGCTATACGCGCAAGCAGTGGGGTCTCGACCCGAGCCAGCTCGACAAATCGGTCACCTCGCGCGTGCCGACCCGCACCAACACCGACGACCGCTATTTCGGCGACAAGCACCAGATCATGCCGGCGGACGGCTACACGGCGATGTTCAACGCGATGCTCGATCATCCGAACATCGATGTGCTGCTTTCGACCGACTATAAGGACGTTATGGCGGAGATCGACGCCGGCCACACGATCTTCACCGGCCCGATCGACGAATATTTCGATTTCCGCTTCGGCAAGCTGCCCTATCGCAGCCTGCGCTTCGAACATGAGGTGCGGGACCAGGAATGGGTCCAGCCGGTGGCGGTGGTGAACTATCCGGACCCGCAGGTGCCCTACACCCGCATCACCGAGTACAAGCACCTCACCGGGCAGCAGCACGCCAAGAGCAGCGTGACCTACGAATATCCGGCGGCCGAGGGCGATCCTTATTATCCGATCCCGCGGCCGGAGAACCAGGCGCTGTTCAAGCAATATGAAGCGCTCGCCGACGCGACGCCCAACGTGACCTTCGTCGGCCGGCTCGCCACCTACCGCTACTACAATATGGACCAGGTGGTCGGTCAGGCGCTCGCCGCGTTCCGCAGGATCGACGCCAAGCGCGAGGCCAAGCTGCAGACGACCAAGACCACCGTCTGGACCGAAGCCGCCGAGTAAACCGGCGGGTCGCCTCTCCCCACTATCGGGGTTTCGCGATCAAAAGAGGGCCTTCTCCTTCGGGAGAGGGCCCTTCGCCTTTGCGGGAAACGATCCCCGCTCTCCCGCGGCCGGGAGAGGGGGGGGGTTCAGTTTTCGACTTTGAGAGCGCGGATGCGCTTATTCCGCGGCTTCGCGGAACGCGCTGCGGATGCCCTCGCAATAATCGTGGATCGCGTCATCCACTGGACGCAGCAGCAGGCCGCGCCCGCTCGATAGAGCGGTGACGGCATGGTCATCCTCGATCGGCACGACCAGCCTGGGATCGTAGCCGACCCGTTCCGCCACGCTGTGGGCGAATTCGTACCAGCTGAGCCTGCCCTGGTTGGCGAGGTGCCAGAGGCCGGTCTCGCCGTCGATCAGCAGATCGAGCGTGGCGTGGCAGAGATCGGGCACATAGGTAGGCGAGACCGCGACGTTGCGGCTGGCCTGCACCGGTTCGCCGCGGGCGAGCGCGCTCAACGTGTGCCACGCGAAATTATATTTGTCCCACGGGCCGAAGAAGGCGCTGGTGCGGATCACGAGCGCCTGCTCGGCGATGCCGAGGACGTGCTGCTCCGCTTCGGCCTTGCTCAGTCCGTAGACGTTGGCTGGCGCGACCGGGTCGGTCTCGGTATAGGCGCGGCCGAGCTTGCCGTCGAACACGAGATCCGACGAGAAGGTGACGAGCCGCAGGCCCGCGTCCGCGCAGGCCTGGGCCAGCTTCTGCGGCCCGGCTGCGTTGGCGGCGAGGCACGCTTCCCGTTCGTTCTCCGCATCCGCGACACGGACGAAGCCCGCCGCGTTGACGATCGCCCACGGCTTGAACCGCTCGATCGCGGCGCGGATCGAAGCCGCGTCGGTAATGTCGAGCTCGGCGCGGCTGGTGAGGCAGAAGGGCAGGCCGCGATGCTCGGCGATGCGCGCGAAGGCTTGACCGAGGGTCCCGGTTGCGCCGGTGATGAGCAGCTTGCGGCCGTGCCCGCCCAATTCCTTGCAGGGGCCATGCCACCGATAGAGGCGGTCGGGGCGCCGCCACCAGCCGGGCGCGTCGAGCACCGGATGGTCGAAATCCTCGCCCCTGGCATAGGCCTTGGCGGCGGCTGCGATCACGGTCGGCCGCGGCTCAGGCGAGCGCACGTCGAAGGCGCCGACATCGTAGACGCCGTCCTCCCGCGTCAGCAGCGAACGCCAGTCGACATTGCCGAACAGCGACCAGAGGGTGACGGCGCGAAGGTCCATGCCCTCGTCGCGGAGCGCGCCGGCGGTCTTCCAGACCTCGGCGAACCAGCGCAGTTGCTCGTCGCGCGTGCAGCCGTGATGGACCTCGGTGACCGCGATCGGGATGCCGTAACGCTCCCAAGCCTCGCGCAGGCGCGGGCCGATGCCGGTATTGAGATGGAGGCGCTTCACGCGCACCGCTTCGGCATCGACATAGCGCTCGCGCCCGTTTCCGCCCACGGGCTGGTCCGGGTAGAGGGCGAGCCGGTGGTCGAGGAAGCGTTCGCTGGTGAGATAGTGGTTGATGCCGAGGACGTCGGGCCTGGCCTCGCCCGTCGCCAGCGCGTCCAAGGCGGCGTCGCTTATGCCGGCATCGCGCAGCAGTGGGACCCAGGGATGACGGCCCTTCACGCGGCCGCAGAGCAGGTCGAAGCTCAGCCAGCGGCGGCTATTCTCGTGCCGCGCCTGGTCGCGCAGCGGCGCGGTCGAGAAGGTCTTGCCGAGATCCTCGGTCTGCAGCAGCTGCGCGCCCGGAATCACGGCCCGAATGGCGGCCATGGCCGCCTTCGTCCCGAGGCATTCGTTGACCAGCGCCTTCAGGAAGGTCGGATAATCCCGGCCGTGGGGATACCAATGGCCGTAGAGGCCGGAGAAGCGGGCGGTGGTCAGCGGCTCGTTGATCGGGGTCCAAGTCTCGATCCAAGGATAGCGCTCGGCCGCGCGCGCGGCGAAGGCGGCGAACTTGGCCGGGAAATCGGGGTCGAGCAGGCACGTATATTTCGGGCCCGAGCCGTGATGAAGCAGACCGCCGATGACGCGCACGCCACGCTCGCGCAGCAGATGCAGCCGTTCGTCGGTCCAAGCCCAATCGCAATCGTCCGGGCTGTCCGGCGCGATCGACTCCCAGAGGATCGGATAGCGAACCGTGGTGACTCCGAGGTCGGCAATGCGATCGATATCGTCCCGGCGAAGACTGTGCCCCGTCTCCAGGCACTGGTCGCGGAAGACGTCGCCTACCCGGGCGATCGTACATTCGACTCCTCCCCAAAGCTCCAGCCTTGAAGCGGTCGTCGGTTGCTCTGTCATAGGCCCTATTCAAAATTCCTGACGGTAAGGAAACGAACGGGCATCGTGCTGGCATTGTTCCGGAAAATGCGCGGCCGTCTAATGTGGATCAGCGACTATTCCGGCAGTGGAAGGCGTTTCCGGCGGGGCGCCCGGTTCCGGGATGAGCAGGTCCACGACGAGGCGCCAGCCCTCGGCGCGTTTCTGCCAGATACGGGCATAGTGGCCCCAGCGCTCCTCGCCCCCCTTGTCCCACCGCGCTTCGCCGTGGGTGAAAGCCATGTCTCCCGCGCGCGACGCCTCGCCGCCCTGGGCTGCCAACCGCATCGCGGCCGGGCGCGCCGCCAGCGCTGCGACCTGCTCCGTCCGCCCGTAGCGGCTGGCGCGGCCAGGGCCGCCGGCAAGGCCGTCCTCGGCGAGGAAGGCGAGATAAGCGGCGGGGGCGTCGCTCGCGGCCTGCTCCGCGAGGCGGGACTCGAGCGGCGCGATCTCGGCCAGGGCCTTTTTCGCCGAGCCTGCCTCGCCGGCGGAGGGTGCGAGGAAGGCGGGCTGGGTCTCCGGCCCGCCCGCCATCGGTTCGCGCAGCGGCGTACCGCCGTCGTAGATCCATTTCCAGCCGCCGTCCGGCTGGCGGCGCCAGACCGAGAAATAGCGCACCGGAATGGAGGCAGGGCCGGTGGTGAAACCGAAGTCGCCCGAGCGCGCCAGCCCTGCAAATTCCGGCCACCATTGCAGCGGCGGCCCCGGCGGCGCGGCATCGGGCCAGGCGGCGATTTCGGTTTTGGCGCTGACCGGGCCGCCGCGGAACATGATCGCGTCGGGCGCGGAGAAAGCGAGGAACCCGCTCTTGGCGCCATGCTCATGGACGTGATCGGCAAAGGCACGCTCCGCCGCCACCAGTTCGAGGGGCGATGGCGGCGGCGAAGCGGCCATCAGGACGAGGGCGGCCGCGAGGAGGGGGAAACTGCGCACGGTCGTCACTTCTCCTGATCCGATTACCATGCGCAGCCTGGCGGGGCGCCGCTCCGACGACAGGCCTTTTCTGCCAAGCCCTGGCGCGCCTCGACGAACGGCATGCGGACGTTCGCGAATCCCCAGCTTGCGCGACCGCTGCCGATGTTGCAGCGTCTTGCCATTCTACGTCACCAATACAGGTCCGCCGTCCTGGCGCACCCGGGAGCTCATCCATGGTCAAAGGCATCGCCGCTTTATCCCTCCTCCTTTTGTCCACGACTGCGCTCGCGCAGGACAAGGACGCCAAGAAGTGGGACGTGGCGGCACCACCGATGAAGACCCGCCAGGTCGCGATCAACACGACTGAAGGCACGTGGATGAACGTCGACGTGTCGCCCGACGGCCGCACCATCGCCTTCGACTTGCTGGGCGATATCTATACGATGCCGATCGCCGGCGGCCGCGCCACCCGCATCGCCTCGGGCATGCCCTATGAGGTGCAGCCGCGCTTCTCGCCGGACGGCACCCAGATCGCATTCACCTCGGACCGCGGCGGCGGCGACAATATCTGGCTGATGAATGTCGACGGCTCGAACAAGCGCCAGCTGACCAAGGAGACGTTCACGCTCCTCAACAACCCGAGCTGGAGCCCGGACGGCAAATATATCGCGGCGCGCAAGCATTTCACCACCGGCCGCTCGCTCGGCACGGGCGAGATCTGGATGTACCATGTCGGCGGCGGCGGCGGCGTCGCTCTGGTCGAGCGGCCCAATCCGCAGCACCAGAAGGAACTGGGCGAGCCGATGTTCACGCCCTCGGGCGACGGCATCTATTTCAGCCGCAACACCACTCCCGGCCCGATCTTCGAATATGCCCAGAATTCGAACCAGCAATTGTTCGCGATCGAGCGCTACGACCTCAAGACCGGCGAGCGGACCACGGTCGCCGGCGGCCCTGGCGGCGCGGTCCGTCCGCAGCCGTCGCCCGATGGCCGCTATCTCGCCTACGTCCACCGCGAGCGCGCCAAGTCCAAGCTCTACGTGAAGGACCTGCGCTCGGGCGAGGAGCGCAAGATCTACGACGCGCTCGATCAGGACGTGCAGGAGACCTGGGCGGTGACCGGCGTCTATCCGAACATGGACTGGACCCCGGATTCGAAGTCGATCGTCTTCTGGGCGGGCGGCAAGATCCGCCGCGTCAACCTCGACGGCTCCGGCGCCGCCGAAATCCCGTTCCAGGTCGCCGACAGCCGCGACGTGGTCGATCCGCCACGCCCGGTGGTGAACGCTTATGCCGACAGCTTCACGACCAAGATGCCGCGCTTCGCGACGCTCTCGCCCGACGGCCGCAACGTGCTGTTCGAGAGCCTCGGCCGTCTCTACTTGAAGCCGGCGCAGGGCGGCGGGGCGCCGCGCCTGCTCACTGCGGCCGACGGCGACTTCCAGCTCTTCCCGAGCTGGTCGCGCGACGGCAGCCGCATCGTCTTCGTCAGCTGGAACGACCAGCGTCTCGGCGAAATCCGCACCGTCGCCGCCGACGGCAGCGGCATGAAGACCGTGACCAACATCCCCGGCCACTACCGGCGGCCGCGCTTTTCGCCGGACGGCCAGACGATCGTGTTCGAGCGCGGCGGCGGCGGCTATCTGACGTCCGACGCCTGGTCCGAAAATCCCGGAATCTTCCGCGTCGCGGCGGCCGGGGGCGAGGCGGTCCGGCTCGTCAATGACGGCGGCAACCCGCATTTCGGCGCCGGCTCCGACCGCATCTTCTTCGAGAAGCGGGCGGACCAGAAATTGAAGCTGGCCAGCGTCGACTGGAACGGCAAGGACGAACGCACCCACGCCCAGGGCGAGATGGTGATCGGCTACGAAGTCGCCCCGACCGGCGACCACCTCGCGTTCCGCGAGAATTACAGCGCCTTCGTCATGCCCTTCTTCCAGGGCGCCAAGACGCTCGAGGTCGGCGCCAAGGCGACGGCGCTGCCGATCACCAAGGCGAGCGGCGACGGCGGCCAGTATCTCCACTGGACCGCCGACGGCCGAAACCTCGCCTGGTCGCTGGGCCCGACCTTCTACCAGGCACCGGTCGCGTCGATCGTCCGCACCGCGCCCGGCGGCAGCTACACCGCGCCCAAGACCGGCGTCTCGCTCGCCTTGCCGGTGCGCGCCGACAAGCCCCAGGGCGTGGTTGCTCTGACCGGCGCCAAGGTGGTGACGATGGCCAATGAGGCCGGCGGCATCATCGAGGACGGCGTGGTGATCGTAGAGGAC
>JAFAEZ010000176.1 GCA_023423775.1 Pseudomonadota bacterium
GCTGCGGCGCGGGGCGAACGCGGCGCGGGTCCGGGCGGCCCGGGCGGCGGCGGTCGCGGATTCGGTGGTCGTGGCGGCGGGGGCCAGGGCGGCCGGCTGCAATTCTCGCTCTACCATACGTGGCGGCTTCAGGATCAGATCCTGATCCGCGAGGGCGTTCCCGAGCTCGACCTTCTGAACGGGTCCGCCACCGGCAATCGCGGCGGCCAGCCGCGCCACCTGATCGAGGCGCAAGCGGGAATTTCGAAGAACGGGTTCGGCGCCCGTCTCAACGCCAATTGGCAGAGCGGAACGACCGTGTTCGACGATCCGGGCGCTGGCGCGTCCGCCGGCGCGCTGCGATTCTCGGACTTTGCAACGGTCAACCTTCGGCTGTTCGCCGATCTCGGCCAGCAGCGCAGCCTTGTGCGCCAATATCCGTGGCTGCGCGGCACGCGCGTCACCTTGCGGGTGGACAACATCTTCGACAGCCGCCTGCAGGTCCGCGACGAGACCGGTGTAACGCCGTTGAGCTACCAGCCGGCCTATCTCGACCCGCTGGGCCGCTCGGTCAGCCTCAGCATCCGCAAGCTGTTCTTCTGATAAAAAAGGGGCGCCTCGCGGCGCCCCTTTCCTTTTACTCGGTCACCGTCATGCCGGTGTGATGGGCGATGAACGCCCACATGTCGGCATATTCCTCGATGATCTTGTCGGTCGGCTTGCCCGAGCCGTGGCCGGCACGGGTCTCGATCCGGATCAGGTGCGGCTTATCGCCGGCCTGGGCCGCCTGCAGCGCCGCCGTATATTTGAAGCTGTGGCCCGGCACGACGCGGTCGTCGGTGTCCGCCGTCGTCACCAGCACGGCCGGATAGTCCACGCCCGATTTGATGTTGTGGTAGGGCGAGTAGCGCACCAGCGTCTTGAAATCGGCTTCCTTCGAGGGATAGCCGTAATCGTCGACCCAGTAGCGGCCCGCGGTCCAGCGGTCGAAGCGGAGCATGTCCATCACGCCCACAGCCGGCAGCGCTGCCGCGAACAGATCCGGGCGCTGGTTGACGACCGCGCCCACGAGCAAACCGCCATTCGAGCCGCCCTGGATGGCGAGCTTGTCCTTCGACGTGATGCCTTCGCCGATCAGATATTCGCCGGCGGCGATGAAATCGTCGAACACATTCTGCTTGTTGTGCAGACGGCCGGCGTCGTGCCATGCCTTGCCATATTCGCCGCCGCCCCGGATGTTCGCGACCGCGAGCACGCCGCCCTGATCGATCCAGGCGAGGCGGGTCGGCGAGAAGCTCGGCAGCATCGGCACGTTGAACCCGCCATAGGCATAGAGCAGGGTCGGCGCCGGGCCCGTCACGCCCTTCTTCTTGACCAGGAACATCGGCACACGGGTGCCGTCCTTGGACGTGTAGAAACGCTGGCTGACGTCGTAGGCGGCCGGATCGAACGCCACCTTCGGCTCCGCCCAGGGCGTCGCTTGGCCGGTCGTCGCGTCGTAGCGGTAGATCGCGGTCGGCGTCGCGAAGCTGGTGAAGGCGAAGAACGTCTCCGGATCGCCGGCCTTGCCATTGAAGCCGCCGGCCGAACCGATGCCCGGCAGCGCGATCTTGCCCTTGGGCTTGCCGTCGAGCGTGTAGCGGCGGACCTCGGTCTTGGCGTCGACCATGTAGGAGGCGATCAAGGTATCGCCGACGATCGAGACGCCGTCGAGCGTCGCCGCGTCCTCGGCGATGATCTCGACCGGCTGCGGATTGGCCTGAGCCACGTCGAGCGTGACCACGCGCAGCTTCGGCGCATCCTTGTTGGTCGCCCAGAAGAACTTGGCCCCCTGGTTGCCGACATAGGACCAATTATTCTCGAGCTTGTCGATCAGCGTCCGCGGCTTTGCGCCCGGCTTGGTCAGGTCGATCAAATGGATCGCATAGCGGTCGTCGGTGCCCTCGCTGGTGGTGACCACCAGCCACTTGCCGTCGTCGCTGACCTGCGGCCAGTGTCCCCGGCGCGGGTGCTCGGGCGTCTCGTAGACCAGCCGGTCGGCCGATTGCGGCGTGCCGAGCTTGTGGAAGTAAATCTTGCTGTTCTCGTTGACCGACTGGAATTTCTGGTCCTCCGGGACGGCGGGGAAGCGCGAATAGAAGAAGCCCGAGCCGTCCTTCGCCCAGTCGACGCCGCCATTCTTGATCCATTCGAGAGCGTCGCCGGTTTCCTTTCCGGTCCTCGTGTCGAGCACTTTGACCGTGCGCCAGTCCGAACCGGCGTCCTGGATGGCATAAGCAACATAGCGGCCGTCTTCCGACGGCGCCCAGCTGGCGAGCGCCGTCGCGCCGTCCTTGGACCAGCCGTTCGGGTCGAGCAGCATCCGCCCCTCGCCGCCGAGCTGGTCGCGGACGTAGAGCACCGACTGGTTCTGCAGACCGTCGTTGCGGGTGTAGAAATAGCGGCCGCCCTTCTTCACCGGCACGCCGAACCGCTCATAATCGTAAAGCGCCTTCATCCGCTTGGCGAAGATGTCGCGCCCCGGCAAATTGCCGAGATAGGCGCTGGTGACCTGGTTCTGGGCGGTGACCCAGTCGCGGACCTTCTGGTCGACACGGACGTCGTTCTCGAGCCAGCGATAAGGATCGGCGACATCCACCCCGAACTGCTTTTCGACGAGATCGAGCTTCGCGGTCGCCGGATAGGCGATGCGGGCCGGGGCGGCGGCCTCGGCGCCGGCGGCGGGCGCGGCCTGGATGGCCTGGGTGCCGGCGAGGGTCATGAGCGGGAGGAGAAGCAGCTGGGCATAACGCATCAGATGGGCGGCCTTCGGCAGATTTGAAAGGAGCCCGAGGCTAGGCCGCACTGCGCCCGCCTGTCTATATCGAAAGTACGATGGTGCCCCTTAGCGACCCGGCGCGGTCCGCGTCCGGTCCCCGTCCGGCGGGGCGATGCCGTAGCCATAGCGGATGATCACGGGGTCGGGGCATCCGGCGACCTCGCGCATCACGGCGAGCTGGAGGTCACCCGGCGGCAGATCGCCCAACTTCCGGGCCTCCGGCCTCGTGTCGGCGTCAGCCTGATGGATGCGGGGGCCGGGGCAGTCGCGCATCTGGTCCGGCGTCATCGTCCGGGGCGCCTGGGCGGCGGCGGGGCCCAGCGCGAGCGCCAAGCCGGCGGCGAGGATCGTCCGGTACATGGACCTCTCCTTTGGTGCGTCGGCCTTATAGCATGGCCGGGCGTGAGGATCAGCTGCGAACGCGCCGCGCGCTGACGATGCGGATCGGCTTCACGATATGCTGGCCGATCGTATTGTGCGACCGGCCGCCCGGGTAGGTCGGGGCGGCCAGGATCTTGCGGACCACTTCCATCCCCTGCACCACGCGCCCGAAAGCGGCATAGCCGGCATAGCCGGGGCGCGCGTCGAGATAGCGCGCCGTCCCGACCGTGACGAAGAAGTCGCCCATCGCCGATCCGGGCGCGTTGCGCGCCATCGACACGGTGCCGTCGAGGTGCCGCAGGCCGGTGCGGTCGGTCGGCTCGTGCGCGATCGGGACGCGCGCGCGCACGACCTTGTGATTGATTCCGCCCTGGACGAGGCCGAAACGCGGGTCCTTCTTGTTGCGCGCCGCGCGGTAGAAGCTCGTGCCGTCGAACCTCTTCTCGTCGGCATAGCGCAGGAAATTGGCGGCGGTGATCGGCGCGCGCTTCAGATCGACCTCGATCACGATCGGCCCGGCCGTGGTTTCCAGGCGGACCCGGGCTGTGCCCGCGCGCTCGGCGGCAAAGCCCGAAGCGGACGCGAACAGGACGGCCAAGGCCGCCAAAGCTACGCACACGAGACGAATCATGGACTTGGCGTAGCGAAGCCCGCGCAAACGAAAAAGCCCGGCGAAACACTCCGCCGGGCCTTCCCTGTATTCGCAATGACGATGCGCTAGCGCTCGAACGCCTTCGGCAGGGCCTTCTCGCCCGGGGTCAGATAGCGGTCGCGCAACTTGGTCTGGCGGTTCTCCAGCGGCTGCTGG
This sequence comes from Pseudomonadota bacterium, assembly GCA_023423775.1. Lineage (GTDB taxonomy): Bacteria > Pseudomonadota > Alphaproteobacteria > Sphingomonadales > Sphingomonadaceae > Allosphingosinicella. The sequence goes on from JAFAEZ010000176.1 coordinate 3,987, forward strand.
ACGCCGTCGATCAGGATCGCCACCGGCGCCGTGTCGAGCTCGAGCGGGTCGCCGTCCCAGATCACGACGTCGGCGCGACGGCCGGCGCGGAGCGATCCGAAATCATTGCCGAGCCCCATCACCTCGGCCGGAGCCGAAGTGACCGCGGCCAGCGCCTCGCCCCAGCTGACACCGGATGCGCCCGGCACCTTCTGCAGCGCGACGAGATTGCCCGCCGACTGTTTGGTGTTGCGCGGCTGGCCGCCAAGCTCGCCGATCGCGACCTTGACGCCGGCAGCCTTGAGGCGGCCGTAATTGGACTGGGTCGCCGCCAGCGCCTCGAAGGCATAAGGCAGATCGGTGAGCGCCGGGGTCAGCACCGGCACGTTGGCGGCGGCGATCTTGTCCGCTACCAGCCAGCCCTCGCTCGCGCCGACCAGGATCAGCTTCAGGTTCGGGAATTCCTTGCGGAGATCCAGCACCTGGAGGATGTCGCTGGCGCGCTCGACATGGACCGCAAGCGGCATCCGTCCCTCGACGACCGGCACCAAAGCCGCGGCGTCGAGCCGCATCAGCAGCGCATCGCTGTCCCGCCCGCCGTAAGCGGAAGGGTTGCGCGCATAATCGCGCGCCTCGAGCATGGCGTTGCGGAAGAAGACGAAGGTCGCGGCGCGGCTGCCGCCGGCCTTGCGCGCGCCGGTCTCGCCCAGTTCGACGAACTGGAACGCGCGCGGCTTGAACACGGCATCCACGTCGTTGCCCATGTCGACCAGAGCGCCCTGGCCGGCAAAGATGTCGTTGCCGGCATCGGGCGCGACGATGGCGCGAGTGACGCCGCGGCTGCGGGTGATCGCCAGCGCCGAGACGGCGGCATTGACCGCGGGCGCGACATCGATCGCCGCCGAGAACGGCGACTGGTTCGCTACGCTGTCGTTGGCGTCGCTAACGCCCTCGACCTCGGTCAGGCCAAGATTGGTCCAGCCGGCGACGAGGCCCGGCGTGACCCAGCGGCCCTGGGCGTCGATGCGCTGGGCATCGGCGGGGACGGCCACGCCCGCGCCGGCGGCGACGATACGGCCGTTGCGGATGACGACGGTGCCGTTGTCGACCGGCGCGGAGCCGTCGCCGATGGCGACCTTGCCGTTGACGATGGCGACGGTCTGGGCGGCGGCCGGAGCGGCGGTGAGCGCGGTCGCGGCCGCGAGCAGGGTCAGGAGGCGCTTCACTTCACGTCTCCTTCGCCGGGCTGGCCAAGCTCGAAATCGGTCACCGGGCGCCTCTTGGGGTCGTTCGCATCATACATCAGGGCGCCGTCGATCCACACCCGCTCGGGGCGGGTGTAGACGCTGAACGGATCGCCGTTCCACAGCACGACGTCGGCCATCTTGCCCGGCTTCAGGCTGCCGGTCTGGTCGGCGATACCGAGCGCCTTGGCCGGATTGTAGCTGAGCCAGGTCCAGGCGGTCTCCGGCGCGATGTCGATGCCGATGCGCTTACCGTCGCCCATCGCCTTGGCCGCTTCCTGGTTCAGGCGCTGGATGCCGTTGGGATCGTCGGAATGGACGATCGCGCAGGCGCCGGCATTGTGGACGAGCGGGATATTCTCGTTGATCGCGTCATAGGCTTCCATCTTGAAGCCCCACCAGTCGGCCCACATCGCCGAGCAGGTGCCGGCGTCGCGCAATTTGTCGGCGATCTTGTAGGCCTCGACCGCGTGATGGAAGGCGGTGACCTTGTAGCCGAACTCCTTGGCCATATCGAGCACGAAGGCCATTTCGTCGGCGCGGTAGCAATGGTTGTGGACCAGGATCTTGCCGTCGAGCACGTCGACCAAGGTCTCCATGGCAAGTTCGCGCGCCGTATTCGGATCCTTGGCGACCTTACGCTTATAGTCCTGCGCCTTGAGCCAGGTCTGGCGGTTGACGGCCATATTGCCCATGCGGGTCTGCGGCATCTGGTTGCGGCTGCCATAGACGCGCTTCGGATTTTCGCCGCACGCCATCTTGAGGCCGTGCGGAGCGCCCGGGAACTTCATGCCCTGGACGGTACGCGCCGGCACGTTCTTCAGCGTGACCGAGCGACCGCCGAACAGATTGGCCGAACCCGGCAGGATCTGCAGCGCGGTGACGCCGCCATTGGTGAGCGCGCGGGTGAAGCCCGGATCCTGCGGCCAGACCGAATGCTCGGCCCAGACCTCGGGACGGACCGGGCCGGTCACCTCATTGCCGTCGCTATGCGCGTCGACGCCGGGGCTGGCATAGTCCCCGAGGTGGCTGTGGACATCGATGATGCCCGGCGTCACCCATTTGCCTGCCGCGTCGTAGCGCGTGGCGCCGGCCGGGACCGGCGTGTCGGCGCCGCCGATCGCCTGCACCTTGCCGTCGGCAAGGA
>JAFAEZ010000182.1 GCA_023423775.1 Pseudomonadota bacterium
TCTCCCTTTCGATCATCACGCATTTGTCCGCGCCACAGCGCGCGGACCGCCATGGAGTTTGTCATGAAACAAGCCAACGCCACCGTGCTCCGCACAGGTCCTCTCGTGGATTCCGAAGCCAAGACCGAAGTCGCCGCGCCCGCGGCGATGAGCGAGGCGCTGCGCCGCTATCCCAATATCGACGACGCGCTGCGCCTGCAGCTCATCCACTTCCTCAACAACGGCCACCCGGACGAGATTGCGCGCGCCACCTATGGCGCCGGGCTCGAGCCGCGGCTGGCGCAGTTCAAGAAGGACCATCCCGACCATTTCAAGGGAGGGTTCAAGGCCTGGCTGCCGCTGCTGCTGTTCCTGCTGGTGCCGCTGCTGGTGATCATCGCGGTGCGCATGTTCGCCTGACGCGCGCAGGGAATAGCGTCACCCCGGCATAGGCCGGGGGCTGGGGACGGGATCGCAGGACGGGGAGCGCGGTTATGATATCGCGCTTCTCTCGTCCTGAGGTCCCGGCCTTCGCCGGGACGACGTCACTCGCCGAGGCGTTCGGCCAGGCGCTCCTCGCGGGCGCGCAGCTCGGGGCTCAGCATTTCGGCGAAATCCTCGGCGGTGTAGAAGGGGCGGATTTCGAGATCCGACGGGCCGGGCATCGGATTGGGGCAGCGTTTGGCCCATTCGATCGCCTCGTCCATCGACGCGACCTCCCAGATCCAGAAGCCGGCGACCAGCTCCTCGGTCGCCCCGAACGGGCCGGGGGTGACGGTCCGCCCGTCGCCGTCGAAGCGGATGCGGGCGCCGTAGGAGGACGGCTTCAGCCCGTCGCCGCTGACCATGATGCCGGCGTCCACCAATTGCTCGTTGAAGCTGGTCATCGCCGCGAACAGCTCTTCGGACGGCATTTCGCCGGCTTCGCTCTCCGCGGTCGCCTTGACCAGAACCATGACGCGCATGCTGTTTCTCCTCTTCGGGTCTAGCGGTTCTTCCGGCCCTCGATCAGGCTGTCGACGAGGCTCGGGTCGGCCAGAGTGGTGGTGTCGCCGAGGCTGCCGAACTCATTCTCGGCGATCTTGCGCAGGATCCGGCGCATGATCTTTCCGCTCCGCGTCTTGGGCAGAGCCGGGCTGAAATGGAGGTAATCGGGCGTGGCGATCGGGCCGATCTCCTTGCGGACATGGGCACGCAGCTCGGCCTCGAGCTCGGGGCTGTGCGCCTCGCCAGCGATCAGGGTGACATAGCAATAGATGCCCTGGCCCTTGATGTCGTGCGGATAGCCGACCACCGCCGCCTCGGCGACGACCCGGTGCGAGACCAGCGCGGATTCGACCTCGGCGGTGCCCATGCGGTGCCCCGAGACGTTGATCACGTCGTCGACCCGGCCGGTGATCCAGTAATAGCCGTCCTCGTCGCGGCGGCAGCCGTCGCCGGTGAAATATTTGCCCTTGTAGGTGGAGAAATAGGTCTGGGCGAAGCGCGCATGATCGCCGTAGAGCGTGCGCGCCTGGCCGGGCCAGGAGCGGGCGATGCAGAGATTGCCCTCGGCCTCGCCCTCCAGCACCTGGCCGTCCCCGTCGACCAGTTGCGGCTCGACCCCGAAGAAGGGGCGGCCGGCCGATCCCGGTTTCATCGCATGCGCGCCGGGCAGGGTGGTGATCATGATGCCGCCGGTCTCGGTCTGCCACCAGGTGTCGACGATCGGCAGGCGGTCCTCGCCGACGACGCGGCTGTACCAGCGCCAGGCCTGCGGGTTGATCGGCTCGCCGACCGTGCCAAGCAGGCGCAGCGAGGAGAGATCGTGCTTGCGGACCGGCTCCTCGCCTTCGCGGGCGAGCGCGCGGATCGCGGTCGGCGCGGTGTAGAAGATATTGACCTTGTGGCGCTCGACCACGTCCCAGAAACGGCTGAAATCGGGGTGGTTGGGCACGCCCTCGAACATCAGGCTGGTCGCGCCGTTAGCGAGCGGGCCGTAGACGACATAGGAATGGCCGGTCACCCAGCCGACGTCGGCGGTGCACCAGAAAATCTCGCCGGGGCGATAGTCGAAGACGTGGTGGAAGGTGATCGCGGTCCAGACGGCATAGCCACCGGTGGTGTGGAGCACGCCCTTCGGCTTGCCGGTCGAGCCCGACGTGTAGAGGATGAAGAGCGGGTCTTCCGCACCCATCGGCTCGCACGGGCAATCGGCGTCGAGGCCGGTCATATCGTGATACCAGACGTCGCGGCCTTCGCGCATCGCCACATCGTTGCCGCAGTGGCGCACGACCAGCACCTTGTCGACCGCGACTGCCTCCAGCGCTTCGTCGACATTGGCCTTGAGCGGGACGAGCTTGCCGCCGCGATTGCCGCCGTCGGCGCAGATCACAATGCGGCTTTCGCAATCCTCGATCCGGCCGCGGATCGCGTCGGGAGAGAAGCCGCCGAAGACGACGCTGTGAACGGCGCCGATGCGGGCGCAGGCGAGCATCGCTACCGCCGCCTCCAGGATCATCGGCATGTAGATGGTGACACGGTCGCCCTTGGCGACGCCGAGCGCTTTGAGCGCGTTCGCCATCCGTACGGTCTCGGCATGGAGCTGGCCGTAGGTGAGGCGCTTGACCACGCCGGGCGTGTCGCCTTCCCAGATCAGCGCGGTGTCGTCGGCGCGGCCGGGGAGATGGCGGTCGACGCAATTGTAGCAGAGGTTGAGCGCGCCATCCTCGAACCAGCGTATGTCGACCGGGTCGAAGCTCCAGTTGGCGATCCTCGCCGGCTCCTTGATCCAGTCGATCCGCTGCATCTGCTCGCGCCAGAAGCCGTCCGGATCCTCGAGCGAACGCCGGTAGAGCGCCTCGTACTGCTCGGCGGTGCAATGGGTGTCGCGGACCGCGTCGGCGGGGGGCGGAATCAGGTCGCTCATCAAGGCCTCTCAGATACTCGTCGGCAGCCATCCTAGACCGCCGGCGAGGCGGAGGCCATATTTCAGCCGCCGGCGAAGGTGACGATCTTGACCCGTTCGCCCGGCCGCAGCGGTTGGTCGGCGGATCGGCCGTTGAGCATCAGGAAATGGTCGAGTGGATGGTCGCTCGCCATGCGCCGGGCGAGGCTCTGCACGTTGTCGCCGGGGCCGGCGGCGACCACCCGGATCTGGCGGGGGCGCAGGCTCTGCGCTTCGGCGGGGGTGAGCAGGCGGAACGAGCCGATCAACCGGCCGATCGCGGCGTCGTTGCCGCTTCCCGAAGAGACCATGATGAAGTGATAAGCGGCATCGCCGCCGGTGGCATAAGCGGCGACGTGGATCTGCGCGTCGCCCTGCTCGGTGCGGACCAGGACCGGGACGACCAGGGCCGGCAGGCCGTTGATGCGACGCTGCTCGGGCGCGCCGATCTCGGCCTGGCTGCCGCCGAGCATCTGGCCGAGCAGGGCCTCGACATAGGCGCCGAGCCCGCCAGCCGGGAGCGTGCCGCCGCCGAACTCGCCGCGGACGCCATCGGGGCCCGCGAGCAGGATCGCCTGCGGGCTGTTGGTGAGGGTGAAGCCGGCCGGCGCCTCGAAGCTGATCCGCATCACCGGATGGGCGAAGCGGCGGCCGAGGACGAAGCCCTGCTCGGGGTCGTCGCCGTAGAGGAGGCCGTCGACCTCGTCGAGGAAGGGGCCGATCTTCTCGGGCAGCGCATTGTCGGCGACGCCGGTCTTGGCGGCGGTCTGGCGCGCCCGCTCGATCCGGTTCTCGGTCAGCGGGTGGGTGCGGGCCCATTCGGGGATCGCCTTGGCATTGTCGCCGTCGGTGCCGGCAACGAAGCGCTCCTGGCGGCCGAGTGCGCCGAGCATGTCGGCCGCCTCATAGGGATCGTAGCCCGCCGCCTTCATGTAGCGGATGCCGAGATCGTCCGATTCATATTCCTGCGTGCGCGAGTAGCGCAGGGTGAAATATTGGGCCGCCTGGCCGGCGAGGCGGGTGAGCCGGTCGGAGCCGGTGACGAGGCCGACCGCGATCACGCCGAGCTCGCGCAGGATCGAGCGGTTCTGCTGGCGGCTGCTGTGGTCGGCGACGATATGGCCGAGCTCGTGGGCGAGCACCGAGGCGAGCTCCGCCTCGCTGTTGACCAGGCCCATCAGGCCGCGGGTGACGTAGATGTAGCAGCCGGGCACGGCGAAGGCGTTGACGACGTCGGTGTTGACCAGGGTGAAGGTGCACTCGCCGCCAAGCTCGGCCGCCTGCGCGATGCCCTCGCCGATGCGCGCGACATAGGCGGCTTCGGGCCCCTGGTAGGCGCCGCCGAATTCGGCCAGCAGGACGGGATGCTGCTCGGCGCCGAGGCGGCGCTCGGCTTCCTCGATCTGCGGGTGATATTCGGCGGGCTCGCCGCCGCCGCCGCAGCCGGCGATCAGCAGAAGGGAGCCGGCGAGGAGGGGCGATACAAAGCGACGCATGAATGGGCTACGCATCGCCCTCCACTTGGTTGCTTCCGGCGATTGCGAGGCCGTGGCCGAGGGCGACGCGCTCGTCGAACACGAAGCATTGGCCGCGCCACAGGCTTTCGGCTTCATCGATCGTCTCCAGATAGCGCAGGATGCCGCCCTTCAAGTGATGCACGTCGGCGACGCCCTCGGCCTTCAAAAAGGCGGTCGCTTTCTCGCAGCGTATGCCCCCGGTGCAGAACATCGCGACCTGGCTCTTTCCCTCCAGCAACGTGTCGCGGTTGGCGCGGAACCAGGCGGGGAAGTCGCGGAAGCTGACCGTTTCGGGATTGACCGCGCCTTCGAACGTGCCGAGATCGACCTCGAAGCCGTTGCGCGTGTCGATCACCAGGGTCTCGGGATCGGCGATCAGCGCGTTCCACGCCTCGGGCTCGACATAGGCGCCGACGCCCTCGACGGGATCGAGATCGGGCACGCCCATCGTCACGATCTCCTTCTTGAGCCGCACCTTCATCTTGCCGAACGGCATCGTCTCGGCGTGCGAATATTTGATCTCGATATCGGCGCAGCCGGGCAGGGTCCGGATATGGTCGAGGACGCGACCGAGCCCCTGCGGAGAGCCGGCGATCGTGCCGTTGATGCCCTCGCGGGCGAGCAAGAGGGTGCCCTTCACGCCTGTTTCCGCGCACAGATCGGCCAGCGGGCCCTTGAGCGCCGCCGGGTCGGCGAAGTCGGAAAACTGGTACAAAGCGGCGACGCTAATCATCGGGCAGGGCGTTCCATTCGGGGGGTGGCGCTTACTTAAGGGCCCGATCGCGCGCACGCCAGCTTTGGAAATCGGCACAGGCGTGCTAACGGCGCGCCATGCTTACCATCAGCGACGTCACGGTCCGCCTCGGCGGAAGGGTCATCCTCGACCATTGTTCGGCCAGCCTGCCGCCGCGGAGCCGCGTCGGCCTGATCGGCCGCAACGGCGCCGGCAAGTCGACCCTGATGAAGGTGATCGCCGGGCGGGGCGAGCCGGACGACGGCGAAGTCAGCATGCCGCGCGGCGCCAGGCTCGGCTATATCGCGCAGGAAGCGCCGGCCGGAAAGAAGACCCCGTTCGAGACGGTGCTGGAGGCCGATGTCGAGCGCGCGCGCCTGCTCGAAGAGGCCGAGCATAGCGACGATCCGCATCGGCTCGGCGAGCTGCACGAGCGGCTGAACGCGATCGACGCCCATTCCGCGCCGGCCCGCGCCGCCAAGATATTGATCGGCCTCGGCTTCGACGAGGACATGCAGCACCGCCCGCTCGATTCCTTCTCGGGCGGCTGGCGGATGCGCGTGGCCTTGGGCGCCTTGCTCTTCTCCGAGCCCGATCTGCTGCTGCTCGACGAGCCTTCGAACCACCTCGACCTCGAGGCGACTTTGTGGCTCGAATCGTTCCTGAAATCCTATCCGGCGACGATGGTGGTGATCAGCCACGAGCGCGATCTTTTGAACAACGTCGTCGACCACATCCTCCACCTCGAGCGCGGCAAGACCACGCTCTATGCCGGCGGCTACGACGCATTCGAGCGCCAGCGCGCCGAGCGCCTCGCCCAGCTCGAATCCGCCCGCGCCGCGCAGATGGCGCAGCGCGCCAAGCTGCAGGACTATATCGCGCGCAACAGCGCGCGGGCGAGCACCGCCAAGCAGGCCCAGTCGCGCGCCAAGGCGCTGGCCAAGATGCAGCCGATCGCCGCGGTGGCCGAGGATCCGAGCCTGTCGTTCGGCTTCCCGAGCCCGACGGAATTGAAGCCGCCTTTGGTCACGCTCGACATGGCCGCGGTCGGCTACACCGAGGGCAAGCCGATCCTGCAGCGTTTGAACTTCCGGCTCGACCCGACCGACCGCGTCGCCCTGCTCGGGCGCAACGGCAACGGCAAGACGACGCTGGCGCGGCTGCTCGCCGCGCAGCTGGCGCCGATGGACGGCGCGATCACCGCCTCGGGCAAGATGAAGGTCGGATACTTCACCCAATATCAGGTGGAGGAACTCGACACCAACGACACGCCGCTCGAGCATATGACGCGCGTCATGAAGGGCGCGACGCCGGGCGCGGTGCGCGCGCAGCTCGGCCGGTTCGGCTTTTCGGGCGAGATGGCGACGCAGAAGGTCGGCAAGATGTCGGGCGGCGAGCGCGCGCGGCTGGCGCTGGCCCTGATCACCCGCGACGCGCCGCACATGCTGATCCTCGACGAGCCGACCAACCACCTCGATGTCGATGCGCGCGAGGCTTTGGTCCAGGCGCTGAACGAATATAGCGGCGCGGTCGTCGTGGTCAGCCACGATCGCCACATGCTCGAGCTCACCGCCGACCGGTTGGTGCTGGTCGACGGCGGCACCGCTACCGAATATGCCGGCACGCTCGACGATTATACCGACTTCGTGCTCGGCAAGAAGCCGGCGGGCGGCTCGACACCGGCCGCGCCCAAGATCAGCCGCAAGGACGAGCGCCGCCTCGCCGCCGAGGCGCGCGAACGCAGCCAGAACCTGCGCAAGCGCGCCAAGGCGGCCGAGGAGCTGGTCGCCAAATTGGGCGCACGCGGCAGCGCGATCGACCGCGCGATGTTCGATCCGTCATCGGCCGACGCGGCCGACGCCAAGCTCACCATGACCGAGCTGATGAAGGCCCGGGCCGAGGTCGCCAAGCAGCTCGCCGCCGCCGAGGAGGAATGGCTGGAGCTCAGCGAGATGCTGGAAGGCGAGCAGAAGGCGGCCTGATCCAAAGCGGCCGCTGGGCGTTCAGACCCTCATGACGAGCCGCATCGAAGAGCTTCGCCGCCGCATGGAGGAAGCCGCCGCCGCGATGGACTTCGAGGAAGCGGGCAAGCTGCGCGACCAGATCAGCCTGCTGCGCGGGCAGGACGGCGACGCGGACCCGGACGCGATCGACCCGACCGGGCTCGAGCGCCAGCAGCCGGGCCGGATGGGGCTCGGCACAAGCCAGCAGCGCGTCACGCCGCCGCCCGGCTGGAAGCCGCCGAAGAAACCGGATCCCATGACAAAGGGACGGTCGCGCGGGCGACGCTAGAAGCGCGCGTCGCGAAGCTCCGGAATTGCCGCGTTAATCGCCAAATCTTTACCGACTGCCCGGTAGAACCGGCCCGACGCGCGTAGCAGAGGGATTCGTGAATGAGGGCGGCGCCAGCCTTGCCGATCGTGGCCGAGCCGCGCGTGCCCGCGTCCGCGGGCGATGGTCTCGCGGTGCACGAGCGTGTCGTCCGCGCCGTGCCCGACACATTGCGGGCGGAGTGGCAGGCCCTCGCCGCGGTCGCGTCCGAGCCGAACTGCTTCGCCGAGCCCTGGTTCGTCGCGGCCGGATTGCGGCACCTCGCCGAGGATGACGTGCGCCTGATCGAGGTGCGCGAGGACGGACTGCTGATTGGAATCCTGCCGCTCTGCGTTGCCGCGCGCTACGGCCGCATGCGCGTCGCCCATGTCGAGAACTGGCAGCATTATCACGATTTCCTCGGCACGCCGCTCGTCCGGGCCGGGGCCGAGCAGGCCTTCTGGTCGGCAATCCTCGGCCATCTCGACCGCGCGGATTGGGCGCCGGCCTTCTTCCATATGAGCGGACTGGTCGAGGACGGGCCGGTGCATCGCGGCCTCGAAGCCGCGGCGCGGGCGGTGGGACGCGGTTGCCCGCTGGTCCATCGCATTGTCCGCGCCGAACTCGCCAGCAGCCTTTCGCCCGCGGCTTATTATGAAAGTCATGTCCGAAAGAAGAAACGCAAGGAGCTGAAAAGGCTGCAGAACCGCCTTGCCGAATTGGGTACGGTTTCATGCCGAAGCCTCGGCGACGGCGAGGATGTCGGGGACTGGATCGACCAGTTCCTCGCGCTCGAAAGGGCCGGCTGGAAAGGCGAGGCAGGGTCGGCGCTGGGCTGCACGACCGCCACCGCGGCATTCTTCCGCGAAGCCGTGAGTGGGGCGGCCGAGGCCGGGCGGCTCGATTTCCTTCGCCTCGACCTCGATGGCCGGCCGATCGCGATGCTGGTCAACTTCCTCACCCCGCCGGGCGCCTTCTCGTTCAAGATCGCGTTCGACGAGGGCTTCGCCCGCTTCTCGCCCGGGGTGCTGATCCAGCTCGAGAACCTGCAGGTGCTGGCGCGCGGCGACATCGCCTGGATGGACAGTTGCGCGGCCGAGCATCACCCGATGATCGACAGCCTGTGGGGCGAGCGGCGTTCGGTCGTGCGCGTCACGATCCGCCTCGCCGGCATTCGGCGGGGCCTCATTTACTATGGCTGCCGGGTGCTCGAACTGGCCTCGGCCGGGCGGTGGGCGGCGCTGAAGGCGCTCGCCGCCGTGATAGCCCTGGAGGAAGTCGCGTGACGCCCTTTTCCGACTCCGCTCTGGAGACCTTGCGCGCCGCTTACCCGGAGCGGCCGACCCTGCTGCGCCACGATTTGTGCGGCCATCCTCTGCTCGGGCTCGAGGCGTTGATCGCGCTCGCCCAGCGGATGCGGCCGATCGACGTCGAATATAATCGCGCGGACCTGCCGGTCGGCGTCGACCCGGCGGAGACTCCGTCCAACGGCCTGTCGATCACCGACACGATCCGGTCGATCGAGGAGAATGGCTCGTGGATGGTGCTGAAGTTCGTCGAGCAGGACCCGGTCTATCGCGCGCTGCTCGCCGAGACGCTGGCCGGCCTGGCGCCCGTGGTCGATCCGGCGACCGGGGCGATGCTGAAGCAGGAAGGCTTCATCTTCATCTCCTCGCCGCACGCGGTGACGCCGTTCCATTTCGATCCGGAGCACAATATCCTGCTCCAGATCCGGGGGCAGAAGGTGATGAACGTGTTCCCGGCCGGCGACGAGACGGTTGCGCCCGCGCGCCTGCACGAGACATTCCATGCGGGCGGCCACCGCAACCTGCCGTGGAGTGAGGATTTCGCCGCCAAGGGAACGCCGTTCCCTCTGACGCCGGGCGATGGCCTGTACGTGCCGGTGAAGGCGCCGCACTGGGTCAAGAACGGCCCGGACGTGTCGATCTCCTTCTCGATCACCTGGCGGTCGGAATGGAGCTTCCACGAGGAATATGCCCATGGCTGCAACCGCATGCTGCGGTCGCTGGGCTTGAACCCGGCGCCGCCGCGCCGCTACCCTGACGACAATCGGTGGAAATCGACCGCCTATCGCGCCCTGCGCCGGGCCGAAAGAGCGGTAAGGGGTGAGCGAACTTGAATCGGGAAGTCCAGCAGCCGCGGCTCAGCGTCGCCATGGCCGTCTACAACAATGCGCCGTTCCTGGCCGAGGCGATCGAGAGCATTCTCGCGCAGACGATGGGCGATTTCGAGTTCCTGATCGTCAATGACGGATCGACCGACGGCTCCGGCACGATCATCGATGCCTATGCCGCGCGCGATAAGCGGATCCGCGCCATCCACCAGCCCAATCGCGGGCTCGTCGCCAGCCTCAACCACATGGTCGAGGAAGCGCGTGCGCCGCTGATCGCGCGGATGGACGGCGACGACATCTCGCTGCCGACGCGCTTCGAGCGCCAGCTCGCCTTCCTCGACGCCCACCCCGATTATGGCGTGGTCGGCACCAGCACCCACGATATCGACGAGCAGGGGAGGCTCTCCCCGAACCTCGATTTCCATCCGCTGGACCATGACGCCTTCCTCGCCGCGCTCGAGGCCGGGCCGTGGCTGTGCCACCCTTCCGTGGTGATGCGGCGCGACGTGGTCCGCGCGGTCGGCTCCTATCGCGCCGCTTTCCGCCATTGCGAGGATTACGATCTCTGGCTGCGGCTTTCCGAGGTGACCAAGCTCTGCACCATCCCGGACCGGCTGTTCCACTATCGGCGCTCGGCCACCCAGGTGAGCAGCGCCCATGTGCTCGAGCAGTTGACCGGCGCCGCGGTCGCCTATGCCGCCCATTGCGAGCGCGAGGCGGGCCGGCCCGACCCGACCGAGGGCGTCGAGCGCCTGCCGCCGATCGACCGGCTCGATGCCCTGTTCGGCCGGCAAGGGGTGGCACGCTACGTCCGTGCCCGGGTGGCGCCCAATATCCTGTGGTGCCCACGGGCGCTGCGCGGCGACGGCTTCCCGCTCCTGCTCACCCATATCGAGGAAGGCGGCGACCGCGCGGGCCTGTGGCGGACGGCGCTGAGGCTGGTAAAGCTCGGCGCGGCGGGCCGCGCTGCCCGCCTCGCTTACGCCTTGGCCGCGGCCTAGAATTCGTTCCAGTCCGCGGCGAGGGCGGTGTTGCCAGCCGTTGCCGGCAGCGACCGCACGGGGACGGCCGCGGGTTTGGAACGGGCAGCGGGACGAGGGGCATTGCCGGTCTCGAATTGCGCCGCCTGTTCGGCGAGCGATTCGACTTCGCCGCTGAGATTGCGCGCCGCAGCCGAGGTTTCCTCGACCATCGCCGCATTCTGCTGCGTCACCTTGTCCATCTCGCCGATTGCGGTGTTGACCTGCGCCAAGGCGGTCGACTGCTGGTCGGCGGCCATCGCGATCTGGGACACGAGGCCGCTCACTTCGTCGACCGAGCCGATGATCCGCTCGAGCGCATTGCCCGCCTCGCCGACCAGCTTGACGCCGCTGTCGACCTGCGCGCTGCTGGTCGAGATCAGCTGACCGATCTCCTGGGCGGCGTCGGCCGAACGCTGGGCAAGCGCACGCACCTCGTTGGCGACGACCGCAAAGGCGCGGCCCGCTTCACCGGCATGTGCGGCCTCGACCGAGGCGTTGAGCGCGAGCAGGTTGGTCTGGAACGCGATCTTCTCGATGACCGTGATGATCCGGGTGATCTGCTGCGAGCTCTTCTCGATCTCCCCCATCGCATTCACCGCAGCGCCCACGACCTTGCTGCTTTCCTGCGCGTCGGCCTGGGTGGCCTGGACCAGCTTGTTGGCCTCGGCGGCGCCGATCGCGCTGTTCTGGACGGTCGCGGTGATCTCGGTCATCGCCGCCGCCGTCTCCTCGAGCGAGGCGGCATTCTGCTCGGTGCGGCGCGAAAGATCCTCGGATGCGCGTGCAATCTCCTGCGATCCGGTGCGGATCGTCGCGGCGGCCTCGGCGACGCTGCCGATCATCTCGCGAAGGCGGGCGATGGCGGCGTTGAAATTGGCCTTGAGCACCGCATAGCCGCCGGGGAAGTCGGCCTTGATCTCGGCGGTGAGGTCGCCGCGGGTCAGCGCGTCGAGCCCTTCACCGATGGCGGAGGTGATCAGGCGCTGCTCCTCGGCCGCGCGGGCGTCGGCGGCGGCACGGTCCTGCGCGGCTTGACGGAACACGTCCGCGGCCTTGGCGAGGGTGCCGATCTCGTCCTCGCGGCCGGTATGCGGCACGGCCAGCGTCTCGCCATGAGCAAGCCGGTCGACCGCGCCGCTGAGGTCGGCCATCGGCCGCCCGACGATCGAACGCACAGCCAGAAACAGGCTGGTCAGAACGGCGCCGAGGATGAGCAGCGCGCCGAGCACGAGCTGCCAGGCGATGCTGTTGGCCGGCGCGTTGACGGTCGCCTCGGGCACGTCGAGCACCAGCGCCCACGTGACGCCGAGCGCGTCGAACCGGATCGGGCGGACGACGCGCACCATGGCCTCGCCGCCGATCTCGATGCCGCTGATGGTCCGCGTCTCGCCGCTGGCGAGAGCCTGCTTGACCTCATCGAGGCCGGCATCGGCATAGGGCTTCATGCGCAGCGCCGGATCGTGATGGGCGACCCAGGCCCCGTTCGCCGAGAGGAGCATGACGCGGCCGGTGCCGAACGGGCGCAGAGCGCCGAGGCGGGCCGATATCTGGTCGAGCGCGATGTCCGCGCCGGCCACGCCGATCGTGCGGCCGCCCGACTGCACCGGATAGGCGATCGAGGTCATCGTCACGCTCTTGCCGCCGACCTCGTAGGAATAAGGCTCCATGATCGCGGCTTTGCCGCTCGCGAAAGCCTTGCGGTAGTAATCCTTGCCATAGGCGCCGTCTTCGTCGTTCGGCGCCTGGGTGAGCTTGCCGTCGTCCTTGACCCAGTAAGGCGCGAAATTGCCGTAACGGTTCGAGCCGGGATGGCCGGTCATCGCCGCGTCCTGGCCGTCCCAGGCATTGGGTTCGATCATCGTCCAGCTGCCAAGCGCCATCGGCTCGCGGAGGATGTCGGTCTTGAGCGTCGCCATCGCCGCCGACCGGTCGCGCGCGCCGGACTGGTGCAGCGCCGCGAGCGTGGAGGCGCTGGCACGCGCGGTGGCGGCGAACGCGCCGATGTCGGAGGCGACCTGGTTGGCCTGCGCATCGGCCTGGGCCGTCGCGGCGTCGCCCGAAAGGCCTTCGACCACATGGCCGGTCTGCAGCACCACCAGCGAAAATCCGATCAGCAGGAGCAGGCCGATCGCCAGCCCGGCCACGGCCATCAATTTGCCGGCGATCGGCAGCCGGTGGAAGAATTGTCTCACATCATGCTCCAGTGAAAAAGAAGGCGGCGGGGCCGGAGTTCAGAAGGCGATGCCGGCCGAGAGGACGAGGGCGGCGTCGACGCCGTGGCGGCGGGCAATATTGCTGTCGACATAAGCGAGACCGAGCGTGACCGATCCGAGTGCCGCGTCGGCGCCGAGCGACCAATCGAGATAGTCGCCGTCGGGGGCGAGCGCGCCCTCGGTACGTCCGAAGTGGCCCTTCAGGGTGAAAGGCGTACCGGGGACCGCCGCGGCGAGATCGGAGAAGAGGTAGAGATTGTCGCCGCCGCCGAGCGCCTTCTGCTCCCAGCTATAGCTGAGGCCGGCCGTGGCCGTGACCGGCCCGAAAACGTGGCTGAGCTTGGCCGTCCCTTCGAAATAATCGGCGGCGCCGATAGCGTCGTCGCCATTCGGATAGGCGTAATAAGCCAGCATCGCGTCGAGCGTGGTGCCGGGCAGCATTTCGCCGCTCCAGCCGCCATAGAGATCGACCTCGGTGTGCCCGTAGAGGTCGCCGCCGTCGATCGAGGAGGCCCAGGTGCCGGCATAGAAGCCGCTCTCATGGCCGATCGTCGCCGTCGCCTGAACGGCGGGATCCTGGTCGCTGAGGCTGACGCCGCGGAAGCGATAGTCGGAAACGAGCGTGGCGCCGCCCGAAAGATTGAAGCCGGCGCCGAGATCCGCCGCGAAAGAGGGGGCTGCGCCGAGGGCGAGCGCTGTCGTCGCGGCAAGCGCCGCAAGTCGACCGATGGGCATGCGAAGAGCCTGTCTATGGTGGTTGTGGTTCTTTATAGAAAGCGCTCGGATGCGGTTTCTCCCCGTCGTGATCCTACGGTATGATGCCGGCACGGTAATGCGGGCGGGGAGCAGCGGATGGGCGGAAACAGCGATCGGGCCGTGCTGCCGGCGCTGTACCGGGCGATGGGACCGGCGTCGCGGCGGCGACTGGGGAGCGCTTTGGTCTTGATGCTGGCCGGCGCGCTCGCCGAACTGGTGACGATCGGCGCGGTCTTGCCCTTCCTCGCGTTGATCGCCGATCCCGCCCGGGCGGCGGACCTGCCCGGCTTCGCCCTGTTCCTGGCGCTGGCCGGCGAACGTGCCGGCGCGGAGCTGATCTTGCCCGCCACGCTGCTGTTCATCGGCGCCGCGATCGTCGCGGCCGGCCTGCGCCTCGCGATCCTGCGCGTCACCCAGGGCCTCGTGCTCGGCCTCGGCCATGAGGTCGGCACCGCGATCTTCGGCCGGATGCTGCGCCAGCCCTACAGCCTCTATGTCAGCCGCAATTCGAGCGAGCTCGTCGCCAGCATCGAGAAGGTCCAGTTGCTGATCTCGGCGGTGCTGATGCCGCTGATGCAGGGCGTTACGGCGACGGTCATCGCGGTTGCGATCCTCGCCCTGCTGTTGGCGATCGACCCGGGGACGGCGGCCGCCGCCGCGGCGACGGTGTCGTTGCTCTACGTCGCGATCAGCCTCGCCACTCGCCGCCTGCTGCGGCGCAATTCGGGCCTAGTGTCGGGAATGGCGACGGCCCGGGTCAAGGCGGTGCAGGAGGGGCTGGGCGGGATACGCGACATCTTGCTCGAACAGTCGCAGGCGGTATTCGAGGCGCAATATCGCGCGGTAGACGCCGCCTATCGCCGCGCCCAGGCCACGCAGATCTTCGTCAGCACCGCGCCGCGCTTCGTGGTCGAGGCGGCCGGGATCATCCTCGTCGCTTTGGTCGCGCTCTATATGAGCAGCCGGCCAGGGGGGATCGTGGCCGCGGTCCCGGTGCTCGGCGCGCTGGCACTGGGGGCGCAGCGGCTGCTGCCTTTGGTGCAGAATGCCTATTTCGGCTGGGCGCAATTGAGCGGCAACCGGCAGGTTCTGCGCGATGTGGTCGACCTGCTTCGCGCGCCCGTGGTCGCCACGGGCGGGCGGATCCCGCGCGGCGCGGTGGCGCCGTTCCAGCGCGACATCGTCTTCGACCGGGTCGCATTCCGCTATCCGGGGCGGGGCACGACCCTGCACGACGTCAGCCTCTCAATCGCCAAGGGCGCGCGCATCGGCATCGTCGGCAAGACGGGCAGCGGCAAGAGCAGTTTCCTCGATCTGCTGATGGGCCTGCTCGAGCCGAGCGAGGGCGAGATCCGAGTGGACGGGCAAAGGCTGGAGGGGGAGGCGCGCGCGCATTGGCAGGCGCAGATCGCCCATGTGCCGCAGACCATCTACCTCGCCGACAGCTCGATCGCGGCGAATATCGCGTTCGGCGAGGCGGCTGCGGAGATCGACCTGGAGCGGGTGCGCGCCGCCGCGCGGCGCGCCGAACTGGACGATTTCATCATCGGGCTGCCCGCGGGCTACGACACTCTCGTCGGGGAGCGGGGCGTGCGTCTGTCAGGCGGGCAGCGCCAGCGCGTCGCGCTCGCCCGCGCGTTCTACAAGGCGGCGACGGTGCTGATCCTCGACGAGGCGACGACCGCGCTCGACCCGCAGACCGAGAAAGCGGTGATCGACGGGATCAGCGGCCTGGGGCCCGAGATGACGTTGCTGATCGTCGCGCATCGCCTGTCGGCGTTGACGGTGTGCGACGTCATCGTCCGCTTCGAGGATGGGCGGATCGCCGAGGTGACCAGTTACGCCGAGGCCGCGCGCGCCGCCTCGGCGGCCTGATCCCGTGCGATCGAACCCGGCTCAGGCCGCCGGCGCGGGTTCGCGGCGGGTCCGGCGGGCGCGCACCGCCATGCTGTTGAGGGTTCGCTCCCAAGCCGCGATCTCCTCGGGCGTCAGGCCATAGCGCTCTTGCGCCTCTTCCGCGGTGATCCGGCCCTCGCGCAAGGCGCGCACCGCTTTCGCTTTCTCGGCCCCGCTCCAGACCGGAACGGGGGCAGGGTCCAAGTCGGTCCGCGCCGGTCCGCCGGAGACGGCAGCCGAAGCCCCTTTGTCGATCATCGTCATGTCTTTCACTCGCCTCGTCGGGTCCCTGTTTGCCCCCCGCTTGGCTGGCTTCCGGCTTCGGCCCGTTCTGGTTAACAAAAGGTAAAGACGGCCGGCCAATCGCGACGAGGCGAGGCCCGGCAGCGCCGGTTGCGAATCCGTAACGAAACGCGCGGCGCGGCGGGCAGGCGGGAGGATAGCTAGAGGGCGAGAAGCTCAGGCGGTTTCCATCACGCCCGCGACCGGTGCGCCTGCCCCCGACCGGGACTGCGCCGGGTCGGACGGCTGGCGGCCGGGCTGGTAGAAGACGATGATCTCGCGCAGATATTCGCCGTCGAATTCGGGCTCGTCATTGGCCTTGAAGCGCGGCGCGGCGTCCAACTCCTCGCGGGTCAGCGCCAGCACATAGCCGCCGAGCGACTCGTCATAAGCGAGGATGTCCCAGGGCAAAGGGAAGAGGCTGCGGCCGAAGCCCATATGGCCGCCGAAGGTGAGCACGGCATAAGCGACGCGGCCGCTATATTTGTCGACCATGAAGCTTTCGATCCGCCCCAGGCGCTCGCCGCTCGGGCCGACCACTGGCGTGCCCTCCACCTTCTTCGACGAAATGAGCCGGATCGTCTCGTCGGTGTCGAGCGTGAGCTGCGACTTGTCCCTGCCGCCGCTGCGGGCGCGGACCGCTCCCACGATCGCGGCTCCGGCGGCGACTGCGCCGAGTGCGGCGCCGGCACCCAGGGCGACCAGACGCCAATTCGGAGTCTCTTGGTCGAGGTGCCTTATCTTGGCCTGTTCATATTCTTCACCGAGCAACTGGGCTCGATTGTCGTCGATGGTGGCGCGCGAGACGTTTTCGAGCCCGTCATGCTGCTTGCAGGTCTCTTCGAAGCGCAAAGCGAAGGCGTTGAAATCCTCCATCCACTCGGCGGTCTTGTCGGAGCGGTGGAGCGCGCGCAGATCGCGACGCAGCGCCTTATGCTCGGCGGCGAGCGCGGACACGGTCGCGGCGGTGGCGGGGTCGCGCCGCAGCAAGGGGAAGATCACCTCCTCGACGACGGCGAGGTGGCGGCGCACCTCATGGGCGTAATTAGCGAACTGATTGTGGCGTCGCGGCTGGTCGCCGTGGCTCTGCATGATGTCGGCCGCGGCGGCGTGGATGACGATATGGTCCCGGTCGAGACGCTCCCAAATATTCATGTGTCGCTCCTGATGCGGCTTTTGCGCGACTAACGGCGGGTTTCCCCGCGCGTTCCCGGGCCGAAGCCCGGGCGCGGTGGGCTGCAGGCCGGGCGCGCTCTGTTGCCGGTCAGGACCAGAGTTCGGCCCGGTAGCGCTCGAAGCAGCGCTGGCCGCAGCGCAGCCGGATCAGCGCGCCCTCGGCAATCGCGGTGGCGCGGCGCGGATCCTCGGCGACCAGCGGGCGCAAGGCCTCGCGGTTCCAGTCCTCGCTGTGCTTGACGTCGAGCACCGCATGGAGATCGAAATAGCGGCGCTCCCGACCCGAGAAGCCCAGACGGCGCAGACCCTTGGCGGTGCAGGCCGAGCGGCCCGGTGCGGTCAGCTCGATCGCTCCGAGCGCGCCGACCGAATGCCATGCGTAGCGCCGGGTGGTGGCCATGGCGGTCATGGCGTTGGCGAGGGCGAGGCTCTCCCAGACCGTCTCGTCGATGCGCGGCTGGAGATCGAGCGTCTCGACCAGCACGTCGAGCATCGGGCCGTGCATGCCCTTGGGGTTGCCGCGGCCCATCTCGTCCCAATAATTGCGGGCGAGCTCGAGCTTGGCGGTTGCCGGCAGCTTGACCTGGGTATGAGCGACGAGATCGTCGAAGCCGGCCTCGCCGGCCGCCTCCTGGCGCAGGAACCAGCGGAGATCATCGAGCGTGGCTTCCTCGGCGATCCACGGGAAGAGCGGATCGCCCTGGCCGGGCCCATTATCCTGCAGCGCCTCGAACCAGGCGATGAAGCCTGCGACGTCGGTCGGCGCCGCCGCCGCCTCCTCGGCGATTTCCGCGCGCAGACCCTCGATGAAGCCGCCCTCGAGCCGCAGCATGCGCATGTCGCGCTCGAGCAGCTTCTGCCAGTCGTCGCTGGGGAATTGCGGCGCGAGCCGTTCGTGATTCCAGTGGGCGAGCCCGCGCTGGAAGCTGTCCGTCAGGAATTGTCCGGCCGACGTATCCGCCGGTCGCCATAAAGCCTTGGTAGCCATAGAAAAGTTTCTCACCGATTGGTTGTGCTATTAACCAGCGGCGGCGCGTGCGGTTCCGACGGCAGGCTGTTTCGCGCTGTGTTGTTGACCTAATGCACCTGTGGTATAGGAGTCGCGGGGGCAGGAAGCCGTACCCATTCACCATGACCTTGCCACACAACCGCTCGCCCGATGCGCGGTTGCCACGACAGGACCGGCATATTATGGGCCACGTCCGCCGCTTTTGGAGTCGTTGATGCTGACAGCCAATTTGCGAATGCCCGGCCTGCGCCTGCCCATATTGGGCCACAAGCACTGGGCGGCGGCTTGCCTGTTGGCGGTGATGCTTGGCCTTTACTTGGTCGCCGGCTTGAGTGTGCTGGGCGTGCGAGCGCCGGACGGCCGCGCGGTGGCGCGCGTGACTCCGAACCTTCCGGCCGCGGTGCGCGAGGCGCCGCCGACCCCCGAGCCGCTCGCCTTCCGCGACATCGCGCCGCAGG
>JAFAEZ010000210.1 GCA_023423775.1 Pseudomonadota bacterium
ACGCGGCGGCGGCGCAGAAGGCCCAGAAGGAGGCGGAGATTGCGGCCCGCGCGGCGGAGAAGGAGCGGATCCGGGCCGAGCGCCAGGCGGCGCGCGACCGTCCGCTCCACGAGGACATGATGCGCCAGGTCGGCCGCTCGGTGCAGAGGCAGGTCACGAATCGCATCGCCGGGCAGATCGTCCGGGGATTGCTCGGCGGCCTGTTCCGGGGACGGTGAGGGCCTCCGGTAAACAGCCTAGGGTAAATACCGCCCTGTACGAGGGGGAGTGCGGGGCGTAGAGGCATGGACTATCCGTCGCGCGCGACGGAGCCGGACGCTGGATGCTGCCCGGCGAGCACGGGAAGGCCGGCGAATGACCAAGATCAAGGGTGAGCGCGAGACATCCGCGCTCCGCGAGTTCAAGCGCATGGTGGGCTGGATCGCCCTGTCCGGGGTGGTCCTGGTCGCGGCGGCTCTGTGGTATCTCTCGCTCTACGGGCCGCTGCGGGTCCACATGGTGGTCGCCACCATCGCCGGCGTCTTCATCTCGGTCCTGCTCGGCTGCGGCCTGTTCGCCGCGGCCTTCTACAGCGACAAGAGCGGCCATGACGAGGCTGCGACCGGACCTACCGGCAAGCGCGAAGAATAAACCGTCCGAACATCCGGCGGGACCGGCCGGAGCCGGCCCCGTGCGAACCTAACCGTGCGGTGACGCCTCGCCCGCCAGGAGCCTGTCTTCCTCGGTCACCGCCTCGTTCTCCATGAAGCCGGTGCGCCGCGTCACGGTCACCGTCGCGGCGACGTCCATCGTCACGTTGCCGAGCGTGCGGAAGATGTCGGGGATCGTTTCCACGGCGATCAGCAGCGCAAGCGCCTCGATCGGCACGCCCATGACCATGCAGATCGGTGCGATCGAGGTGATGAAGCTGACCTGGCCGGGGAGGCTCACGGCGCCCAACGTGGTCGTGGCACCGGCCGCGATGCCGGCGAATATCTGCGCCGGCCCCAGCTCCATGCCGTACCAGTGGGCGATATAGAGTGCGACGCCGAAGTTCATCGCGGGTCCGGTCCAGCGGAAGACGGCGACGGCGAGCGGCAGAACGACGCCCGAAGCCGCGACCGGAACGCCAAGGCTCTCGGAGCCGCGCAACATCGACGGGAGCGAGGCGAGCGAGGATTGGGTGCTGATCGCAACGGCCTGGCTCGGACCGATCGCCCGCAGGAATCGACGCAGCGGGACGCGCCCGCCGATCACGCCGAAGGGAACCGCCAGCGCCCACAGGACGATGCCTACCGCCGAGATGATCACGACATAATGGAGCAAGGCGCCGAACGCCGCGGTGCCGGCGCGGGCGCCGACGACATAGGCAAGCGCGAGAACGCCGATCGGGGCGAGCCACAACATCCAGCCGATCATCACCAGCATCACGTCCGAAACTGCGCGGAAGAAGCGGGTCAGTTGTTCGCGCGGCTCGGCTGGTAGCCGGGTCAGCGCGAAGGCGAAGACCGCGGTGAAGATGATCAGCGGAAGGATCGCGTCATTGGCGGCGGCCGCGATCGGATTGCTCGGGATGATCGAGCGCAGGAAATCGCCGAAGCCCGGAACTTCCCCGACCGGCTCCGAGGTGGCGAGCGCGGACCGGAGCGCCGCAGCCGCTTCCATCGGCATCGGGAATATCTCGATGAAGAAGGGGATCGCGACGGCGGCGAAGGCCGACGAGAACCAGAGCAGGGCGAGGAACAGGATGATGGCGCGCGAAGCGAGGCGGCTGGCGCGGGCCGCCTCCATGCTGGCGGCGATGCCGGTGATCAGCAGGGATACGACCAAGGGGATGATCGTCATCTGCAGGGCGTTCAGCCAAAGACCGCCGATCGGCTCGGCAACGGAAACGGCGCCCTCGACCCATGACCCGCCAGTGCGGGCGCTCAACAATCCCAGCGCGATGCCGACGGTCAGCGCCAGCAGGATACGGGTTGGTTGTGACATACGCCCCCTTCACAATGACTCGCCTCGTGGAAGGTCGAAGCCCAAACGGCGCTCGCCGTCAAAAGCATCGCTCTTCGGCACGAATGCCGCTATCACACTCTCTTGAGAGCGGTACGGGATACCGCAAGTGAAATTTAACGGGCTGGGACCGTATGACTCGCAAATTTTTCGGCACGGACGGGATCCGGGGCCGCACCAACCAGATGCCGATGACCGCCGCGATGGCGCAGCGGGTCGGCCAGGCGGCGGGCGCGCATTTCGTTCGGGGCGACCATCGCCACCGCGTCGTGATCGGCAAGGATACGCGGCTTTCCGGCTACATGATGGAGTCCGCACTGATTGCCGGCTTCACCAGCGTCGGTATGGACGTCGTCATGGTGGGACCGGTGCCGACGCCGGCCGTAGCCCTGCTCGCCCATTCGATGCGCGCGGACCTCGGCGTCATGATTTCGGCAAGCCACAATCCCTACGAGGATAACGGCATCAAATTGTTCGGACCGGACGGATATAAATTGTCCGATGAGGATGAGCGGGCGATCGAGCGGCTGCTCGACGCAGAACCCACCCTTGCGCCGTCCCCACTGATCGGGCGCGCGCGCAAGATCGAGGACGCCCGCGGCCGCTATATCCACGCGGCCAAGGCCACCTTCCCCAACGAGCTAAGGCTCGACGGCCTCAAGGTCGTGGTCGATTGCGCCAATGGCGCGGCCTATCAGGTTGCGCCTGCTGCCCTGTGGGAGCTCGGTGCCGAAGTGGTCGCCATCGGGGTGTCTCCCAACGGTCTCAATATCAACGAAGGCTGCGGCTCCACCGCTCCGGCCCTGCTTCAGAAGACCGTTGTCGATTCCAGCGCCGATATCGGCATCGCGCTCGACGGCGATGCCGACCGGCTGATCGTGGTCGATGAAAAGGGCCAGGTGGTGGACGGCGACCAGCTGATGGCGCTGATCGCCTCTTCGTGGCACCGCCGGGGTGCCTTGCGGGGCGGCGGGCTGGTCGCGACCGTTATGTCGAACCTCGGGCTCGAGCGTTTCCTGGAAGGGCAGGGGCTGACCCTGGAACGCACCCAAGTCGGCGACCGGTACGTGCTCGAGATGATGCGCGCGCGGGGCTTCAACGTCGGCGGCGAACAATCGGGCCACATCATCCTCACCGATTATTCGACGACCGGAGACGGGTTGGTGGCGGCGCTGCAAGTCCTCGCCTGCCTGGTCGAAAGCGGCCGGCCGGCCAGCGAGCTTCTGCGCCAGTTCGAGCCGCTGCCTCAATTGCTCAAGAACGTCCGCTTCGAAAGCGGAGCGCCGCTCGAGGCCGAGCAGGTTAAATCGGCGATCGCCTCAGCCGAGACGCGCCTGCGCGGGACAGGCCGGCTGGTGATCCGGAAATCCGGCACCGAGCCGCTGATCCGGGTGATGGCGGAGGGCGAGGACCCAGCCCTCGTCGAGGAAGTGGTCGACAGCATTTGCGAGGCGGTGAAGGCCGCCTGATGCTGGAGCTCCGTCCCGATTGCGAGCGGTGCGGACGCGATCTCGCGCCCGATAGCCCCGACGCGCGCATCTGCACGTTCGAATGCACCTTCTGTTCGGATTGCGTCGACGGTCCGCTGGCCGGGACGTGCCCCAATTGCGGCGGCAATCTTGAGCGGCGGCCGATCCGACCCGCCGACAAGCTTCTCCGCTTTCCGGCTTCGACCGAGCGGAAGGGGCCACGTTGAAGACGGCGCGCGTTCTCATCATCGCCGGTTCCGACAGTGGCGGCGGCGCCGGTATCCAGGCCGACATCAAGGCGGTCACCATGCTTGGCGGTTTCGCGATGACGGCAGTCACAGCGATCACCGCGCAGAACACGCTCGGCGTGGAAGACGTCCTGCCGATACCGACCGACATGGTCCTGCAGCAAATCGACATGGTCGTAGAGGACCTCGGCGTCGATGCCGTCAAGATCGGCATGATCGGCTCGCCCGAGACTGCGACGGCGGTGGCCGCGCGATTGGCGCAACTCGCCGGCGTGCCGATCGTGTTCGATCCTGTAATGGTCGCCACGAGCGGGGCGGCGCTGGCCGGCCAGGCGACGATCGCGGCGTTCGAGCGGCTGATCGCAGCCGCCACCCTGATCACGCCCAACGTCCCCGAACTCGAAGTGCTGAGCGGCCGTACCATCGCCACGTGCGCCGAAGCCGAGAGTGCGGCGCTGCTGCTTTCGAACAAGGCGGAAGTGGCCGTGCTGGCCAAAGGCGGGCATCTGCCGGGCCCGATATTGACCGACGTCCTCGTCGATCGGGAAGAGGTGCGGCGCTGGAGCAGTGACCGGATCGATACCCGCCACACCCACGGCACCGGCTGCACGCTTGCCAGCGCGATCGCCACGGGTCTGGGGCAGGGCCTGTCGGCGGCCGAGGCGGTGGAGCGGGGGCGGGCCTATACGCGGGCGGCGATCCTTGCGGCGCCGGGCTTCGGCGCGGGCCACGGCCCCATGGGCCATGCGCTCGGTGTATCGCCCTTCGAACTTATCCACAGGACAGTGGGCTGATTTTCCAGCTTTCGCTGGAACGACGTGGCTTCATTTTTTACCCTGCAATCATGCCGCCGCCCTGTTTCAAAGTCGAGAAGCCGTTCGCGGAGCCTGTGGTGGGCGTCGATGAGGCCGGTCGCGGGCCGCTGGCCGGGCCGGTCGTTGCGGCTGCGGTGATACTCGACCGCAAGCGCTGCCCCCGCGGCATCGACGATTCGAAGAAGCTCTGCTTCGAGATGCGCGAAAGCCTCTACGGCAAGCTCCATCAGGTCGCGCGCGTCGGCGTCGGCATCGCGACGGTCGAGGAGATCGACCGCTACAACATCTTCTGGGCGACGATGCTGGCCATGACTCGCGCCGTCGAGGCAGTCGGCATCGAGCCGGGCACCGTGCTGGTCGACGGCAATCGCTGCCCCGACTGGCGCTATCCCTCCAAAGCGATCGTCGGCGGCGATGCCAAGAGCCGGTCGATCGCCGCCGCATCGATCGTTGCCAAGGTGACGCGCGACCGGATGATGGCGGAATATGCCGAGACCCATCCCCATTATGGCTGGGCGACCAACAAGGGCTATGGAACGCCCGAGCATGTCGCGGCGCTCGATCTGCACGGCCTTACCCCGCTTCACCGCCGCAGCTTCGCGCCGGTGAAGCAGCATATGCTCGACCTGTGAGTCTTTCCCGCCACACCACTTCATATTGAGTCTGAAGAATCGCGGCGGACGCCAGATGTGGGGGAGACTCCTTTCGTTCTCCCGACCTGCAGCAAATTCTTAACGACTCGGCTCAACGCACTGTCCTTGACCGCCGAGTCGCGCTGACTCACTCTGGACCTCTTTGTGGTTAAACCGGGGGCTGTCTGAATGAGCGTGATGGGACGTGTGGGAACGGCTGTGCGTCGCGCGAAGGCGGGGCCGCATCCCGATCTTCCGCTCAATCGGATCCTCGAAAGCGACTGCATCGCCGCCATGGCGGCGCTTCCGGATTGCAGCGTCGATATGGTCTTCGCCGATCCGCCCTACAATCTCCAACTCGGCGGCGACCTGTTCCGGCCCGAGGGCGGCAGGGTCGACGCGGTCGACGACGATTGGGACAAGTTCGACACGTTCGAGGCCTATGATGCTTTCACCCGCGCATGGCTGCGCGAGGCGCGTCGCATCCTGAAGCCCGACGGCACCTTGTGGGTGATCGGCTCCTACCACAATATCTTCCGCTGCGGCGCTGCGCTTCAGGACCTCGGCTACTGGATCCTCAACGACATCGTGTGGCGCAAGTCGAACCCGATGCCGAACTTCCGCGGCACGCGCTTTACCAACGCCCACGAGACCTTGATCTGGGCCTCGAAGAGCGAGGACAGTCGCTACACGTTCAACTATCGGGCGATGAAGGCGCTCAACGACGAAGTGCAGATGCGCTCAGACTGGGTGCTGCCGATCTGCTCGGGCGGCGAGCGTGTGAAGACCGAAGGCGTGAAGGCGCACCCGACCCAGAAACCGGAAAGCCTGCTCTACCGCGTGCTTCTGTCTTGCACCAACAAGGGCGATGTCGTGCTCGATCCCTTCTTCGGAACGGGGACGACCGGGGCGGTGGCACGCCGCCTCGGGCGCCACTGGATCGGCATCGAGCGCGAGCCGAAATATGTGAAGGTCGCCAAGGAGCGCATCGCCTCGACACTCGAGCTCGACGAGAGCGCGATGCGGACGATGGCGTCCAAGAAGAACCAGCCGCGCGTGCCGTTCGGAGCCCTGATCGAGACCGGCATGATCGAGCCGGGCGCGGTGCTGACCGACTCCAAGCGGCGCTGGCAGGCGAGGGTCGGCGCCGATGCCTCGGTCGAGATGGCCGGCAAGCAGGGATCCATCCACCAGATCGGCGCTGCCGCCCAGGGGGCGCCATCGTGCAACGGCTGGACCTTCTGGCACGTCGCCCAAGGGGAATCGCTGGTCTGTCTCGACGAGCTCAGGCAGAAATATATCGCGGCCCTGGACTGAGGCAGATTCCGGCGGCTGCAGAGGGTAGGACATGGCTGAGCGCATCTATCTGCGGCCTACCGCCTTCGTGGACGCGCCGTTCGGCTATGATGGCCGGGTGGCACGGCTTGCCGGCGGTCTCACCTGGTTTTCGGCGGTCGAAATCGACGTGCTGGACGGACGAAGCCGAGTCTCGACCCGATTGGTGCCGGTCGAGGCGATGGGCGACATGGTCGAGCAACTGGGCCAGCCGGCGCGCACGGCCTGGATCAACCTGACGAGCCCGCGCGCGCCGCTGGCGCTGGGGCCGCGGGTGATCCGGCTCGATCAGCCGCAGGTCATGGCCATCCTCAACGTCACCCCCGACAGCTTCTCGGACGGCGGCCGCAACGAGGGCCGGGCGGCCGAAGCAGCGCATGAAATGGCGGCGCAGGGCGCGGCGATCATCGATGTCGGCGGCGAATCGACTCGGCCCGGCTCTGCGGCGGTCTGGGAAGGCGATGAGATCGAGCGGGTGCTGCCGGTGGTGCGCCAGCTCGCCGCGTCCGGCACCGCGCTCTCGATCGACACCCGCAAGGCGGCGGTGATGGAGGCGGCGCTGGCGGTGGGGCCAGCCGTGTTCAACGACGTTTCGGGGCTGCTCTACGACCCGCGTTCGATGGAGGTCGCGGCGCGGTCGGGGTGCCCAGTGGTGCTGATGCACCACCAAGGCGCGCCGGAGACGATGCAGGTCGCGCCGCATTACGACCGGCCGGTGCTGTTCGAAGTCTATGACTGGCTCGAGGCGCGGATCGCGACGGCGGTGGCGGCGGGGATCGACCGGGCGAAAATCATCGTCGATCCCGGCATCGGCTTCGGGAAGAATGTCGCGCACAATCTTCAGCTGATGAACGGGCTGGCGCTGTTCCACGCCTTGGGCTGCCCGCTGCTCCTCGGGGCGAGTCGCAAGAGGATGATCGGCGCCCTTTCGAACGAGGCGCCGGCGGATCGGCGACTCGGCGGGTCCGTCGCATTGGCGCTGAAGGCGGCAGAGCAGGGGGCGCAGATCCTGCGAGTCCACGACGTGCCCGAAACGGTGCAGGCGCTGCGTGTATGGCGCGGGCTGAGAGATGCGGCGCTGACGCCGACGGTCTGAGCGTAACATCTGGAATCAAACGAAAAAGGGCCCGCGCGGGCCCTTTTCTTTGTCGGCCGAAAGAAAAACCCCGGCCGAAGCCGGGGTCTCCATTCTTAGCCTTTGACGGCGCCGCCGGTGCCGCCGCCGCCCCAAAGCCAATCCCAGAAGCCGCGAGTCGGGCGAGTGTTTTTCTGGTTCGTCATGACGACCCCCCTGGAGAGCACGCGCCACGACAGCCGCGGCGCTCGAGGGCCTCGTTATGAACTCCAAAAAAATGGTTATCAAGACATTAACTATCGTCAGGCTGCCTTGGACCTCCGTTCGCCAAGAACCTGTCTCGTTAAGGCACGGAAAGTCATAGGCTTGCCAATATGATAGCCTTGGGCTACGTCGCAGCCCATTTGTGCAAGTGTTTCAAGGGTTTGACGGTCCTCGACACCTTCTGCGACGACTCTTTGTTCGAGCGAATGCGCAAGTTGAATGGTCGAATGCACCATCAGCTTGTCGCTCCTGCTATTCTCGACGGCCTGAACGAAGGTCTGGTCGATCTTGATCTCGGTAGCCGGGATCTTCTTCAGGTAATCGAGCGTGGAAAGGCCCGTCCCGTAGTCATCTATCGAGATGTGAACGCCGGTTTCGCGTAGTTTCCAGAGCATGTCGAGGCTGCCGACCCCGCCGGAGAGGGCTGCGGTTTCGGTCACTTCGAGCGTGAGCGACGACGCCGGCAGATCGTGTTTCTTCAGCAGCGCCCGAATCGTCTTGGCGAGCCCGCTGTCGTCGATCAGTCGGGCGGACAGATTAACCGCCACATTGAATGCAATGCCGCGGCGATGGATGGCGGCGGCAGCGGCGATCGCGCCCTCGAGGACGAATATGGTCAGGCCTTCGATGCGGTCATGCTGCTCGGCTGCGGCCACGAATTCGGCGGGGCTGATCGGACCCTTTTCTGGATGGGTCCAGCGAACCAGCGCTTCCGCACCGCATATCGCCCGTGTTCGCAGATCAAGTTTCGGCTGATAGGCTATCCAGACGTCGCCCGCGGCGATGGCCGCGTCCAGTTGGCTGAGCAACGACAGCCTCCAGGCGGCATCCTTGAGTTTGGCGGGGTCGTAACGCTTCCACTTGAGCGCCTCCTGTCCGGCCTCATCCGCGGCCACCAGGGCGCTCCCGAGCCGGTTAGAGATCGAGCGGCCGCTCCCGGCATCGAACCCGAAAGTTATGCTGAGATCGAGCGGGTTGGCGCCGACCACAATCGGGCTGCGGAAAAGCGAGTGCAGGGCGTCGAGATGGTCGCCAAGATAAGTGGTCTCGCTTTCGGCGAACCAGGCGAAAATGCCTTCGTCGCCTTGGTAGAGCGTGCGCTCGCTCGCCCCGACCGTGAGCCGCCCGATGATTTGCTCGATCAGCGCTTTCTCGTCATCGACTGGCAAGGCCGACGCTATTTCGGCGTAATTCTGGATGCGGGCGGCGACCAAGGGTCGACCGTGATCAACCCGCTCCTGCCGCAGCGCATTGAGGTTGGGCAGCCCGGACACGGCGTTTACCGTCCCTCGCAGACGATAAGAGCGTCGGAATTCGGACCAGGCGAGCGATGCGGCGATCGCCAGCAACGCGACCAGCGCCGGTGCAGTGTCGATATATATCAAGCGCGCATCGAGCGGAAACGGCGCGACCAGCACGCACGCCAATATGCCCGTCATCGCCCCGATGGCATTGCGAAGCCTGGGCAGCAGCAGGCACAGTCCAGCGCCCACGATCGCGGTGAGGAACGGGAGAAACCATCCGACATCAACCGGACGTCCCGATTTTAAAGTCTCGGCGCCAAGGATGTGGATGTAGGAGGACGACATCCAGCCGTGTCCGGGCGCGAGCTGGAAGCTTCCGAGTTGAACCGAGGTCGGAGCGACGACGACGGTCTTGCCAGAAAATGCGCCCGTGGCGGACTGGCCCCGTATTACATCGACCGCGCTAATGCTGGGTACGGATCGGGGATCGAAGGAATAATCGACTCGGAATTCCTCGCCAACGCGACCTTTCGAGCCGCTTAGCGCTGCGGCGAAGGACGGATAAGTGACCTGATCGACCTGGCCGGCGCTCGGCAACCGCCATACGGCACCCTGGAAGTCATATTCCAGAGAGAGCGAGGCGATGCTGACATGCGAGCGGAAGATGGGGTGCGGGGGTATGGTTGTCTGATTTCCGGAGGCCGGGTCGCGCAGTTGCTGGAACGGCAGGGTGACCTTGCCGTTTGCGCGCGCCAGTGCGTCTGCCAGCATCGCGTCGTTTCGGGGATCCGCGCGAGACGAGAAGTCGATCGTGAAGAAAATGCGGTCTGCACCCTGGGCAATGAGCCGATCGATCAGAAGCGCGTGATACCCCCGGGGCCACGGCCACTTTTCCAGCTCCTTGAGGCTGCGGTCGTCAATTCCGACGAGCACGATGTCGCCGCTCGTGGGATGGCTGCGCACCGTATTACGCACGTTGCGCAGCGCGTTTTCAATCGGCTGGCCCAGTTCGGCGGCGCCGAACAGGAGGCAGGCAAGGCTCGCCCACAGCAGGATCCGGAGGCGCGGATCGCCTCCTCTTCCGGCCCTTTTCAGGAAACCGGCCCACAATTCGCCCAACCCGCCCATTAAGCCGTCATGGCAGACAAAGGTTAGCAAATTGGAAGCTATGCTCTGCCAGCATCCCAGCCTAGCGCGGGGATGATCGTAAAGGTTTGAGCAACATAATGGCTCCCCGGCTCCCTTTGCGTCCGCGGAGGCAAATCCGCGATTCCCTGCAACCAAAAAGCGGCTCTGAAGGTTTGCCTTTTCGAACAAGAACATGAGCGGGGGGCAAGGAGAGCCCACCATGTTCAGGTCGTTGATCGCAGTTCTGGCCTTGGCGGCACCGGCGGCTGTGGCCACCGCGCAGAGCGAGGCGCCAAGTCCGTGGGCGCTGGAAGTGACGCCGGATGGTTGTCTCGTTCACGCGGCCGCGCCGAGCGGCACCGTGGTTTCGGTCTGGGGAAGCGCGGACAACGACAATATCCGCTTCCTGATCCAGAACCGGCAATGGGATGCGTTCGAGGACGGCGGGCGTTACGATATCCAGGTCAGCTTCGACGAACGCAGGGCATGGCCGATGCAGGCGGTGGCCAAGCGCAATCTCGACGCGGACGGTCCGGGGCTCACCTTTGCGGTCAGCCCGTCCGGACCTGCGCAAGGCAGCGGCTTCCTCGAACAATTTGCCGGTGCGCGCGGCATGCATATCGCACGCAACGGCCAGAGGATCGACAGCCTGAAGCTGGCAGGCAGCGATGCGGCAATGGCGGCGTTGGCGCAATGTCTCAGCACCATCTGGTCGGCCAACGCCGCGGCGGCTGTGGAATCCGATCTGGAGCCGGACGTCGAAGAACCGGTCGCCGCGACTCCGATCTAGAGGGAGTAGCCGCCGTCGCTGACCAGGCAGGTCCCGGTGGTGAAGGCGGAAGCGTCCGAGAGAAGGAAAGCGATCTGCTCGGCGATTTCCTCGGGCCTAGCGAAGCGACCGAGCGGCGTCGCGGCAGCGCTCATCGCCTCGAAGGCCGCTTCTTCGCTGCCGGTGCTCCGCACGAGATCGGCGAAGAAGGGCACGTTGTTCCAGATGGGCGTTTCCACGCCGCCGGGAGCGATTGCGTTCACCCGGATGCGGTTGGCGGCGCCTTCCTTGGCGGCGACGCGTGCGAGCTGGATCACGCCGGCTTTCGAAGCCCCGTAAGCGGCGATGCCGGGCTCGGCCTTGAAGCCGGCTACCGATGCGGTGAGCACAATCGCGCCGCCATTGCTCTGCATCGCCCGCATCGCCGCCTGAAGCGTCAGGAAAGCGCCATCGAGGTTGATTGCCATGACTCGGCGCCAGTCCGCCAGGGTGGATTCGAGAATCGGCTTGCCTTCGCCAATACCGGCATTGACCAGCGCGTGGGTGAGTCCGGTGAGGTCGGCGTTCGCCCACATTTGCTCGTCGGCGACATCGCCGACCATCAATTGCCGCTCGCAGGGAAGGGTGAAGGCGAAGTCGGCTAGCCTATTCTCGTCGCGGTCGCACAGGATCAGCTTCCGCGCGCCACGCGAGGCCAGTAAAGTCGCCGCAGCGGCGCCGATGCCCGAAGCCGCACCGGTGATCAGGATATTGGCGTTGGTGAAGTCCTGCATCGACGAAGCTTAGCAGCAGATCGCGCTTCGTCTAGGCGGCGTCGGCGCCAATGCCGAGTTCGCCAAGTTTGCGGTACAACGTCGAGCGGCCGATGCCGAGCCGGCGCGCCACTTCGGTCATGCGGCCGCGATAATGGCCGATGGCGAGGCGAATGACGTCGGCCTCAATCTCCTCGAGCGAGCGCAGATGGCCGCTCGGCTCGTACAAGGTGATGCCCGGGCCGTGCGACAAGGCGGCGCTGTTGGAGGCGCCGCTCAGCGCTTTCGCGTGATAATCGTCAGCCCGTTTGCTGAAGGTGGATTCCTGGGCGATGTGCGGGAAATCTGCCGCGGTCAGCGCATTGCCTTCGCAGAGGACGGCGGCGCGGAATAGAGCATTCTGGAGCTGGCGGACGTTGCCGGGCCAGCCATAGGCCATCAACACTTCGAGCGCGTCGTCGGTGATGCTGAGATAGCGCATGCCCGGCTGCTCGGCGATCCGGGCCAGCAGGTGGCGGGCCAGCGGCGGGATGTCGCTCTGCCGCGCGCGCAGGGGCGGGATGTCCACATGGACGACGTTGAGGCGGTAATAGAGGTCCTCGCGGAAATTGCCTTTCGCGACCTCGTCGAGGAGCCGGCGGTTGGTGGCGGCGATGATCCGCACGTCGACGATCTGAATGCTGCGTCCGCCGATGCGCTGGATTTCGCCGCTCTCGATCGCGCGCAGCAATTTTACCTGCGTGTCGAGCGGAAGTTCGCCGATTTCGTCGAGGAAGAGGGTAGTGCCGTCGGCATCCTCGAACCGCCCGATGTGGCGGTCGAACGCGCCAGTGAAGGCGCCTTTCTCATGGCCGAACAGGACCGATTCGACCAGGTTGCCCGGGATCGCGCCGCAATTGACGGTGACCATGGGCTTCTTACCGCGCGGGCTGGAGCTGTGGATCGCCTGCGCGATCACCTCCTTGCCCGATCCGCTCTCGCCTTCGATCAGGACGGAGACGCGGGCGCGCGCAGCCTTGGCGGCGATGGCGAGCGCGGCTCGAAATTCGGGCGCGGAGCCGACGATCTCGTCGAACGCCAGCGTCTTGGTGATCTTCTCCGACAACGGACGCAGTTCGCCGTTGCGCTGGCGCCGGTCGGTCGCCGCGTTCAGCGCCGCCAGCAGCCGGTCGGGCGCGATCGGCTTGACGAGGAAGTCATTGGCACCGGCGCGCATCGCGTCGACGGCCGCCGCAACCGAGGTTTGAGCGGTGAGGATCAGTAACGGAAGGTCGGGCCTCAGGGCACGGATCTGCCGGATGAGCTCAGCACCGGCATCGCCGGGAAGCCAGTGATCGAGCAGGATTGCATCGACATCGCGGCCTTCCTCGCCTGCGAGCAGCTTTTGCGCGGCTTCGACGTCGGGCGCGCCCATGACCCACCAGCCGGCACGCGCGCCGATGGCACTCACCAAGCGGCGCTGCGCGGGTTCGTCGTCGATCAGCAACAGGCAACGTGTCGCGTCCGGCCGCATGCGGGCTCCTCTCGGCTTGAAGAAGCCCTCTAGCCTGCTGCGGGTAAAGAGCGGCTTAAGCCCCGCGCCAATTTTGGGCTTGGGCGCCGCGGCCCTCTTCGATAAGGGTATCCGCAATTTTTGCGTATCCCAGAGGATGAAATGGCTACCGAACCCGAGAATGCGATGGACTATAAGGCCCATGAGAAGAGCTATTCGCTTTTCGCGGCCCTCATGAAGTGGGGAACGATCGCGAGCGTGGTCGCCGCCGCGATCGTCGTTCTGCTCATCTCGAACTGAACGAAAGGGGCCGCGGGGGGTGAAAATCGCGGTTCTGAAGGAAGTGGCGGAGGGCGAGCGCCGCGTTGCCGCCACGCCCGAAACCGTCAAGAAATTCATCGCCCTTGGCGCCGAGATGGCGGTCCAGCGGGGCGCCGGCGAAAGCGCCGCCATATCTGATGCGGATTATGAAGCGGCTGGCGCCGTCATCGGCGACCGCGCGAGCGTGCTGAACGGCGCGGGCGCTGTGCTCGGCGTGCAGGGCCCCGACCCCACGGGTCTTGACGGCATTCAATCCGGCGCGCTCGTCGTCGCCGCTCTCAATCCGTTCGGCGATCGGGCCCGGCTCGATTCCTATGCGGCGGCGGGCGTCGAGGCGCTGGCAATGGAATTCATGCCGCGCATTACGCGCGCGCAATCGATGGACGTCTTGTCCTCGCAATCAAACCTCTCCGGCTACAAGGCCGTGCTCGATGCGGCCGCCGAATATGGCCGCGCCTTTCCGATGATGATGACGGCGGCCGGCACGATCGCGGCGGCGCGCGTTTTCGTGTGGGGCGTCGGCGTCGCCGGGCTGCAGGGGATCGCCACGGCGCGGCGGCTCGGGGCGATCGTCTCCGCGACTGATGTCCGCGCCGCCACCAGGGAGCAGATCGAGAGCTTGGGCGCCAAGGCGATCTTCGTCGAGGATGTCGCCGGAATCGAAGGCGAGGGCGCGGGCGGCTACGCGACCGAGATGTCGGACGAATATAAGGCCGCGCAGGCCGCGCTCGTCTCGGCGCACATCGCCAAGCAGGACATCGTCATCACGACGGCTCTGATTCCGGGGCGGCCGGCGCCGCGGCTGATCTCGGACGCGCAACTGGCCTCGATGCGGCCGGGCAGCGTGATCGTCGACCTCGCCGTCGAGCAGGGCGGCAATGTCGAGGGT
This sequence comes from Pseudomonadota bacterium, assembly GCA_023423775.1. Taxonomy (GTDB): domain Bacteria; phylum Pseudomonadota; class Alphaproteobacteria; order Sphingomonadales; family Sphingomonadaceae; genus Allosphingosinicella. The sequence continues at coordinate 14,420 of JAFAEZ010000210.1, forward strand.
GCGGTCGCAGGCGCGATCGTCGAGCGCCATGGCGTCCGCATCGTCGGCCATCGCAACGTGCCGTCGCGCCTCGCCGCCGACGCCTCGGCGCTCTATGCGCGCAACCTCTACAATTTCCTGAGCGCTTTCTGGGACCCGGAAGCGAAGCGGGTCGTGCTGCCCGACGACGACGAGATCGTCCAGGGCGTGCGCCTGACGCAGGGCGGCAAGATCGTGAACGCCCGCCTGCTAGGCAACTGATTTCAGGAACAAAGCCGGCCTCTCGCGGATTCTTCCGGATACATAATCATCTGGAGGAGTGTGAGGATCATGAGTGGCAAGCGCGAGCTGATCGATACCGGTAACGACAAGCGCTATGTGACGCGCGACGCGCAGGGTCGGTTCAAGGACGTGGTGGACGTGGGACGGTCATTGGCCGCCGACCAGCGCCAGCACGCCAAGACCGAAGTCAAATCGGGCTACGGCCACAAGGGCGATCGCAAGTCCTGATACCTTCGGCTATCGCCGCCCCCGCCGGGTAAGCCCTCGACACGGTCTGCGCGACTCGCCAGAGTGGACGCACATCAGTGTCAGGGGGCTCCTGGATGGACTTCGTCTCGATCCTGTCGATTTTCGTGCTGGCGTGCTTCGTCGGCTATTATGTCGTCTGGGCAGTAACCCCGGCCTTGCACACGCCGCTCATGGCGGTGACCAACGCCATTTCCTCGGTGATCATCGTCGGCGCGCTGATCGCGTCCGCCGAAGCCGGTTCCTTAGCCGCCAAGTGGCTAGGCCTGATCGCGGTGGCGATGGCGAGCGTCAACATCTTCGGCGGCTTCGCCGTCACCGAACGCATGCTCGCGATGTACAAGAAGAAGGAACGCCGCGATGCATGAGGCCGCGGACGTTCCGGCCTGGGTGCCGCTCGCTTACCTGATCGCCGGCATCTGCTTCATCCTCGCGCTGCGCGGTCTTTCGAGCCCGGTGAGCAGCCGCCGCGGCAATCGGTTCGGCATGATCGGCATGGCCATCGCGGTGGTCACCACCCTGATCATGCACGATGTCGCGAGCCTGCCCGAGATCCTGATCGCGATCGCGATCGGCGGTGCGATCGGCTTCGTGACGGCGAAGCGGATTGCGATGACGGCGATGCCGCAGCTCGTCGCGGCATTCCATTCGCTGGTCGGCATGGCGGCCGTATTGGTTGCCGCGGCCGCCTTCCTCAATCCGGGCGCGTTCGGCATCCTGGGGGCTGACGGCCAGATCCTGCAGGTCAGCCGGATCGAAATGGGCCTCGGCGTGGCGATCGGCGCGATCACCTTTTCCGGCTCGGTGATCGCCTTCCTAAAGCTCAACGGCAACATGTCGGGCAAGCCGATCATGCTGCCCGGACGCCACGTGATCAATCTCGGCACGCTGGCCGCGATCCTCGGACTGATCGCCTATTTCGTCACCGATCAGAGTCCCTGGGTGTTCTTCACGATCACCGCTTTGTCCTTCCTGATCGGGTTCCTGCTGATCATCCCGATCGGCGGCGCCGACATGCCGGTGGTCGTGTCGATGCTGAATTCCTATTCGGGCTGGGCCGCCGCGGCGATGGGCTTCACGCTGCAGAATACTGCGATGATCGTAACCGGCGCGCTGGTCGGATCGTCGGGCGCGATCCTCTCCTACATCATGTGCCGGGCGATGAACCGGAGCTTCATCTCGGTCATCGCGGGCGGCTTCGGCGGAGACGCGGCGATCGCTGCCGGCGGATCGGCGGTCGACCGGCCGTACAAGCGCGGATCGGCGGAGGATGCGGCCTTCCTGATGAAGCAGGCCGAGCAAGTGATCATCGTTCCCGGCTACGGCATGGCGGTGGCGCAGGCCCAGCACGCCCTGCGCGAAATGACGGACCTGCTGAAAGAAGAAGGGGTGAAGGTGAAGTTCGCCATCCACCCCGTCGCCGGTCGAATGCCGGGCCATATGAACGTGCTGCTGGCCGAGGCCAACGTCCCCTACGACGAAGTGTTCGAACTGGAGGACATCAATTCGGAATTCGCCCGGGCCGACGTCGCTTTTGTCATTGGCGCCAACGACGTAACCAATCCGTCCGCGAAAACGGACAAGTCGTCGCCCATCTATGGCATGCCCGTGCTCGATGTGGAAAAGGCCAAGACGGTGCTATTCATCAAACGCTCGATGGGCGGCGCCGGCTATGCTGGGGTCGAGAACGAGCTCTTCTTCCGCGACAACACGATGATGTTGCTCGCCGATGCCAAGAAGATGGTCGAAGAGATCGTGAAGTCCCTCGGTTAAGGGATCATGCGGGGTTCAGGCGCGGTGCCCGATTAGCCTAAAGGACGAGCGGATTCGGTTTCTTTCGGGGTGAACGGGCTTTGCGTAAATTGGGTTTGATCGGCGGGATGAGCTGGGTCTCGACCGCCATGTATTACGAGCAGATCAACAAGGGCGTTGCGCGGCGGCTGGGGGGGCTGAGCTCGGCACCCCTCATCATTGACAGCCTTGATTTCGCACCCGTCGCCAAGCTGCAGCACGAGGGCGAGTGGGATGCGCTCGCCGAGCTGCTGATCGCATCGGCGCGGCGGCTCGAGCAGGCCGGGGCCGAGGGTCTCATCATCGGCTCGAATACGATGCACAAGCCGTTCGAGCGCGTGGCCGAAGCGGTGAATGTGCCAATCCTCCATATCGGCGACGTCACCGCGGCGCGCCTGACCAAGGATGGGGTGCGGCGTGCGGGCCTGCTCGGCACGCGATTCACCATGTCGGAGCCCTTCTACCGGGAGCGGATCGAGGCGCACGGCATTTCGGTGACGCCGCCGGCGCCGGCAGAGGCGCGCGACATCGACCGCATCATCTATGAGGAGCTCACGCGCGGACAGGTGACCCGGACCTCGCAGCGCGCGCTCAAGACCTGCCTAACCCACATGAGCCAGGCGCGGCAGCAAGCGGTAATCCTCGGCTGCACCGAACTCGTCATGCTGGTCGACACCGGCGCCAACGTGCTGCCGGTCTACGACACGACGGCGCTTCACTGCCAGGCGGCGGTCGAATGGATCCTGGCGGAACAGGCTTCGGAGGTGAGCCAGGCTGAAAAGGTGGCAAGCGCCGCCTGATCAGCGGGCGAGCCGTGCATAGCGCCGCGGCGGGTCCAGCTGGGACGATTCATGCGGAAGCAAGCGCACCTTGCGGGTCGCGAAGTCGACCGAGACGCGCTCGAACAATTTGAGTGCATCCATGCCGAGAAGCAGGGCCGGCTTGTCGGTGAGCTTGAGCTTGCGGAACGGATGGACCTCGGCGAAGGCGATCGGCATGTCGGTGATGTCGACGCCGCCGAGCCGGAGTTTCTTGACCGCGGTATAATCGGCCTGCGTGACGCCGCCGGTGACGCTCAGCAGCTCGATCGGCAGGGTGGCCCGCAGCTTCCCTCTCTTCGTTAGCCGGCGGCGCAGGGCATCGTTGCCGATCGTCACCTCGGAGCCGGTATCGAGGATCACGTGCACCTTCTCGCCTTCGATCGCGGCATCGACCAGCACGAGATGCCCGAAACGGTTGCGGGCGGTGACGACGATCGTGTCGGAATCCCAGCGCGGCTCCACCGAGCGTGACGGTGCAATCGACATCTCCTGACGCGCGAAATCGAAATGGACGCGCTGCGCCTTGAGGCTGTCCACTCCAAGCATGCCCTCGGCGCCGAGATTGACCCGGGCCAGAGCCGGCGCGTGGATATCCTTCACCGCCTTCTTGCTCACCTCCAGGAGTGGGATCAGGACGGTCGGAGTCTCGCGCACTTCGGTCATGCTGTGCAGGATCGTGCGCTCGCCTGGACCGAGGCCGAGCTCGCGGGCGAGCTCGCGGGCGATCACGGTGCGCTCGGCGCCCGTGTCGACGATGAACCGGTAGGGTCCTTTGCCGCCGATACTGACCGGCACGGTCATCCGCGCGGCCTTGTCCGCGGCATAGCCGAGCACGTCTGTGGCCGTATCGTCGGGGACGTCCGCCAGCTGGGCATGGAGTGGAGCCGTGAGCGCGACCGTCGAAAGCAGGAGGCAAAGCAGCCGCATGTGCATAGATTTTCCTTCGCTGTCGCCTGGTCCCTTTTACGCCGGGCCGAAGAACGCGCCAAAGCCGTTCGTCGAAGCGCACGGGACCCTGGTCGAAAGCGGGCTCAGCGCTGGCGGTAGAAATCGGCGAGCCGGTCGAGCGCGAGCCCGAGCACGAGCTTGCCGGCGCGCGCCGGCCAACCGAGCGCGCGTTCGGCGTCGCGCATGCCCTCGCCCGCGCAGACGATGCGCCACAGGACGTCGCTGAGGCCGGGCCCGACCGCAGCGGTCGCGGCCTCGAAACGACGGCGGGCGGCGATCTGCGCTTCGGTCGGATCGGCCGGCCCCGGTGCTCCGCCCCGGCCGCGAGCGAGCGGCGGAGCGTCCCACCGCATCGTGACGCGCGGCGGCAGCTGGGATCGCTCCCAGTCGAGGCGCAGATGCTCTCCCGCAGCGAACTGGCGCTCGTCGATATGACCGCGCGACCGCAACCAGGCGAGCGGCGACTCGGCCAGGTTCACGGTGACCGAGCGGGCGCGGCGCGGGCAGCCGGAGCGCAACGGTCCGGCGGATCGGTTCTCGCCGTCGTCGGGCAGCGCGCGCTCGGCCAGCAGGCGGTTGCGTTTGGGTGCGGCCATCCTCTTCTCCTGCGACTCGATGACTTTCCTATTGCCATTTCGGCCCGTCTGTAGGAAAGTGAAATAACCACAGGGGTTATGGGGACAGGGCATGATCACGCGTATCCGCGAGGTTCGCCGGGCCAAGAAGATGACGTTGCAGGACGTCGCCGACCGATGCGACCCGCCCACGACGCCGCAGACGATCGGGCGGCTTGAGACGGGCACGCGCACCGTTTCGGTCGGATGGCTGAACCGCATTGCTCGGGCACTCGGCGTGGAAGCGGGCGATCTCGTCAAGCTTCCCGATCGCGCCGACATCCCGGTGGCGGCGGTGCTCGAGCATGACGGCGCGCATGCGCCTCGGCGCGAAGGCGTGGCCATCCCCCCGCAGGCGGAACCCGGGTTGGTCGCGGTGACGGTCGCTTCCGGCATCGGCGATTATCGCAGCGGCGACGAAATCTGGTGTCATCGCCTGTCGCCGGAAGAGTTCGGCCGCGCGATGAACCGTGATCTGCTGCTGCCGCGCCCGGCCGGACGCTTCCTGTTCGGCCGGTTGATTGGGCGGGAGGAAGGCAAGCTCCACGTGTTGCCGCTGGGTGGCGGACAGCGCCAGATCGTGGTCGGTGACCCACCCTGGGCGGCGGTGGCGATCCGCCTCATCCGCAACCTGTAGGCCGGGCGCCCCCGCCCTAGTGCGCCAGGACGAGCGGGATCCGGCTGGTTTCGAGCAGGTCGCGGGTGACGCCGCCCAATACGGCCTCGCGCAGCCGCGAATGCCCGTAAGCGCCCATCACCAAATAGCTTGCGCCCAGCGCCGCCGCGGCGGCACCGAGACTCTCCGCTATGCCCTCCTGGAGCGGCCATTCGCGCTGCTCGGCCCCAATGCCGTTAAGCGCGAGATAGGCGCGCGCCTCGCTCGCCGGAACGTCGCTTTCGCGCCCGTCCACGGTGACGAGATGGACGCTCTGCGCGCGGCGGAGCAGCGGCAAGGCCAGGCGCAGCGCATGCGCGCTTTCGATCGACCCGTTCCAGGCGATCGCTGCGGCGCCAATCGGATCGAAACGGCTATCCTCCATCGGCACTGCGAGCACGGGCGCCCGCACGTGCAGGGCAACGTCTCCCGCCATTCCGGTGGTGCCGCGCCTGCCGTCGTCGCCGCGGGGTGGCAAGCTGACGACGACCAGATCGGCGAGGCGAGCGCGGTCGATAAGCGACTGTACCGGTGCGCCGTCGACGCGCTGCCACTCCCAGGAGAGATTCTGATGCGGGAGCATCGCCTCGGTGCGGGCGCGATGGGCATCCTCGGCCTCCCGGACCCGCTCGACCACCTCGGGCAGCGCATAGACGCCACCGAAGGGGTCGCCCAGAATATAGGAATCGTAGGGAGTTGCCTGCAGGCAGACGATATGCGCGTCGTAGGTTTGCGCCAGCGCCACTGCCGCTGCGAGGCGCGTGGCCGTACCGCCGTCCTCGTTGGCGTAGAGCAGAATGGATTTCATCGCGCGCCTCCCGGGGCAGAGCCCGAGCCGGCCGCTCCAGCCCGGAGACCGGCCGCAGGGGCTTCGTCGTGCCACACTAACTCCGTTCGCTGCGGTGGGCCAGTGGTCCGACCTGGGCAGCAACGGGAGCACAATTGCATCGCCTTCGTTCTCACGGACCACGTTGCGGGAGACGATGCTTGTTTTTTCTTTTCTCAAACCGCCTCGGCTGCCTCGGATCGATCCTTATTTCCGTGGTCGCGACCCTGATATTGCTCGCCTTCCTGGGCTGGTTGTGACGCCAGCCGAAGCGGCGCCGCGCCTTGACGGATGCGCCAGACGGCCTAGATAGCCGCATTCCCCCTGGGGGCGCTTAGCTCAGTTGGTAGAGCATCTCGTTTACACCGAGAGGGTCGGCGGTTCGAGCCCGTCAGCGCCCACCATCTTCAGATCACAAGCGGCGACAGGCGCTGCACAGCGCGGAGATAGGCGCCGAGGCTGGCGGCCGCTTCGTCGGACAGGGCGATGTAGACTCGGCGGCCGTCCTGGGGATCGGCGCTGCGCACGAACAGGCCGTGCTCGCTCAGCAGCTTGATCCAGCGCAGGGCCGTGGTCGGCGGCACCGCGGCGGCGATGCAGAGGCTCGAAACGGCGACGCGCTGGCCCTCGAGCCGGGCGGCGAGCAGGTCCAACATCATGTCCCACGCCGGATCGGCGAAGAAGTCGCCGTTGAAATAGCGGTCGCGCATGCGGCGCGCGCGCAGGACGGCGCGGATCTCGGCCGGGCCGACGAGATGGTCGCCTTCCCCTTCGCCGGCGTGTCGGGGTGCGGGCTCGATCGCCTCCGCCTCGGACAGGCTGGCGAGCAGCGAAGCGATCCGGCCGATCTCCTCGCTCAATTGCTGGAGCCGTACCGGCCCTTGCCGGCGGCGGTTGTCGTGCAGCCGCGCCGGCGGCGCCAGCGCGGCCAGCGCTAGCGCCGCAACCCGGTCGGAGGGCAGGGGGGCGCAGAGGTGCTGAATCCGAGGATGCGGCGTGCGCGCGGCCACCGCGTCCAGCAATGTTGGCGGAGCAATGACGACGCTGCCGTGGCCGCCGCAGCGCGCCCGGGCTTCGAGGCAGTCGAGCAGGGCGTCGAGGGCCGGTCCCGGATCGCAATCCACCTCCACGACCACGGCGTCCGGCCCGACGTGGCGATCGAGCCGCGACAGAGCAGCGCCGATAGGAGCGACATCGGCTATGCGGTAGCCGAGCGCAGCGGCGTCGTCATGGACGCGCTGGGTAGCCGCATCGCCATCTGTCAGCACGAGCAGGCTCGGCCGTGGGCTATATTCTAATGTTCGGGCCTGGCTTTCGCCGCCGGCATCCAAGCTAACCCCCTCTGGTCCCCCGCTTTTCGGCCTGTTGATACCATTGCCGATCGGGCGGCGGGCAAGCGCATCCATATCGGACGCGCCTGCAGCGGTGCCTCAGCCGAAGCGGCGACGCATTTCGGCGGTCCATTCGCGCAGCGGGAAGGCCACGCGATGCTCGTCGATCAACTTCTCCGCGACGGCGGGATGGAAAGGCCGGTCGAACGCGAGGCCGGCCGCCGCGCCCGTGGCCCAGACGATGGTGGCGTACCAGCTTTCGAGACCGGGGAGGCGCAGCCATACGATCGTGCCCGCAGCCAGCCGCTGTTTGGTGAGGATGCGGCAGCCGCGGGCCGACAAATCGGTGACGGTGACCGGGCTCGAGGGCTTGGCCGGCTCGCGGAGGGACGCGGCGATCCGCACCGGCGCGCGCGCAAAGCTGCGCTGATAATGGCCGCCATAGAGGCGGTGCCCGGGCGGGTGGAGCGGGAAGGCGTGCAAAGGCATGAGCGACTAGACCGCGCCCGGCGCAGCGGAGTCGAGAGGCCGTTTTGAGCCGTCCCGGAACGAAGCATTGGCCGGTGTCGCGGTAAACCGGATCCGGCGACGTTCTAGGGCATCAGCCCAAGCCGGTCACGGCGCATCCAGCGCAGGATCATCAGGATCGCAACGACGGCAAGGCCGAGGGCGAGTCCGAGCCAGAGACCTATGCCTCCCCAGCCGAGCCCGAAGGCGAGAAAGACTCCGGTGCCGAGGCCGATCACCCAATAGCCGACCAGCGCGTAGAGCATTGGCAGGGTCGTATCATGAAGGCCGCGCAGCATGCCGGCGCCGACCGCCTGCGCACCGTCGACGATCTGGAACAAGGCGGCGACCGCGAGGAACGAGACGGCCAGGCCGATCACGCCGGCATTGGCGGGGTCGCTCTCGTCGAGGAAGGCGTTGACCAGGAGATGGGGGAAGGTGACGAGGACGAGCGCCATCACCACCATGAAAGCTTCGCCGATCGCGAAACTGGTCCAGCCGGCGCGGGCCACTCCGGCACGGTCGCCGCGACCGAAGGCGAGGCCGACGCGCACCGTCACCGCCTGGGCGAGGCCGAGCGGGACCATGAACGACAGAGCTGCGATCTGAATCGCGATCGCGTGAGCGGCGAGGGCTTCGGTCGAGATCAGTCCCATCAGGAAGACCGCGGCGTTGAAGATCGTGACCTCGAGGGTGAGAGTCACCGCGATCGGAAGGCCGAGCTTCCAGATCGCCACGAAACGGGACCAGTCGGCGCGCCAGAAGCGCCCGAACAGGCGGTAGCGGCGGAACCGCCGATGGCGCGTGACCACCAGCGCCATGCCGACGAACATCAGCAAGTTCGACAGAGCGCTGCCGATGCCGGCGCCCAGCAGGCCGAGCTCGGGAAGGCCGAAATGGCCGAAGATCAGGCCGTAATTGACCAATGCGTTGAACAGGACGGCGCCGCCGCCGATCACGAGCGACCAGAGCGGCCGTTCGAGCGCGGAGACGAAGCTGCGCAGGATCAGAAAGAAGAAGTAGGGTAGCAAGCCCCATTGCAGCGCGCGGACGAAATGGCCCGCTTCGCGCGCCAGCGCCGGCTCCTGCCCGAAGAAGAGCAGGATATGCTCCGCCTGCCAGAGCAGGATCCAGAACGGAATAGCGATGGCGACGGCGGCCCACATCGCCTGGCGGACCGTGCGGCGGACATCGCGCACGCTGTGGCGATGCCGGCCTAGTTGGCGGGCCATCATCGGCGCGGAGGCGGTGACGAGCCCCGTCCCGAAGATCAGCACGGCGTTGAACAGATTGACCCCTAATGCCCCGGCGGCAAGCGCGCGGGGGCCGACCCAGCCGAGCAAGATGACGTCGGTGGCGTGGATCGCCGCCTGGGCCAGATTGGTCAGGATCAGCGGATAAGCGAGCAGCATTGTCGCGCGAATCTCGTCGCGCCAGAGAGTGGAGGAGGAGCTGCGGTTGCCCATGGCCTGCGCCCCTAGAGCAAGTCGGGCGCCGGCCCAACGCGTTTCATGACGATTGAGTCGGCTACGAAACGGACCTATGATGGTTTCATAACAAAACTGAAAATCGGGAGTCGCGGAAATGATCGTCTATGGATCTTCGATGTCGCCGTTCGTGCGCAAGGTGCTGGCCTTCGGCGCGGAAAAGGGGATCGAACTGGAGTCGCGGCCACTGCCCCTCGGCTCGGACGAACCGGAATTCGTCGAAGCGAGCCCGTTCAAGAAGATACCGGGCTTTCGCGACGGCGATTTCGCCATTTCCGATTCGAGCGCGATCATCACCTATCTCGACGCGGTGAAGCCGGAGCCGAACCTGGTCCCGCTCGAGGCCAGGGCGCGGGCGCGGGCGGTCTGGTTTGACGAATTTGCCGACACGATCCTTGCCGGTTGCGGCACGAAGATCTTCTTCAATCGCATCGTCGCCCCACGCTTCATGAAGCGGCAAGGCGATCTGGCGATGGCCGAAAAGGCCGAGCGCGAGGAGTTGCCGCCGATCCTCGATTATCTGGAGCGCGTGATCCCAGCCAGCGGCTGGCTGGTCGACGACCGACTGACGCTCGCCGACATCGCGGTCGCGAGCCCCTTCGTTAATTTCAACCATCTCGGCCTTGCCTGGGCGGAAGGACGGCCCAGGCTCAAAGCCTATATCGAGGCCATGCTGGCACGTGATAGCTTCCGGACCTGGGTCGAGCGTGAGACGGCCTTCCTGGCGCGAACCGCCTAGAGCGGCCACACCGCCAGGATGAGCGGCACGCCGACGAGCACCACGATCAAGGAAAGCGGCGCCCCGAGGCGGGCATAATCGCCGAAGCGATAGCCGCCAGGGCCCATGACCAACGTGTTGCACTGGTGGCCGATCGGTGTGAGGAAGTCGCTGCCAGCCCCGACCGCGACGGCCATCAGGAATGCCTCCGGGCGGTAGCCGAGATCATTGGCGAACAAGGCGGCGATCGGTGCCATCACGAGCACCGTCGCTGCGTTGTTGAGGAATGGCGTCACCGCCATCGCCGCGATCATGATCAGGGCCACGGCGCCCCATGCGGGGAGGCTGGTCGCGGTCGCGGACAGCCAGCCGGCGATGACATCGGTGCCGCCGGTGGTGCGCAAGGCATCGCTGACGGGAATCAAGGCGCCGATCATGATCAGGATCGGCCATTCGACATGGGCGTAGGCTTCGCGGGCAGGAAGCGAACCGACCAGCATGACGAGCGCGGCGGCGCCGAAGAAGGCGATGCCGACCGGCACCCAGCCGAGGGCGGTCAGGACCATCGCACCGCCCAGGATGGCCAGCGGCACCAAGCCGCGGCGCGCGCTGCCGAGACGGATGTTGCGCTGGACGAGGGGGAGGCAGCCGAGTTCCCGCAACCGCATCGGAAGGGTGCTGAGCGGGCCCTGCAGCACGATCACGTCGCCCGGACAGAGCTCCAAGTCGCGAAGGCGCTTGGTCAGTCGCTCGCCGCGCCGTGAAACCGCAAGCAAGTTCACGCCGTGCCGGTCGTGCAACGCGATACGTCCGGCAGCGTCGCCGACCAGGATCGAGTCTGTGCCGATGACGGCCTCGATCACGCCGACATCCGACGAAGGGGTTTGCCTCACGGACGAGCGGTGCTGGCCTTCCAACCGGAGGCTCGCGGCGGCGATGGCGCGCTCGAGCGCTTCAGGCTCCCCCTCCAGGATCAGCACGTCTCCCGCGGCGAGAATGGCGTCCGGAAGGGGGAGGATGCGTCGACGCTCCCCGCGATGCAGACCGGTCACTTCCACTTCATTTTCGGTCAACTGCCTGAAGGCGACGATGCTGATTCCGTCGGCAGGGCTGTTGGCGGGAATGCGTGCTTCGGTCGTATAATCGTCGATCTGCAGCGCCTCGCCCAAGGTGGGCGCGGCGCGGCGGTTGGTGGGCAGGAGGCGGTAGCCGAAGCGCAGGAAGATCAGGCCCGTCACCGCGATACCGAGGCCCACCGGCGTATAGTCGAACATGCCGAAGGGCTGGCCGGTCATATCCTCTCGCACGCGGCTGACGATGATGTTGGGCGAGGTGCCGACCAGAGTGATGAGCCCGCCGAGCAGCGATCCGAACGCCATCGGCATCAGCAGGCAGGAGGGCGAGGTGTTGGAACGCTTCGCCATCTGGAAGGCGGCGGGCATCAGCATCGCGAGCGCGCCGATATTCTTGACGAGGGCGGACAGGAAAGTGACCGATCCGACGAGAATGATAAGCTGCGAGCCGATGTTGGAGAAGCGCCCAGCGACGCGTTGAATCACAGCTTCGACGATCCCCGAACGCGCGACGGCGGCGCTTATAATCAACGCCGAACCGACGATGATCACGATGTCGTCGCTGAAGCCGGAAAAGGCCTTATCCGGAGGGACGATGCCGAGGACGAGCGACGCCAGCAGGGCCAGGACGGCCACCATATCGTAACGGATCCGGCCCCAGATGAAGAGCAGCATCATGCCCGCGAGAACCGCGAAAGCGAGCATCTGGTCGATGGTCATTCAGTCCCCCTTGTCGGCGGGACATCAACGCGGATCGCGTTCCTGCGCCGCACGGACACCGAAAAAATCCTGCCGCGACAGCTTCATCGCGTCACGCGCCGGTTTCGTCGGGGATGACATCCCGGTCGAAACGAGGACCGCGGCCGTCGATCAGGGACCGCGCAGGCGGGAGCGGCCTGATAGGCAGAAGACAACGACGAGGAACAGAAACATGCTGAGCGAACGCCACGGCAAGGCCTTCCCACACGATCCGAATGTTCGTGGATATTGCGTCGTCTACCGTGACGATGAGACCAATCACTGCCCCGGTTGCGGCCATTCGCATTGGTATGTCGGCCGCCTCACCGCCGAGTGCGGTTTTTGCGGAACGGCGATCCCCCTTTCAGAAGGTCGGATTCAAGGTGTCGGCGGTCACAGCCGCAACTGGAAGCCCTGCATCCCCTCCGCCTTCGCCGCCTGAGAACGCGAAAACGCTCCCGGAGCCGGGCCCCGGGAGCGTCTCCACTTCAGTTCGGGCTTAGCCGAAGATGAAGTCCGTCGCGTCGATCTGCGGCGTGCCGTAGACGACGAGCGCGAAGTCCGCGTCCTTATCGGCATCATTGTTGCCGAAGATCACCGTCACCGGCCCGCTGTGGGCGCTGTCAGCGAGGCCATCGATGTCGAAGCCCAGCGCCTTTTCCGCCGCGTTGATGTTGCCGTAGGTCTTGTAGCCAAGATCGCCGGCGTTGTTGGTGCTCGACTTGCCAACGAAGTTGAAGGCCTGGTGCCCGGCCGTGGTGAGGTCGGCGTCGATCGCGCTGAGATCGATGACGTCGTTTCCGGCGGCATCGAAGTCGAGCAGGATGTCCACCGAGATGTTGCCCATCTTGGACGGCGTCAGCACGTCGTTGATCTCGGCCACGAACACGTCGTTGCCCGCGCCGCCAGCCAGCAGGTTGGTGAGGCCATTGCCGCTGATGCGGTTGTCGAGCTCGTTGCCGGTGCCCGAGATCGCGCTGCCCGTGAGATCGAGATTCTCGACATTGGCGCCGAGCGTATAGTCGATCGAGGAGAGCACGGTATCGATGCCTTCACCGGCATTCTCGATCACCACGTCGCCGGCTTCACCGACGATGTAGATGTCGTTGCCGATGCCGCCCTTCATGACGTCGGCGCCAGCGCCACCGTCGAGCGTGTCGTTGCCGCCGCGGCCTTCCATCACGTCGTTGCCGGCGTTGCCGGTGAGGACGTTGTCGACGTGGTTGCCGTAGATGGTGTCGTTGCCCGAGCCGCCCTTGGCATTCTCGATTACCGCACCGTAGGCGATGCCGACGTTATCGGTAAGGCGACCGCGGAAGTTCGGATCGGCCGCGAACGCCGCCATGTTGGCGTCGTAGGTCGCGCGGGTGATCGCCGTATAGCCGGCCGCGACGCGATTGGCGTTGACCTGCTCGAAGCTCAGCGTTGCGAGAGCTTCCTCATAGGTGATGCCGCCGATGCTCGACAGCGAACCCGGCGTGAGGTCGATGACCTGGGTGACGTTGAAGCCAGAGGCGTCGAGCGTGTCGTTGCCGGCGGCATCCCAGATCGCCATCGTCGGCCAGGGGGTCTTCTCGAAATCGAAGGCGTCGCGGCCCGCGTTCGAGTTGAAGCCATAGACCGTGTCGCCGGTCCGGGTCGTCATGTCCGCGCCGTACATGTTCTGGGCGGCGAGGATGTCGTGCACCATCGGCGTGGAGCCGTAAGCGATCGCCATCAGGCTCCAGTCGAAATCGCGGGTCGGCACGCCGCTCGCGGTCGAACCCATGTCGCGCGGGTTCCAGTAGGACATGATAGAATAGTTGCGCGCGTCCTGCGCATATTCGGCGCCGTTGCCGTAGGTCACCGAGAAGCCCGGGCCGAAATTGTAGGCGCCGGGGTGCGACAGGCCGAGCGAGTGGCCGGTTTCATGGACCAGGGTGTTGAGACCATAGAGACCTTCGTCGAACTGGAAGTTCGAGGCCTGGCTGGCCGAGACCCAGACGTCGCCGGCAATGCCGGCAACCTGGCCGCCGAGCGTGGTGGCGAGACCGGTCGTCGGGATGCGCGAATAAGCCTGGGTGCCTGGAGCGCTGGCGAGGTTCGCGTAGTTGAGGTCGGCGTGATAGCTGTCGGTCTCGACGAAAGTCACCGCGATGATATCGTCCCAGTAGCCGATCGCCTCACGCGTCGCGACGCGCTGTGCTTCGTTGAAAGCCGCGAAATTGAAATATTCGGCGAGGCCGTAGAGCTGGCCGCCGCTTTCGTACACATAGCCGTTGTCGAACAGGCTGTCCTGATTCTCGTGGAAACCGAAGGTGATGACGTTCTTGTCGCCGCCGATCGGCATCATATCGTTGGGGCCGTTGCCCCACTGGCCGCCGGTGCGGTTCAGATAAGCGGCGATCTGCTCGGGGGTCCAGATCGGCTTGCCGTTAGCGGTGCCGCCGGCCAGCGAATCGAGCGACGCATCCGCCGGGACGTCGAGGTCGACGCCGCGAAACGACGTGCAGGCCGCGCAGGCACAGTTCAGATTTTCGGCGCTGTGAAGGATTTCAGTCGACATGGGCAAAGCCTCTCCTTGGCTGTTTTGCTTGGTTTTGTTGGTGAACGTTGACTAGCGGATGACCCGTGGCCCCTCCGGCCGCGCGAGCCATGGCAGGGTTTCGGACAAAGCGGCGCCGAGCGCCTTATCCAGGGCCGCGCTGGCGACGCCTGAAACTGGAATCGTCGCGGCCCGGGGCGCTGCGCCGAATAAGGTGGAGGTCTGCTCCGCCGATGCGCGAAACGGACGGACGCTGAAAGCGAGGAGGCGCGTGTTCGGACCAGCCGGTTCGACCGAAGCGTGGACGAGGATCACCGCGGTGCCGGGCGCGATCAAGGCGGGATCGCCAAAGCCAACTACTTCGACGGGAACCGGTGCGCCCTGGGCCGCGATCGTGCGGACGCGTTCGCAAAGGGCGGACTGAAGAGCGCGGGTGGCCGGCATCGCGGGATCGGGCACTACGAGGCAATGGACGACAATCCGCGTAACGTCGCTCCACAGCAATGGCGGCGTGGCGGCGGCAGCCGGCGCGCTCAGCAGCGACGCACCGGAGGCGGACGCCGCGAGCGCGCAGAGGGCATGCAGACAGCCGTCACGGAACCCCATTCCATTCCCCTCCCGCTACCATGTGGTGAAGCGCACGCCGTTCCAGTCCCCCGGGACCGAGGCGCGGAGCAAGCCGCCCTAAGTGTTTTGATTTTCACAGTAATTTTACGATGTGTCAACGGTTTCAAATTGGCGGATTTGCTCGACTTGGCTGAGACTTTGTCGATTTTCGAAGGGTCCGCAAGTGGCCTTTCCGGAACCTCGCGGTCCATTTTGAAACATGCGTGATTCGACTCATTTTGCTTACGGAATGTTCACCCAAGCGAGGCCTTCCATGGGTTATATGGAGAACCAAAAGGGTAAAAATCGCTTGACAGCGTGACGCTGTTATGGTACTGTCTGGGCAAGCTGGAGAATTGTGGCCGGGCCGCACGGGAAGCCGTCGCGGCCTTTTTGCCGCCCGCGGTCAGAACGAGCTGGAGACATCGATGAAATGGTTTGGCCGCAAGGCCGGGCGCGTGGCCGCCCGGCCCTTCCTGTTGCGCGGATGGAGCGGGCTCGGGAGCAGTGAGCTTTGGCCGCGCAGCTACGAACAGCAGGTCCGCGAAGCCTATCTGCAGAATCCGGTGGCGCAGCGCGCCGTTCGGCTGGTCGCGGAAGGCTTGGGCGGCGCACCCGTTTATGCTTCGGGCGCCGCCGTTGCGGGTGGACAGATCGGATCCTTGGTGCAGGCGTCCTTGCTCGAGGCGGTGGCGGCGCAGCTGCTGCTGCACGGCAACGCTTTCATCCAGATCCTGGTCGATGCGGACGGCGCGCCGGCGGAGCTGTTTCCGCTGCGGCCCGAGCGGGTCACCGTCGAGGCCGACGCGGCCGGATGGCCCCTGGCCTATGTGTACAAGGCCGGGCAGGCGAAAAGTCGGCTGGCGGCTCGCGACGGCCTCGGCCGGCCCTCGGTCGTGCACCTGAAGGCGATGCATCCGCTCGACGACCATTATGGTTTGGGTTGCCTGGGAGCGGCGGCCGGAGCGGTGGCGATCCACAATGCGGCAACGCGTTGGAACAAGGCATTACTCGATAATGCGGCGCGTCCTTCGGGAGCTTTACTGTTCGATCCCGGCGAAAAAGGCGTGCCGCTTTCGCCCGATCAATATGAGCGGCTGAAGGCCGAGATGGAGGCCGGGTTCGCGGGCGCCGCCAATGCGGGACGACCGATGCTCCTGGAAGGTGGGCTCAAGTGGCAGGCGATGAGCCTTACGCCGGCCGACATGGACTTCGTCGGGCTCAAGGCCGCGGCGGCGCGGGAAATCGCGCTGGCGTTCGGGGTACCGCCGATGCTGCTCGGGCTGCCCGGCGACGCGACCTACGCCAATTACCGTGAGGCCAATCGCGCCTTGTGGCGGCTGACTATCCTGCCCCTCGCCGAGAAGATCCTGAAGGGGATAGCCGGGGCGCTCTCAGCGTGGTGGCCGGGTGCGGGCCTGGCGATCGACATCGACCAGGTGACCGCGCTTGCCGAGGACAGAGAGCGGCTGTGGGCGCAGGTTTCGACGGCCGAATTCCTGACCGACCACGAGAAACGCGAGATGCTCGGTTTCGAGCCGCTCGCCGCAACGGGAGACGCATAGTGACAGATTCAGCGTCGATGCTTGCGCGGCTTATGGCCCAAGCCGAAGGACAGGGCGCGGACCTCGTCACGCTACGCGCGCTGATCGAGGAAGCGAGCGAGACCGGGGCCGAGCGCGCGCTCGGTACGCTCGGCCTGACCGGCCAGGACGCCCGGCGCGACATGGATGAACTGCGGCAGCTCCTCCAGGCCTGGCGTGACGCCAAAAAGGCGGCGTGGAAAGCTGTGATCGACTGGACGATGCGCATCCTGCTGGCGGTGCTGCTGGTCGGCATGGCGGTGAAGCTGGGGCTGACGGAGCTCGTGCGGTGAGGTTTGCCGGCTATGCCGCAATCTTCGATCGGCCCGATCGCGGCGGCGATGTCGTCCGGCCCGGGGCCTTCGCCCGCGCGCTGAAGGTGGGCGCGGTGCCGTTGCTCTGGCAGCACGAACGGTCGCGGCCGATCGGCCGCATCGAATATCTAGCGGAAGACAGAAGGGGCCTGAGGG
>JAFAEZ010000218.1 GCA_023423775.1 Pseudomonadota bacterium
CGCGCACCTTGAGGGGCATGAACACGCCATGAACCCAGCCGGGGTTGGGCTCGGCGCCGGCCGGGAAACCGGCCGCTTCGAGCAATTCGGCGGTGCGGATGGCGAGATCGGGCGCGCCGGGCGCTTCCCAGCGCAGCCGGTACGTATGTTCGGGGAAGCCGCCATAATCGTAGAGCAGATCCGGCTTCTCGCCCTGATGGACGGTGAAGCGGTCCTCCTCCCAATGGCCGGAGACGACGAGGATGGCGCGCGGACGTTCCGGCAGGTCGGCAATGACCTTGGACAGGAAGTCGCCCATCGGGCGCCACATCTCGGGCACGGGCCCGTTCTCGTTGAGGAAAAAGCAGGGGCCGCCACCATGCGGCAGGAAAAGGCTTGGCTGTTTCATCCCTGCCATATCGGGGCGGCGGCGCGCGGCCGGAAGAGCGGGGGAGGCAACCCTCCGTTGCTGATCACGAAACGCTGCTATCCGCGCCGCGCAAAAGGCGGAACACGCGGAAGGCGCAAATCAGGGCGAGTGCCGGAATGCGTAATGGGGGCCGGCGTCGCGGCCAGCCCCCACTGTCCCGATACGGAGTCTCGCCTGGGTTGGACGAGATGCCGCTTGGGGCGTCGGAGAAACGTTGCTGGTGAGAGCAAGGTCTCTTCCCGGGCGCTTTGGAGATTGCGTTCGACATCCGCTGGCGCGGTTGTTTCCGGACACTTCCTCGGCAACCCTGCCGCAGCTTCGGCTCTTCGATCCGAAGATCTTCAAGTCTCCACGTGGCAGCGCCTTCGAATTGATCGATCCGTTTCCGGTCCGCTTCTTCTCTGGCGCAAAGACAAGGTCTCATGCCCGCCGAGTCGCACCAAGCGAAATCAGCCTGTGGATAAATAGGATATCGGGGATAATTTCGCCACGACTTGGGCGCGATTGCGCGCATCGCCCGTCGACGCGTTCCACGCAAGCATCTTCGGCCCCAGCCTAAGCGTCGGCGTCGGCTTTCCTGCGCTTCGACTTGCCACCGGCAAATTCGTCGAGCAAGGCGGCGCCCATCGCTCCGGCTGCTGCCTTGACCACCTTCTTCGCCTTGCTGGCTTGGCGGCTAGCGTCGGCCGCGGCTTCGTCCGCGCCCTCGCCGACCGCCTTGGCCGCCTTGCGCATGTCCTTGCCCTCGGTGAGCGCGGCCGCGGCGGCGATCAGGCCGGCCGCAACGATATCGCTGATGACCGGATGGGCAGCGATCGCGGCGGCTGCGCCGCGCAACTCCTTGGGGATCTTCACGCCGCCGACCTTCTTGGGCAGCTTCGCCTTCTTCGCTTTCTTGGCCATCATTCCTCCTGTCCGACGGTAATCTCGCTGCTCATCCCCAGCAGCCGGTAGAGCCAGTTGGTGCTGCGGATGCGGTAGCGCCCTTCGGCCGGCACCAGCACCACTTCCCGAGCCTCGCCTGCGGGGACGGTCAGGGTGCCTTGCGCCAGATGCTCGGCGTCGCGCGAGCGCAGCCGCGATGCCGCGAGCAGTCCGTCCGCCGCGAGCCTGTGGTCGTGCGCGGCGCCATTATAGATGCGCAGCCGTACCGGCTCGCCGGCACGCAGGTTGATCGATGCGGGAGAAATATCGCGCCCGGTAAGGCGCAGCTCGACCGTCCGGGCGTGGCGCCAATCCTGCGCGGATGCCGCCACCGGGCTCAAGGCAACCACCAAACCCAAGAACAGCCGCAGCATCGTAGCTCCTTCCCCGCCTGCATAGCATGTTGCGAGGCTTAAGAAGAATTGTGAGGCCTATCGGGTTCCGATCACGATCTCGGTGCGCAGCGAATTGGCGATGAAGCAATGCTCGTGCGCCTTATGGTGCAGCCACTGCATCTCCTTCGGATTGGGCGTCTCGCCCACAAAGCTGATCTCCGGATAGAGCGTGATCCGCGTGACCGAGATGCGTCCGCTGCGGTCGCGCCCCATCGTGCCGACCGCTTCATCGGCGTAGCTGGCCACCTCATAGCCCTCGTCGCGGGCGATCGAGAGGAACCAAAGCATGTGGCAGGAGGAAACCGAAGCGACCAGCGCCTCCTCCGGATCGACCGCGGCCGGATCCGACATCGGCATCGCCACGACCTGCGGGGACGAGGACGCCTTCACCACCGCGCCGCCGTCGAAGGTCCAGTCGTGGAGGCGCGAGTAGCGGTTGGACTTGAAATCGCCGTCGGAGACCCAGCGGATCGTGGCGCGGTGCTCGGCCATTCAGAGCCTTTCCAGCAGATCGGCGGCGTAGACCGACAATGTATCGTCGCGCGCGCCCATGACGATGATGCGGTCCCCCGGCTGCGCCAACTCGACAAGGCGATCCGCCGTGGCCGCACGATCCGGAATGTGCTCGGCTTGGCGGCCCGCGGCGAGCACGCCGGCCACGATATCCTCGCTGCCGACCGTGCGCTCGACCGTGCCGCCGAAATAGGCCGGATCGGGCATGATCAGGACGTCCTCTGCGCCAAGATTGTGGGCAAAGCAGTCGATCAGCTCCTGCCTCATCGTCCGCAGCGGGCCATAGCCGTGAGGCTGGAACATGATCAGCAGCCGGCCGGGAAAGGCGTGAAGCGTCTGCAGGGTGGCTGCGATCTTGTCCGGGTTATGCCCGAAATCGTCGATCACGCTGATGCCGTTCTTGGTGCCGACCACCTCGAAGCGGCGGCGCAGCCCGTGGAAGCCGGCAAGCGCGGCGGCCGCCTCTGCGAGGTCCACGCCGATTGCGCGGACGGCAGACAGCGCAGCCAAGGCATTGGCGGCATTGTGGCGCCCCGGGACTCCTAGGCGGACCGGCAGGGTTTCGCCCGTGTCGCGGACGACGACATCGAAGGCGATGGCCAGCGGCTCCTCGGACACGTTGGTGCCGCGCAGGTCGGCCGCCGCATCATCGAAGCCGAATGTCGCCAGCTTCTCCGCCGGCAAAGTCGCCGCGAGCAGCCGGGTCTCGTCGTCGTCGAGATTGAGCACCGCGGTCTCGGCCTTGCCGACGAAGTCGCGGAACAGCGCGCGCAGCTCGTCCAGGGACTTGTGATCGAGGGTGATGTTGTTGAGCAAAGCGATGCGAGGCGTATAGAGCGCGATCGATCCGTCGCTCTCGTCCACTTCGCTCACGAAGATCGCGCCGTCGCCGACCAGGGCGCTGGCGAACGGCGTTTCCGGCGTGACGAAATTCTTCATCACCGCGCCGTTCATTACCGTGGGCGCCCGGCCGAGCGTATGCAGGATCCAGCCGATCATGCCGGTCGTGGTCGATTTGCCGCTGGTCCCCGCCACCGCGATTCCGGTCGGCGCCGCGTTGAAAAGGCGGGCCAGCAATTGGGGCCGGGTGATATGTTCGGCGCCGACGCGGCGCGCCGACTGCACGTCCGGCACGCTTTCTTCCACCGCC
This sequence comes from Pseudomonadota bacterium, assembly GCA_023423775.1. Taxonomy (GTDB): domain Bacteria; phylum Pseudomonadota; class Alphaproteobacteria; order Sphingomonadales; family Sphingomonadaceae; genus Allosphingosinicella. The sequence continues at coordinate 3,392 of JAFAEZ010000218.1, forward strand.
GCCGATGTGACCAGTATCTGGTCGGGCCGGCTCACCCCGCTCCCATCCTGTGGGAACAGTGCGATGCCCCGCCCTTTGAGGAAATCAAACTTCTCGGCGATCCGGCCCTGGTCGAGCGAGCGGTCCGATCCGGCGACCTCGCTGCCCTGGGCGCGCACGATGCAGGCGAGGGGCAGCATGCCGCTGCCGCCGATCCCGCAGAAGAAATAGGATTTGGCCTCGTTCATGCCGCAGCCCTATTGGGTACGCAGCGGATTTTCAAACGGCGAAGGACAGGAATGAGGATTAGCCAATGAGGATTGGGGTCGTCGCACCGAGTACGCCGATCGACAAGGACGTGGCCCGCCAGGTGACGGCGCTCGCCGCCGAGCACGGCGCCGAAGTGCACTTCCACCCCCAATGCTTCATCGCCCACAAGCATTTCGCCGGCGAAGATCATGTTCGCGCCGAAGCCTTTCTCGAGATCGCCAACGATCCGGCCTTCGACGCGCTTTGGTTCGCTCGCGGCGGCTACGGCTCCTGCCGGATCGCCGAGGACGTCCTCGCCCGGCTCGAGCCTCCCGCGCGCAAGAAAGCCTATCTCGGCTATAGCGACGCCGGCTTCATGCTTGCCGGCCTCTACGCCGCCGGTTTCGACGACATCGCCCATGGGCCGATGCCGCAGGACATCAAGCGCGAGGACGGCGAAGCGGCCGTGCGGCGCGCGCTTTCGTGGCTGGTGCGCCGTTCGCCGCTGACGATCGAGCCGAGCGTCCCAGACGCGACGCTGACCGCGGCGTTCAACATCACGGTGCTGAGCCAGCTCCTCGGAACGCCGCTCCAGCCGGACCTTGGCGGGCATGTGCTGATGCTCGAGGAGGTTTCCGAATACACCTACAGCACCGACCGTGCGCTCTTCCACATCACGAGCAATCCCGATGTGCGCAAGGTGGCAGGCATTCGTCTCGGCCGCTGCAGTCTCGTGCCCAAGAACGACCCCGATTTCGGCCATAGCGAGGAAGAGGTGATCGAGCATTGGTGCAAGCGTGCTGACATTCCCTTCCTGGGCCTCGCCGACATCGGCCACGACGCCGCCAACAAGGTCGTCCCGTTCGGTCGCTTCAGGGGCTGATGCGCCAAACTGCGCTGGGGGGCCTTGCACAGGGCGCGCGTTTGCGCTCTATCAGAGGAAATTCAGAGGAGGGCCGAATGTTAGAGCCGAAGAATAATGCAAAGAAGCGTGGTGGATCCGATGGTCTGGCGCGTCCGCTGAAGCCGTCCGCGGACCTCGCGGCGATCACGGGCACCGACAACATCGCCCGCAGCGACGTCGTCAGCAAGATGTGGGAATATATCAAGAAGAACAATCTTCAGAACCCGCAGAACAAGCGCGAGATTCTCGCCGACGACAAGCTCAAGAAGATTTTCGGTGGCAAGGACAAGGTGTCGATGTTCGAAATGAACAAGCATTTGTCGAACCACCTCAGCAACCCCTGATCGGGCCTGCTCCCCGCTTCGGCGGGACGAAATGACGAGGCGAGTCGCGCGAGCGGCTCGCCTCAATCGTTTGGGGCGCTCAACTACATCCCCGCCAGCCCATTTCGCCGCGCGCCGCCTGGTCCATATGCAGGTGGTCCGCATGCGCCGCATTGTAATCGGGCGAGAGCACGGTCGCGAACAGCGGACAGGCGCCATTGCGGACGGCGCGCAGGAAATCGGCCTTCGCCCCTTCGCTCTTCCAGTCCTTCAACACGCTGATGCGAGTGCCATCCTCGAGCCGGAAGCCGGCGACGTCGATCGCATTGGCGGTGGCGTGCTCGCTCCAGCCGCCGCTGGCGCGACCGTACATACGGCGGCAATTGTAGCTGCCGAGATGCTCCACCGCGGCCACGCGGGTGCCGAAATGCTCGATCGCCGCCGGCTGCAGCACATGCCACTCCCACAGCGCCAGCGCTGCGGCGACCGGGCACGCCGTCCCGAGGCCTGCCGGCCGATAGGCGACGTGCAGCGCGCCGCCGGTGCGAAGGCGAACCGCGTCATCATAGCCGCAATGCTCGCCGGCCGCCCGCGCCGCCAGCGGGTCGAAGCGCACCCCGGCCCGCTCCAGCAAGCCACGGCACTGCCCCCCTTCGCCGCGCAATCCGACCAGCTTGCGGCCGGTAAAGGCGCCGACCGGCTGGGTCAGGTCGAGCTCGGTCCAGGGCATGTCCTGGGGATGGTCGCGCGCATAGCCGTAGAGCAGAAGCCCCGCGAATCCGACTAGGCCGAGCAGCAGCAGGTTACGGACGATGCGGACGGCCGGCATGGGCTTCAGGACGCGCCGGCCCCGACTTGGTTTCCTGCGCCGGCGCCTAGGTGCGACGGGCCGTCTCCAGCAGTTCCGCGGTGACCGGATAACCGATCCCCTCCGGGATGCAGAGCCATTGCAGCCCGTCCCGCTCCTCGATCCAGGGCACGATCTTTTGTACCGGATGGCGCTCGGCATCGGCACGGGCCTCTTCGACCGACGCGAAACGGGCGAGCCGTTCGAGATTGCGTCGCGTCGGGAAGATGATGCGGCCGCGGCCGGCGTTGGTATCGTCGAGCACCTGCTGCGCCGTCGTCCACAAGGTGCGCACCGCCTCGGCTTGCTGGGCAGCGCCAAGGACCGCTCCCGTCGGCGCCTCGGCAACGAAGAACAAGGTGTCGAAGCGGCGGGCCTCCTTGAAGGTGGGACACCAGCGCGTGAACGGCGTGAGCGCCTGCAGATCGAGGCCCAGGCCGAGCGTGTCGAGCAGCACGGAGAATGGGGTGCCGTCCTCCAGCTCCTGCCGCATCTGGCTGATCTGTGCCGGAGTCGGGGCCGGCACCACGCCCGGCGCGATCCCCGCTTCCTCGATCGTCTCGCGGATCGCAGCAACGCGCCCCGCGCCATAGGTGATGCCCTCGCCGATCCGTTCGGCGAGCACGACATCGTCCGGATCGATCCGCCCGCCCGGGAAGACCAGAGCGCCCGGCGCGAAAGCCATCGCCTTGGTCCGTTCCATCATCAGCAGCTCGGGCGCACCGCCGGGGCCCGGGCGCATCAGGATCAAAGTCGCGGCCGGAATCGGATCGGGAAGCTCGGTCATCTCCTCCCTCCTAGCCGAGGGGTTTTTCGTGGCAAGCCAGCAACATGCCGCACGCTTCCCCCGGCGCGCCTTTCGATATATGGTTGCATCAGTTTGTTGGTGAGTTCCCGCGTGCCGGGTCGAACCACGTCTGGCTCCTTCCCGGAACCGTCGGGCGCTGTCGCCGCGGTAAGGGGATGTTGATGGCCGTCGCAGTCGTGATCGCCCTGCTGGTGCTGGCTACGATCGCCTTTCATTTGCTCAGCCCTTGGTGGATGACGCCGATCGCCTCGAACTGGAGCGCGATCGACACCGCCTTGATCGTGACGCTCTGGATCTGCGCCGTCGCCTTCGTCGCGCTGAACCTGTTCCTCGCTTACTCGCTCTACCGCTACCGCGCCCGGCCCGGCCACAGCGCCCATTACGAGCCTGAAAACGCGCGGCTCGAAAAGCGGCTTACCTTGTGGACCGGCCTCGGCATCGCCGGAATGCTCGCGCCCGGCCTCATCGCCTGGAACCAATATGTGACGGTGCCCGACGATGCCGCGGTGATCGAAGCGACCGGCCAGCAGTGGCAATGGGGCTTCCGCTTCCCGGGCCAGGACGGCGTGCTCGGCACCGCGGCGGTCGCCCATATCAGCGCCGACAACCCGTTCGGCCTCAATCCGCTCGACCCCTATGGCAAGGACGACGTCCTGGTCGAGACCAACGAGCTGCATATGCCGCTCGGCAAGCCGGTCAAGATGGTGCTCCGCTCCAAGGACGTGCTGCACGATTTCTACGTGCCGCAATTCCGCGCCAAGATGGACCTTGTGCCCGGCATCGTCACCTATTTCTGGGTCACGCCGGCCCGGACCGGCACGTTCGAGATCCTCTGCGCCGAACTGTGTGGCGTCGGCCACCACGCCATGCGCGGCACCGTGGTTGTCGAGAGCCAAAAGGATTTCGACCGCTGGATGGGCGAGCAGATGACCTTCGGCCAAATCCTAGCCGGGGCGGAGGGCAGCCCAAAGGTGCAACTGGCGCAGGCGGGAGTGGCTGCGCCGCGGACGGGGGGACGCTGATGGCTACCGCAACGATTGCCGACGATCTCAGACCGCTCCATCACCCCAAGAGCTGGATCGGCAAATATGTCTGGAGCCAGGACCATAAAGTCATCGCCATCCAATATTCGCTGACCGCGATCGCGATCGGGCTGGTCGCGCTCGTCCTATCGGCCCTGATGCGCCTCCAGCTCGGCTTCCCCGACACGTTCCACTTCATCCAGCCGGAGAATTACCTCCAGTATGTCACCATGCACGGCATGATCATGGTCGTGTACCTGCTGACGGCTTTGCTGCTCGGCGGGTTCGGCAATTATCTGATCCCGCTGATGGTCGGCGCGCGCGACATGGTGTTCCCGTTCGTCAACATGCTGAGCTATTGGGTCTATCTGCTCGCGGTGCTGGTGCTGGTGGCGAGCTTCTTCGTGCCGGGGGGCCCGACCGGCGCCGGCTGGACGCTCTATCCGCCGCAAACGATCCTAGAGGGCACGCCGGGGCACCAATATGGCATCATCCTGATGCTGGCCTCGCTCGCCATCTTCGTCGTCGCCTTCACCATGGGCGGCCTCAACTACGTCACCACCGTCCTGCAGGCGCGCACCAAGGGCATGACCTTGATGCGCATGCCCTGTTCGGTGTGGGGCATCTTCGTGGCCTCGATCATGGGCCTGCTCGCCTTCCCGGCGCTGTTCGTCGCCTGCATCATGATGCTGCTCGACGGGGTCGTCGGCACCAGCTTCTTCATGCCGGCCATCGCCTCGATGGGGAAGGAACTGGGCTATGAGGGCGGCTCGCCGATCCTGTTCCAGCACCTCTTCTGGTTCTTCGGCCACCCTGAAGTCTATATCGTCGCCCTGCCCGCCTTCGGCATCGTGTCGGACCTGATCGCGGTTCACGCGCGCAAGAACATCTTCGGCTACCGGATGATGGTCTGGGCGATCGTGATCATCGGCGCGCTCTCCTTCTTCGTCTGGGCGCACCACATGTACGTCTCGGGCATGAACCCCTATTTCGGATTCTTCTTCGCCACCTCGACCCTGATCATCGCCATCCCGACCGCGATCAAGGTCTACAATTGGCTGCTGACGCTGTGGCGCGGCGACATCCATTTGCGCGTGCCGATGCTGTTCGCGATCGGCTTCCTGTTCACCTTCATTCATGGCGGCCTTTCGGGCCTGTTCCTCGGCAATGTCAGCGTCGACGTGCCGCTCAGCGACACCTTCTTCGTGATCGGCCATTTCCACATGGTGATGGGCGTCTCGCCGATCCTCGTCATCTTCGGCGCCATCTACCATTGGTATCCGAAGATCACCGGCCGGATGTGGAACGAGACGCTCGGCAAGCTCCATTTCTGGATCACCTTTCTTGGCGTCTACGCGATCTTCCTGCCGATGCATTATCTCGGCATGCTCGGCGTGCCGCGGCGCTATTTCGCGCTCGGCGAGACCGCCTTCATCCCCCCTTCCGCCCATCTCGCCAACGAATGGATCACGATCGCGGCCCTGGTCGTGTTCGCGGCGCAGATGCTGTTCTTCTACAATATGATCTGGAGCCTGTTCCGGGGACCGAAGGCCGATCCCAATCCGTGGGGCGCGGCCTCGCTCGAATGGCAGACGCCGCAGACGCCGCCCGCGCACGGCAATTGGGGCCCGGCCCTGCCGGTCGTCTATCGCTGGGCCTATGATTACAGCGTGCCGGGCGCGGACCGCGATTTCACGCCCCAGACCGAGCCCCCGGGCGGCGCCGGAAGGTACCACGCGACATGAGCCTCCTCGGCCGCCTCACCGAGAAGAGCTGGGAGCAGGAGGGCGTCGATCCGACCCTCGATCCCGCGCTCTACCGCCCCTCGGCCGCTTCCGTCGGCCTGAAGGTCTTCTTCGGGGTCGTCGCCATGCTCTTCGGCCTGGTGACCATGGCCTATGTGATGCGGATGGGCACGGTCGCGATGGAGCATGGCCCGGTCAGCGACTGGCGACCGATGCCCGATCCGCCTTTGCTGTGGATCAACAGCGCCATCCTGCTCCTCTCGAGCTTCGCTTGGGAAGCGGCCCGCGCCGGCGCGCGGATCGGGCGCGGCCTTTTGCTGTTTGCCGGCGTGCTCGCGGCCGGCCTGCTTGCCTTGTTGTTCCTCGCCGGCCAGCTGGCGCTCTGGGCCCAATATGCGGGGCGCGGCTATTATGCCGGGGCCAACCCCTCTTATTCCTTCTTCTACCTGATCACCGGACTGCACGGCCTGCACCTGCTCGGCGGGCTCTATTTCTGGGGGCGGACGGTGTCGCGTCTGCTCGCCGGCGCCGACGCCGGAGCGGTCCGCGCGACGATCGATCTGTGCGCCGCTTACTGGCATTTCCTGCTCGTCGTCTGGCTCGTCATGCTGGGGCTGCTGATATCGACCTGAACCTACGGGAGTGACTGGATGTCGACCGTGATTCACCAGGAGGAAGGCGCCGGGCCGCCCGAGGCCCTGCGCGACTTCGCCCGCGACTGGGCCGCCGACCAGGAGGTGTTCCGGCACGTCCACTGGGGCAAGGCCATGATGTGGATCTTCCTCCTCTCGGACACCTTCATCTTCTCCTGCTTCCTCACCTCCTACATGACCATGCGCTCGTCGGTGACGGTGCCCTGGCCCAATCCCAGCGAAGTGTTCGCGCTGACCATCGGCGGCCAGTCGATCCCCCTGATCCTGATCGCGATCATGACCTTCGTCCTGATCAGCTCGTCGGGCACGATGGCGATGGCGGTGAATTTCGGCTACCGGCGCAACCGCAAGGTGACGGCCGCGCTGATGTTCGCCACCGCTTTGCTCGGCGCGACCTTCGTCGGCATGCAGGCGTTCGAATGGTCGAAGCTGATCGCCGAGGGGGTTCGCCCGTGGGGCAACCCGATGGGCGCGGCCCAGTTCGGCGCCTCCTTCTTCATGATCACCGGCTTTCACGGCCTCCACGTCTCGGCCGGCGTGATCATGCTGCTGATCGTCGCTTCCAAGGTCCTGCGCGGCCATTACGACCGCAGCGGCGATTACAGCGCTGTCGAGATTGCCGGCCTCTATTGGCACTTCGTCGACCTCGTCTGGGTCTTCATCTTCGCCTTCTTCTATCTGTGGTGAGGGTCCCGCCATGAACCACGAAACCGCCCGCCATTCCGAAGCCGCCCACGCGGTACAGGCCCCGCCGGCCGCCGACCACCCGACCCACCCGATCGGCGTCTATCTCAAGGTCTGGGCCTATCTCTTCGTGCTGAGCGGCATGTCCTATGCGGTCGATTATTTCGCGGTGCAGGGGATGCTGCGGTGGGTGCTGATCATCACCTTCATGCTGCTCAAGGCCGGGCTGATCGTCGCCATCTTCATGCACATGGCGTGGGAGCGCATGGCTTTGGTCTACGCGATCCTGGTGCCGCCGCTCGCCTTGCTGACCTTGGTGTGGCTGATGTGGATCGACTCCGATTACACCTTCTGGACGCGCATCCTCTTCTTCGACGGGAGCGGCTGAATGAACCGGTGGCAATGGACCCAGACCGGCGCCGCGGTGAGCGCCGCCATCCTCGTCGCCGCCGGCAGCTACTGGTTCGCCGGCCAGGTGATGAAGCCGCCTTTTCCGGAAGGGCGCGCCTACCAGGTGGACGGCGTGCCGCCGGTCGACCTGGCCGGGCTCCAGCGCAGTTGGCCGTCCGGCTTGCGGCGCCCCGGCGAGCCGACCGAGCTGCGCGGCTATATGGGATCGATCGAGAAAGCCGTGCTGCCGGTCGGCGCCGCGGCCGGCCCCGCCGTGCCTGCGGCTCCCGTCGATCTCGGCACATTGCTCGCGTCCGCCGATCCCGCCCGCGGCAAAGGCACGGCGGCGGTCTGCGGGAGCTGCCATACATTCGACCCCGGCGGCGCCAACCGGGTCGGCCCCAATCTCTGGGCGGTGGTCGGCCGCCCAGTCGGCAGCCAGTCCGGCTTCGCTTATTCGCCGGCGATAGCGGGCCACGGCGGGACCTGGGATTATGCGACGCTCGACCGCTATCTCGCCGGCCCGGCCAGGGCGATCCCGGGCAACAAGATGGCGTTCAATGGTATCCGCAACCCGCGCGACCGCGCCAATCTCCTCGCCTATCTCGGCACCCTCAACACCACCCCCACCCCCTATCCGCCTCCGCAACAACCGGCCGGGAGCGCGGCCGAAACAGTGCGGTGACCGGCGCTTGTAGTCACTCCTGAAGCTTCCGACGGAATGGAGCCAGGGCGCCTAGACGAATTGCCGACATTCGTGTGACCGGTGCAGCTCAGTGGCTTAAAAGACTATCCCCGGCCGGGCGATCATCAGCCAGAAGATCGCCAATACGGCGGCGAACGCGGGAAAGCCGAAGGCGAACCACCAGCGGAACAAGCGGTGATATTCGCTCGGCAGCGGCGTTCCGGCACCGACCGCGCTGCGCGCCAGATTCCGCATGCGCGACTGCATCCACA
>JAFAEZ010000036.1 GCA_023423775.1 Pseudomonadota bacterium
CCCAAATCGCCGAGCGGCGCGCCGCCCGCCCCCCCGGCCCGCCGCGCCTCTTTTCCGTGTCAGCCGCGCAGCCGCTCGGCGATGCGCTGGTTGACCAGTTTCTCCAGGATCGTCAGCGGCACCGCGCCCTGCAGCAGCACCTGGTGGAAATCCCGAAGATCGAAGCGCGCGCCGAGCCGCGCCTTGGCTTCGCTGCGCAGCCTGTCCCACATGATGTGGCCGACCTTGTAGCTGGTCGCCTGGCCCGGCCAGACGGTATAGCGGTCGATCTCGCCCTGGCTGCGGCCGCGCGCGATCCCGGTGGTCTTGATGAAATAGTCTGTCGCCTGCTCGCGGCTCCAGCGCTTGGCGTGGATGCCGGAGTCGACCACCAGGCGGGTCGCGCGGAACAGATAGGATTGCAGCATCCCGGCCCGGCCGAGCGGATCGCCCTCATAGAGGCCCATCTCGTCGGCGAGCTGCTCGGCATAGAGCGCCCAGCCCTCCGAATAAGCCGAATAGCCGCCGAGGCGGCGGATCAGCGGAATGTCCTCCGATTCCTGGGCGAGGCTGACCTGGAGGTGGTGGCCCGGAGTCGCTTCGTGGAAGGTGAGGGTGGCGAGGCCGAATTTGGGCCGGTCGAACGTGTCGCGCAGGTTGATGTAATAGATTGCCGGGCGCGAGCCATCGAGCGGCGCGCTGTCATAATAGCCGCCCGGCGCGCCCGCCTGGATGAGCGGCGGCACGCGGCGGACCTCCACCTCGGCCTTGGGCAGGGTCGCGAACGCCTCGGGCAGGCGGGCGTCCATCCGCTCGATATGGCGGTTGAGCTCGGCGAGCAAAGCGGCGCGGCCTTCGTCGGTATTGGGATAAAGCTGCGACGGCTCCTTGTTGAGCTGGGCGAGGCGCTCGCCGGCCGTGCCCTGGGTGAGGCCGTGGCCGCGCAGAATCGGGTCGAGCCGCGCCTCGAGCTCGGCAACCTGCTCCAGCCCGAGCTGATGGACCTCATCGGGCGTCATGTTGGTCGTGGTCGCGGCCTTGAGCGCGCCGGCATAATAAGCCGCGCCGTCGGGCAGGCGCCACACGCCGGCGTCGTGGGTGGCCTTGCCGCGCAGGTCGGTGACGGTGGCGATGTGGCGGTCGAGGGCAGGGAAGACCTCGCCGGCGACGATCTTCTCGGCCTGGGCGGCGTAGGAATCGCCGAGCCCGGCCGCCTTGGCGCGGCGGGCGAGCGACGCCACGAGCAGCGTGTTCGCGGCCGGCTGGTCGCGCAGCGAACGGAGCTGCTTCAGCGTCGTGTCCAGGATGTAATCGGGCGCGAACACGCCGCGCGCGGCATCCTGCTTCTGCCGCTCAAGGCTCTCGTCGAGCGCGCGCGGGAACTGAGCGACGCGCGCCACATAGCTTTCGGCGTCGGCCTGGTTCTCGATGCTGTGCTGCGTGTCGAGGAAATCCGGGATGCCGCGATAGGGGCCGGTGAGCTGGCTCAGGACATAGGGTGCGAAGCGGCCGCCGGCCGAACCGTAGGTGAAGCGCTCGCTGGCCTGGATGCGGTTGAGCAGGCCATATTCGACGACGTCATAATCGAGCGCAGCGGCCTCGGAGAGGCGGGTGCGGTCGACCTGGCGCAACTCGGCGAGCTCCGCCTTGGCGCGGGCGAGATCCTTCGCCTGTCCGGCGGCGCTGTAATCGTCGAGCTTGCTGCGCAGGTGTGCGCGCTCGCCCTTGTCGAGGCCGAGGCCGGTCGCCTGCTCGGGATTGTCGTCGAGCCGCGCATAGAAGAATCGGTCCAGCATGGTCCGCAGGCGCTGGTCCTCGCCGCCGGCCGTGGCCGGGGCGAGGGCGGCTGCGTCGCCGGCCCCAGTGGTCGTGCAGCCGGGAAGCGTGGCGCCGAGCGCCAGCGCGCCGGCCGATGTCATGAACGAGCGGCGATCCATTTCAGTCTCCTCATCCCTTCGCGACCGCCTCGTGCCCGGCGGCGCGTGTTGCACGCAGGGCTAATGCGCCCGCCGCGCCGAGTAAACGAGCGATGTACGGTGCGCCGCTGCGGGCCCGTCCGGGATCGAGATTTTCAAGGGAAGTGGAGGCCCGAGCCGGAATCGAACCGGCGTGCAAGGATTTGCAGTCCTCTGCGTAACCACTCCGCCATCGGGCCGAGGCCGCGGATTTGTGCGGCTTTGCTCGCCGTGTCAACAGCGAGTTGGAGGAAAAGGACGCGCGGCCCGCCCGCGCGCCTCTTCCAAGGTGATGGCCGGGCTCAGGCGGCCGGGGCGGCGCGGCGGGGGGGGCTGCGGCCCCCCGCCGGTCTTCTTGCCCAGGCCCAGTTCCTTCGCCAGCGAGCGCCGCCGCTCGGCATAATTGGCCGCCATCATCGGATAGTCGGCTTTCAGTCCCCATTTCTGGCGATATTGGTCCGGCGTCAGTTTATGGTCGACCATCAAGTGCCGCTTCAGCGTCTTGAGCTTGCGGCCGTCTTCGAGGCAGACGATGTAATCGGGCTTGACCGAAGAACGAACAGGTACCGCCGGCTCCTGCTTGACTTCCGATTCCCTGGAGGACCGGCCGAGACCAACAAGCGTTTCGTGGACCGTGCTGATCAGCCGAGGAAGATCGTTAACGGCGACGACATTGTTGCGGACATGCGCGCAAACGATATCGGCCGTAAGCAGCGTCAGGTCTTCGTCTTGCGTATCCATGGCCGCGTTCCCCGTATCTGTTCTTGGTGAAATGGGGATACATCCGTTCCGGAGAGAAAATCAATTTGAAGTGGCGGCGAAGGAGAAGTTTTTTTGGGAGCCGTTACACCAACTTATGTTAGTATTTTTGGCCGGGGTGCGACGTGACTCCGTGGGGCAGTTGCCGCTTGGCCTCTCCGGCCCTTGCGGATAAAAGCCCCAGAGACAGTTTTGCTGTATTGCATCGCTAAGACAGTTATGCGAATAGGAATCCCAATGACCGAGCACAATTTCGACCAGATGCGGCGCGCCATGGTGGCGAGCCAGCTGCGCACCACAGGGGTGAGCGACGCTCGCGTCGTCGCGGCGATGGGCGAAGTGCCGCGGGAGCGTTTCGTGCCTGCGGATCGAGCGGCGATGGCCTATGCCGACGCGATCGTTCCGCTCGGCAATGGCCGCGGCCTCAATTCGCCGATGGCGCTCGGACGTCTGCTGACCGAAGCGCAACCCGGTCCGCATGACAAGGCGCTCGTGATCGGCGCCGCCACCGGTTATTCCGCCGCAGTCCTGGCCCGCCTGGTCGGGTCGGTCGTCGCAGTCGAGGAAGACGAGACCCTCGTGGCGGCGGCGCGAGCCGCGCTCGGCAACACCTCGGTGGAACTCGTCGAAGCGCCGCTTACCGCCGGCCATGCCAAGGGCGCACCCTATGATCTCATCCTGATCGACGGCTCGGTCGAGTTCGTGCCCGATGCGATCGTCAAGCAGCTTGCCGACGGCGGGCGCCTGGTCGCTTCGGTGATCGAGGACGGGGTCCAGCGCCTCGCCATCGGGCGCCGTTCGGGTTCTGCTTTCGGCATGACGGCCTTTGCCGACGTGGCGTCGGCCATTCTCCCGGGGTTCCAGAAGCCCCGGGCATTCACATTCTGAGGAAGCGGAGTAGCGTATGCGGGGAGGTTTGCTGGCCGGGGCTTGTCTGGGGGCATTGCTGAGCGGGGGCGTGGCGCAGGCCGATACGCTGCGCGAGGCTTTGGTCCAGACCTATAACAGCAACCCGACCATCACCGGGCAGCGCGCCCAGGTGCGCACGCTCGACGAGGGCGTGGCGATCGCCCGTGCCCAGGGCCGCCCGCAAGTCTCCGCCACCGCCGGCATCAACCAGGATCTGACCCGCACCGGCGGCGGCAACGGCCGCA